>MNWW01000074.1 GCA_001871415.1 Candidatus Woesearchaeota archaeon CG1_02_57_44 | reverse complement strand
CAGGAGCAGGACCCTCCAGTTCGTGAGCATCTGCTTGGCCTTTCCCATCAGTCCACCTTATGCGTCTTCTTCATATAGATCCTGAGCAGCACCGCGTTCTGCAGCCAGGTGTTGATGATATCGGCTATCAGGCCGATGAGCAGGATGAGCATGATCTGATGAAGGGTGTCGGAAGTGGTGACGATGAGCGCCACGATCACGGCCGCCATGCTGGCCAAGGTCATGGTCAGGCCGGTCTTCATAGCGCCCATGGTCGCGTCGAACACGCTGATGTGCTTGCGCTTGAGCACGCGCGTGGTCAGTAGGATGTCCGTGTCGACACTGTATCCAATGAGCATCAGGAATCCAGCGATGCCTGCCGTGGAGAGCTTGACCCCCAGCAGGATAAGCGTTGCCCAGGTCATGACTATGTCCGAGACCGCTGCGAGCACGACATAGAAGGATGGCATGGGTGAACGGAAGATGGCGAACACGACGATGGCCATGAACAGGAACGCGTAGATGACCGCGCTGAGCGCCTGCTTGAAGAACGAGGATCCTAGCGCGGCGCCTATCATCTCAAGGGTGTAGTCATCCTTGGTGATGCCCATGCGATCCTCGATGTAATCGGAGAGTGCTGTCGGGTCTATCTCTCCTGAGTCTATGATGAGCCCTCGCTGGGTCCCTGCCTCACGCAGGCCCCTGACGGTCGCATCAGCCTTGAAGTGCTGCTGCAGCTCGACCTCCAGCGCGTCCACGTCGATGTCGGGCGCGTTGAACACCGTGAGCGTGACGCCTCCTTTGAGCGAGACGTCCTTCGCGATGAGTTCGCCTGTCCTCGCGTAATTGACGCCGATGACGACAAGGGAACCGATAAGGAGCAGGATGGGTATGAGCAAGAGTTGGTGGTGATGATGCTGGTAGATGCCACGCAATGTCGGGAGAGGTCTCTTCGGCCTTGGCTCTCTCTTTGGCTCTTCCTTCTTCGCATGGGCCGCTGGTTGCTGATGGGCTTGCGTATGGTCTGGTCTCGTGGCCTGTTGCGCAGGTCCATCCTGCTTGGGGGTATCTGCTGCGCTCTTGTGCTCGTCATGCGCGCTCGTCTTCCTGACGTCCTCGTGAGACTTGTCGCTCTGTTCGCTTGCTGAGACATCCGTGACTTCCGGCCAATCCTGCGCATCCTGTCCTGATGCGTCGCCTGATGCCTGAGAATGCTCCCTGACCCCGGGCGAGACGCCCTCTTTGTCCATTTTGGGCAAGAAAGGCAGGGGTTTATTAAAATTTACTACGTGGCCCGTCTCCATGCCGTGGTCTCCCGTGTATCATCGCTTCTCCGGGACGTAGCCTGGTGACCTCTGGAGCGTGACACAGCCATGCCGCTTCAGCTAGGTGGCGCTCTTACCATTGCCGTTGCTTCCTGCTGGCCGTCCTTTCTTCAAGGACGTTGCAGGGAGATGGTGGCTCTTGCCCATCAGTCCGTACATCAGTGATCCTATCGCCCATTGACCGACCTGGCGTATCGGCCACCTATCATAAGCCCGCACCAGACCTTCCCGGAGCCAGTCCAGTGAGATGGGGCCGAGACGCCGGGGGATCTGGTCAATCATGGTCACCGCGTGCAGATCGGCTGTGGTGAATCCTTGCGGCAGCATCGTCACGGGGAAGTCCCCTGATTCCAGCACATCCGCTAGTCCCGCTATCAGTTGCTCTGGCTGCATGATATATCCCTGCTGCTTGACCTTGTCCACCACCCATGGGGCCATCTTACCATACCATCTCAGTGCCTTGTGCCCCATGCCGAGGTCGACATAAGGGAACTCAGCGAGGACAAGCCTATAAGGCCAATCTTCCAGATGCGGCTGCTCAAGGAACACGGATCGGACCAGCCCATGCATGCCGCGCTTGGCCGCGGCGTACGAGCTATTGAAGGGATTTCCCTCCGATGCCGCGGAGCCGAGCAGCATGAGCCCTGCGCCCTTATTCACGACAGGTCTTGGCCCTTGCGGTGTCTCCAGCGTCGCCACCATGCGCCGCAGGGCAAGGTCAGCCATGACCAGGTTCACATTATATGCTGCGAGCAATCGCTCCTCGAGACCCGCCTCTTTCTGTACAGGCATGCTGAAGGGCGCTGCGATATCCATGCCTGCGGCATAGACGACAGCGTCATAGCCGCCCTCCGCTATCATCTCCAGCCGCGTGTCAATCGACAGGCCTTCGCGCAGGCCATCGAGCGATGAGAGGTCCAGTGGCCAGCCGCGGACGTCCTCAGGCAACGCTGGCACTATGCCTGCTGGGCCCTCGCGATAGGTGCCATCGACGCTCCACCCTCGCTGCTGCAGCTCTGCTGCCAGCTTGCAGCCGATATCGCCAGTCACGCCGATGATGATGGCGCGTCTGGGAGGGCTATCTCCTGAGCCTGTGTGATGTGGCTGTCGATATGTCATATGCCTTCGCAATTCATTATCTGCATAAAATGCTTGTCCCTTGAGCCATTGGGGCTTTGGGTCTTCGAGGATTATTGACGCAGCATGCCAAGCTTTATATTATGACGCTATCTGCGGTATGGCATGTTCGTCGCATCAGAATTGCTCGCCATCGTTGTCATGGCGCTCGCCATCGGCTGGCTCTTCATGGACAGCGTGCCTGCGCCGGCAGGCAGGGACCCTATCCAGCAATACACCAGACGTCGGCAGGACAAGCTGCTGATGCTCAAGAGGGGGGTTTTGGCAGCGGCTCCTGCGGTCGTCTTGCATGAGCTCGCGCACAAGTTCGTCGGCATGGCGCTTGGCCTGAACGCCGTGCTGCATGCGGCGTATGGCTGGCTGTTCTTCGGGGTCGTGCTGAAAATGGTCGGCTTTCCTATCATCTTCGTGCCTGGCTATGTGTCGCTTTGGGGCAATGCCCCTCCGCTCGCGTACGCCATTGTGAGTCTTGCAGGCCCGCTCGCGAACCTGTTACTCTGGTTCGTGTCCGGACAGGCGCTCAAGCGTGGCTGGGGCGGCAGGGACTGGGCGCCCATCTGGCATGTCAGCAAGCAGATCAACATGTTCCTCTTTGTCCTGAACATGCTACCCATCCCCCCTCTTGACGGCTTCGGGTTCGTGATGGGCCTGCTGGGAAGGTAGCGCAGGACTGATTGCGTCATCCTTGCTCCTGCGCTCTTCCTCCTGCGCTCTTCCTCCTGCGTGCTTTCTCCTGCGCGCCGCAAACACAAAGCATAAGAACCGCAGGGGCATCCCGGTTTTACGGTGGGAACCGTATGAATGAAGTATTCACATCCATTGCAAAGAAGAGTGACGAACACGAGTTTTACACGCCCGTGCCTGATGGCTACAAGCCAGGGAAGACCAAGTATGTCGTCGTCTTTGGCACGGTCATGAGCGGTCTTGGCAAGGGCATCTTCTCCAGCGCGCTGGCAAAACTGATGCAGGACGGTGGTCTTGTGGTCGCTCCGGTCAAATTCGACGGCTATCTCAATGTCGACGCTGGAACGCTCAACCCGTACCGGCACGGAGAGGTATTCGTCCTGGACGACGGCACGGAAAGCGACATGGACCTTGGCACCTACGAGCGCTTCCTTGACTGTCCCCTGAGCAAAGAGAACTATCTCACAGGCGGCAAGCTCTTCTCTATGATCCTCAACCGCGAGCGCAAGGGTAAGTACCTTGGCCGCGACGTGCAGTTCATCCCGCATGTCACGGGAGAGATCAAACGCTTCATGCGGGAGCTTGCGATGCTTCGTAACGCGGACCTGGTGTTCATCGAGGTCGGTGGCACTGCGGGAGACATCGAGAACGCGTATTTCATCGAAGCCATGCGTGAGCTTGCTTATGAAGAAGGCCCAGGCAATGTGTGCAATGTCGCGCTCACCTACCTGCTTGAGCCGCAGTTCTTAGGCGAGCAGAAGAGCAAGGCCGCGCAGCTGGGCATCAAAGCATTGTTGGGTATGGGCATCCAGCCGCATATCATCGCGTGCCGCAGCACGAATCCAGCGACAGAGAAAGTGCGTGAAAAAATAAGCGTCTTTTCGAATGTCCCGATGGAGCGTGTCGTCGGGGTGCATGACATGGACAGCGTCTATCTCATCCCCGACCTGCTCGAGCAGGCGGGACTGCACAGGCGCGTCGCGGAATTCCTGGGCTTCACGGTCAAGGACAATCCTATTGCCCGGGCGCAATGGCACGAGTTCATGGCATCGCTTCTGCATCCGAAGAAGAAGATCACCATCGGCATGACTGGCAAGTACACGGGCCTGCGCGACAGCTACGCGAGCATCCTGAAGTCACTCGAGCACGCGGGCGTGGCAAGTGGCTGCTCTGTCAATATCAAATGGATAGAGACCACTGCTATCAAGGATGATCAGGCAGCGGCAGAAGCGCTCAAGGACGTCGACGGCATCATCGTCCCTGGCGGATTCGGCAAGCGCGGCAGCGAAGGAAAGATAGCGTGCATCCAATACGCGCGCGAGCATAACATACCGTACCTTGGCCTGTGTTTCGGCTTTCAGATGGCGGTGCTTGAGTACGCGCGCCATGTCTGCGGCATCAGCAAAGCGGGCAGCACAGAGCTAGACACTGACTGCGAGCCGGTCATCGATATCTTGCCTGAGCAAAAAAAGATTGAAGGCCTCGGCGGCAACATGCGCCTTGGCGGCAGGGACGTGGAAATCAAATCAGGCACCAAGGCCCATGCCATCTATGGCGCTTCTCATGTGCGCGAGCGTTTCCGGCATCGCTACGAGGTCAATCCTGACTATATCGCGCAGCTCGAGAAAGCGGGCATGGTGTTCTCCGGCAAGCATCCGGAGCATCCCATCATGCAGATACTGGAACTGCCCAAGCACCCGTTCTTTGTGGGTGTGCAGTTCCATCCGGAATTCACGAGCAGGCCGCTTCGCCCGAATCCGCTCTATAAGGCATTCGTCGCCGCCGCAAGCTCACCGGACAGACGCGCATAACCTATATAATGGGCAGGGATTTACCCTTGCCCATGACAGAGCTTGTGGTGTGCGCGGCCAATGACAAAGGGATCAAGCACGCGCAGCTTCTCGCTATGCGGCAGGAATTCTCGCGTGTGATAGTGGTTCTTCCTGCAGGAGACGATGCTGCTGTTTCTGCAGCGATATCCTCGGTGATTGGCACAAGTCAGTGCGTCATGATAAAAGCAGACCTTGCGGCGCCGTTAACTCTATTGACCGCTGAGCTCGCGCGTCGCATCAGCACCAATGAGCTTGAGGTCGCGCTCAGCCTCTACAGCGGGCCAGGCAAGCTGCATATGGCCGTGCTGGGGGCACTGTTGTCCTCGGGCATCGGCGTGCGATTGGTCGCGGCCACGCCGGGTGGGATGGAGGAGCTGATACGCAGAAGATAGGTCTTTCGTTCCTGCTTGTCATTGTTGGAAGCGCTGTTGGTGCAGGTCGATGTTGACGGGATGACTTCTATCGCTCTTTGATTCCCTGATACACACGATACTGCCCTGCTTTCTTGACGCTCTGCATGTTGCCCAGGCAGGATTCCATGTGCGCCGCGAGCCGGCTTCCGCCTTTGTTGTGCCTGGAGACGATGAGGAGTGAACCTCCAGGAGCGAGGTGTTGGCAGGCTTCTTCGATGAGGCGATAGCACATCTTCAGGCCCGCTGCCTGCGGGGGATTGTGGAGGATGAGGTCGAATGCGCACAGGCTCTTGCTGCCCGTCTTTCCCAGCCCATCAACGACTTTCGTCTTGGTGTTCTGTAATTTTGCCGCGATGCAATTCTCCTTCGCCAGCATGACCGCGCGCGGGTTGATGTCTGTCAGCAGGACCTCAGTCTCAGGATGGAACTTCGCGAATGCAACGCCGACCACGCCGTAGCCGCAGCCAAGGTCAAGGACGCGAAGGCGATGAGGGGGTTTGGTTGCATCGGTTGACGCTGGTTTGATCGCTGCGGGTCCGGTTGTCGCTGGTTGCTTGGTGGTTGAGTATTCTCCGACGCTTTGCTGATTGTTTCGCTCCTGCATCACCATCATCACCGATGTCTCGACGAGCAGACGCGAGCCCTTGTCTATCCTGCGGTTGGAGAAGACGCCGGGCGCGACCGTGAACGAGAAGGGCTGGCCAAGCAAGTATTCCTCGATCACGCTGGTGCGCAATGGCGCGCTCTGCTCCGCAGTGAAGTAGTGGTCGTTTTCCATGATAGTTCTTCGGTGCGTTGCGCATGCTGATCTGTTGCCTGGGCGTTGCCATTGCCTGGCGAGGGGATGGGGCGGGACTTGTGCAGCCTGTTACTGCATGATGCCATACCAATGGTAGAGCAGGCGCTCGGAGGCGCGCAAGATGTCATTGCCTGTCCCATGCACCTGCACGCAGGTCCCCTCGAGCACGACTTCAGGTGTGGGCGCGTCTCCTGACGCGTCAGGAGTATTATTCAGGATGATGACTGGTTCATCGCTTGCGCAGGTGATGACTGGGTTGTCCGTGAAATTCGAGGTGCTAGTGGAAGCGTTGGTGGTGTACGCGGACAATGGCTGCATCTTGATGGCCTGCGCGAGATTCAGCGAGAGCTGGCCTGCTGCCAGGGCGACATAGGAATCCTGATACTGGTTCTGGGCAACCGGGTCAAAGGCGATATAGACATAGGGCTTCATGAATGATTCATTCACGTTTCCCTTCACCGGGATATCTTCGAGGTCTTTGGGAAAATTGTGCAACTGCAAGTCATAGATGGTATCGCCCAGTTGCACCTTCGTGTACCAGAGCTGCTCTGCTTCCATGCGGATGAACTCATAGTTGTTGTAGGTGAGCACATTCACGTTGCTTGGTTGTTGCTGGCGGTGCATGAGGAATGGGATGGCTGTGAGAAGGGAGAATATGACGAGGATGATGATGACGGTGCTGAAGCTTCCTTTCTCGCGCTTGTCTATCGCAGGAGTGTCCGTGTCCGTGGAGGGCGCGTCATCAGAAGGTTGCCGCTCTGCGTCATCCTGGAGCTTGTCCTCGTCCTCCTTGCTCACTGACGCATCTTCATCAGCCGTGACCTTGCTCATGCTGACGGGCAGATATCCATCGTCATCCGTTTCGGGCGTTTCCTGTTCAGCAATGTACTGCTCTTTCATGTGCTTCTCTGTTCGTTGCTTTGCGCTTGTTTCAGGAGGAGCATGGGAACGCTGCTGGCCGCTTTCATCATGCTGCGCATTGTCATGGCTCATTCCATCACACCCAACATCCCGTACTTGAGGCGATCATGGGCCTGGATGAATCCTGCTGCGCTAGGCGACCTGATGGTCACGCAATCATCGGATTCATCGATGCTCGTCGCATTGCCTGGAGCTATCACGATGACGGGCACAAATGAGCTGGCATTGGCGCAGGAGATCTGTTGCAAGGCCGGGAGCGATGTGGTGGCGCCATGGATCACGTAGGTCCCCTTCTCCTGAAACTCTTGTTCCAGCAGGTAGCGCAACAGGTCAACACCCTGGGCGTTGCTCTGGTTAGGTACGAAGCTGATGGCTATGGCCTGACTGGTCTGCAGCGTACCTACAGGGTCTCCTGTGATATTGACATTCTGGAGCTGGTCGGGCAGGAAGTAGAAGGTCTGCACCTTTCCCTTTATCTTGACCGTGAAGGTGTTGTCCTGCTCCTGGCGGAACTGGTATTTACCATAGGTGATGCTGTTGCCGTTGAAACTGCTCCCCATGAGAAAGCCGAATGTGCTGCTGACCATGATGAACCCCAGCGCCCAGCCGAGCAGGAGTTTTGCCCTGCGCTGTGGGTCTTTCTTGGCCCTTTGGGGCGTCACAATCTGGGGATTGTGGTGATTGTGGGTGTGCTTTGCCATCAGTACGCCGGGAATGGGGGGGAATTAAAAAGGTTGCTGCGTGATAGAGGGGGCGCAAGAGGCGTGGGGGGATGCGGACTTGGTCGGAGGCAGGCCTCTTGGAGGAGGTCGCAACCTTTATTAATGAGCTATTCCAAGTTGGAATAATGGTGTTGGACCATGATCTCATCGTGTTAGGCTTCCTCGCGGAGAAGCCCATGAGCGGCTATGAGCTCAAACGCATGGCGGACCTGACCGAGTCGTGTTCGGGCATGGCGTTCTCATCCATCTACCACATCCTTGGCAGGCTGCAAAAGCAAGGCCAAGTCAAAAAGGGACAGGACGGCAGTAAGCATTACGCCCTGACGCCTATGGGGCGCAAGCGCTTCCACATAGAGCTGAAAACAGCGCTCTCGCAGGGAATCCCTGATTATGATGCCTATTATTCCGGCCTGGCATTTGCGCATCACCTCACGGAGACACAGCTGAAAACGTGCCTTGCCAAGCGCAGAAGACAGCTCGCTGCTGAATACGCGCGTCTTGACACCTTTGCTCTGCCTGACACACTCAGTCATGAACTGATGTGGCGCAGGGCGTCAGCGCTGCTCAAGGCGGAGCTTTCATGGCTTGACAAGGAAAGCGTCCGCAAGGGACATGGCCGGACGCCTGGTGGGAACGAGGCACGCGCGGGAACGCGCGAAAGCGCCAGCGCGCACACGGGGGCGGCAGAATGACCCGACCTATCGTCGAGCTGCGCAATGTGGTCAAGACCTACACCATGGGTGAGGCGCAGGTGCACGCGCTCGCAGGAGTCAATATCAGCATCATGCCTGGCGATTTTGTCGCCATATCCGGACCTTCTGGCAGCGGGAAGAGCACCTGCATGAACCTGGTCGGCTGCCTTGACCTGCCGACGAGCGGGCACATATTCCTCTCTGGAAACGATATCAGCGCCATGGGCGAATCAGAGCTTGCGGGGATACGCGGGCATACTATCGGCTTCATCTTCCAGCAGTTCAACCTCATCGGCACACTGACAGCCATGGAGAATGTCATGCTTCCCCTGATGTTCCAGGGAAAAACCGACGCAGAGCAGCTGACGCGCGCAAGAGAGCTGCTGAATCTGGTGGACCTTGGCGATCGCATGCACCATCGGCCCTCCGAGCTGTCCGGTGGTCAGCAACAGCGGGTCGCCATCGCACGGGCTTTAGCTAATGACCCTGACATGATCCTGGCTGATGAGCCGACTGGCAACCTGGACAGCGCCACAGGCAAGCATATCATGGAGCTGCTCACCAAGCTTCACCAGAAGGACAAGAAGACCATCGTCCTAGTCACGCACGATCCATCCCTGCTGTCATACGCGGAGCGCGTCATCAGGCTGGCGGACGGGAAAGTAGTCAAGGACACGGGGGCTATCGGCTCCAGGTCCAACGATAAGGGAGGAAAACACGATGAGACAACACACAAAGAGGGGAAACACGATGATAAACAACGACATGAGACCAAGAGGTGATTTGATGGGGCCCAAGAGGGATGCTCCTGCAGACGATTCTGCGACACGGGTTGTATCAGGGCTCGCGACGCGGCTTGGGGCAGGTTACGTCGTCTTGTTGCTGGCATTGATGCTATGCGCCACTCCGGCGCTGGCGAGCTATAGCCAGTCCGCCAATATCAAGGTCTCGCTGCTCAGCCAGGACCCTGACCCGGTACAGGCGGGCAGTATTGTTGAGGCGCGTTTCAAAGTGGAAAACTTCGGGACAAAGCAGAGCGGCAATGTCTCGCTCGAATTGCTCGCAGGTCCTCCCTTCGAATTACTCAGCAAAGCGCGTGTCGATATCGGTTCGCTCATCGGGCTGCAGAATGGCCCTGATGGCGCGGTCGTCAAGTACCGCCTCGCGGTCGATGCTCAGGCCCCTGAAGGGAACCAGGAGGTACGCGTACGCATGATCCTTGGCGGCACAGCAGTCGAGCCAGACCCGTTCAATATCACGGTCAAGACGCCGACACCCATACTCAGCGTCGAATCAGTGACTTGGTCTCCTGAGACGATCGCGGCTGGCCAGAAGGGCGCGCTTGACCTGGCGGTCAAGAGCAGGAACGCCTACATCAAGAACCTTCGCGCGACGCTCGCGCTGGCAGGAACTTCCTTGCTTCCCTCAGGAGAGTCAGCAGAGCAATTCATCGGGGATATGCCCAAGGGCGCGAGCGCTCTCGCGCACTTCCCGCTCATCGCGTCGACCACTGCGACTAGCGGTGTGGAGAGTATGCTCGTCTGGTTCATGTTCGAGGACCGCGACGGCGTCGCCTACACCAAGAACGCGACCCTCTCCGCCATCATCCGCAATGAGCCCAGCTACCTGGTCAATATAGACGATACCGAAGGGCTCATTGAAGGCAAGCAGGGCAAGCTCGTGATCAGCGTGTCCAACACCGGTGCCGCAGAGATGCGCTACGCCATCATGGAGCTGCTGCCCAATGATGCGTTTGACATCATCTCCAGCCCCAAGCTGTACCTTGGCAACCTGGCGAGCGATGACTACGAGACCGCGGAATACACCCTGCATGTCAAGAGCACGGGCGACGCGGTCCCTGTCATGGCCAAGCTCGCCTTCAAGGACGAGTTCGACCAGGAGTACAGCACCACCGCGACGCTCCCCCTGACATTGTACACGACGCAGCAGGCGATCGCCTTGGGCATAATCACGGCTCCGCGAAACTACCTGCCTGTCATCATCGTGCTGGTCGTCGCGCTGGTCTGGTGGCTGCTGCGGCGCAGGAAGAAGAAGTAGGCCTGGCATGATGATCATGCACTTGCCCGAGGGGCCGGACCGGAGGCCATAGCTGTGGACTATCATCTGCGCATCGCTCTTCTGGGCATGCGCCAGCGCAAGTTGCGCTCGTGGCTGACCGTGCTCGGTATCATTGTCGGCGCTGCTGCGGTTGTCTCCCTCTTCGCTGTGTCGCAGGGTATGCAGTACGCCATTGAGGACGCGTTCGAGCAGTTCGGCACCAACCGCATCTTTGTGATGCCCAAGGGCTTCCAGGGTCCAGGCGCGGGGGTGAGCGAAGGGCTCACTATCAAGGATGTCGAAGTCCTTGAGCGTATGAGCGACTGGAAATACGTCACGCCGTATTACATCCTAAGCGGCACGGTCGATTACGGCAAAGAGACCAAGTCGCTGATGCTCTACGGGATGCCCACCAAGGACATGGTGAAGCGCTTTGAGGATTTCGACATCAAGATGGCCCAGGGCAGGCCCATCGCCGACGGCTCGACCAAGGAGATCAATGTGGGCTCGCTCATCGGTGATGGGGTCTTCTCTGACCCGGTGAAGGTCAGAAGCAAGCTGGACATCAACGGCAATAGCTACACGGTCGCGGGCGTCTTTGAGTCTGTGGGCAATGAGCAGGATGATTCTGCCATCTATATCGACATTGAAGAGGCCCGCGCGCTGGGCGGCGCGCCCAAGGGAGTCACGTTCATCGACCTTCGCGTCAAGGACGGCGTCGATGTGGACAGGGCGGCCGACGCCGCGCACAAGGCGCTCAAGCGGGCGCGCAACAACGAGAACTTCGACGTGATGACCCCTGAGCAGATAACCGGGCAGATAAACATGGCGTTGGGCATCATCCGCATCGTGCTCGTCGGTATCGCGTCCATCTCGCTGCTGGTCGGCGGCATCGGCATCGCCAACAGCATGTTCACGAGCGTGCTGGAGCGCACGCGCGACATCGGCGTCATGAAGAGCATCGGCGCACGGCGGCGTGACATCTTCGTCATCTTCCTCATCGAGAGCACGCTCGTCGGCACGGTCGGCGGCGTCATCGGCACGTCCCTTGGCATAGGCATGGCAAAGCTCGTCGAGCTTGGCGCCAAGGGCAGCAGCGTCCCTCTGCTCATCAAGGTGACTCCGGGGCTTCTGTTACTAGGCATATTGTTCTCCGCGTTTGCCGGCGCCCTCTCCGGCATCGTCCCTTCTCTGCAAGCGGCACGCATGACTCCTGTGGAGGCGCTTCGCAAATGAACCCTCTCGCCTACACCCTGCGGAGCATGCAGCATCGGAGCCTTCGCGCGTGGCTCACGCTCATAGGCATCATCATCGGTGTCGCCACTATCGTCGGGCTCATGGCGCTCAGTCAGGGCATGCAGAACGCGATCGAAGACCTTCTGCTCGGCTTCGGGGCCCAGAACATCAGGGTCATTCCGGGCGGCGCCAATGGCCCTCCTGTCGGTCTGTCAGGGTTGACGGACAAGGATGTCGGTACCATCGACGGCGTACGAGGCGTGGCATATGCCGCAGGAGCACTCGGGCAGATAGGCGAGGTCGAGTACAATGGTGAGAAGAGCTACCGGACCATCATGGCGGTCGAAAGCCGTCAGGCTGAACAGCTGTTCATCGACCTGAACCTGGACTTCGCGGACGGCAGACCTCCCAAGTCAGGGGAGAACCATGTCGTGGTCATAGGGGATCAGCTGGCCAACCGTGTCTTCGACAAGGAGATACGCGTGAGAAACAAGATCTCTGTGCAGGGTGAGGACTTCAAGGTTATCGGCATCTTCGCATCAACGGGCAGCGAACAGACCGACGGTATCATGTATCTTCCTTTGGATACGGCCCGCGTGCTCTTCGACAAGCAGGATTCACTGAACGCCATCATCGTGCACGTCGCTGACGGGCAGGATGTCGCTGAAGTCGCGGGCAGGATTGAGAAGCGTCTGAACGCGACGCGTTCAGACAGGAACTTCCAGGTCTTCACACCTGAGCAGCTCATCCGGCGCATCCAGGGAGTGCTCGGCATGATAGGCATCGTGCTTGCAGGCATCGGCATGATATCGATTGTGGTGGGAGGCATCGGTATAATGAACGCCATGTTCACCAGTGTGCTTGAGCGCACTCGCGAGATAGGGGTGATGAAGGCCATCGGCGCGAGCAACAGCAGGATCCTGATGATGTTTTTGCTCGAGTCAGCGGGTATCGGCATGCTGGGCGGCACCATCGGTGTCATATGCGGATTCGGTATGGCGTTTGCCATCGCGGGCATCGCGAAGGCGGCAGGTTTCGGGCTGCTGCTCATACGGCCGACCCTTGGGCTGACGCTCTTCGGACTCTTCTTCGCGGCGTTCATCGGCATCGGTGCGGGCCTGTTGCCGGCGTTCGTCGCGTCACGGACAGTCCCTGTGGAATCGCTGCGGTATGAATGAGCCCGTGCGGACGAGGGTATTGATGCGCAAGATATCCGGTGATACTATGAATGATGCTGGCAAGGGTGGGGCGGAAGGAAGCAGCGGCGATAAAAGCGCCTTGCTGCTAGGCGCGCTCTTTGTGCTCTCGACGGCTTATCTGCTCTGGCAGCATTCGCTCGGAGTGTCTTGGGACTTCGCCGCGTTCGTCGCGAGCGCCCGACACTGGTTCTCCGGTGGCACGTACTTTGAGGTTGTCGATCCACCATTGACCTCCCTGTTGCTTGCGCTGCTTTCTGTCTTTGGGGAGAGGGCAAGCGAGTATCTGCTCATCGTCCTGAGCTCAGCGCTGTTCTTCTGGGGAGTGCTGCGGTTGTCCAACGTGAGCAGGATATCTGCGTTGCTGCTCTATGCTTTTTCACTCACGCCCTATATGCTCTGGAACGCGACCATCAACGGCTCTGAGCTGCTCTCACTCGCGCTGTTGCTGCTCTTCATTACCAGCGCGCTGGAAGGCAGGTGGGCTGCGGGGATGTGGCTGGGACTTGCCGTGCTGACACGGTATAATCTGGTCATGTTCGCGCCATTGCTGTTGCTGCTGTTTCGTCCAGACCCGTGGCTCATCGGGTCTGCACGTTATTTGAAGTCCGCAAGTCCTACCACGTCTGCAAGGAAAACTGGCAGGAACGATGGTAAGGGCTCCTGGCGCAACTGGCGCCAATTACTATACGGAACGCTCGCTCTGATCATTGTCATGGTTCCCTGGCTTCTGTATTGCTGGATCCGCTGGGGCCATCCGCTCATGGGGGTGGCTGATGCCTACGCGCTCAACATCGCGTTTCGCAGACCTTACATGGCGACGCAGACAAGATGGATAGATTCGCTCCTGCCTTTTGGATTGCTGCTGCCCTTTGCTCTGTGGGGGCTCATCATAGGATTGTCTGCGGGTCGGAAGCAGAAGGGGCGCGGCAAGGATGGGCAGCAGGGCAATGAGGAAGAGCGGGGCAAGGAGGAGGGGGGCCGCAAGGCAAGCAGGGGCATGGCGCGGCGGGCGCACGCTGGCGACAGCGGGGAGATACGGATGGAGGATCCTTTGGTCTCATGGGTCATGTTCGCCGTGCTCCTGCTGGGCATCATCCAGTACAAGGGCATCATCGTGCGTGACCTTCGTTATGTGTTTCCCCTGGTCCTTCCAGCGGCGTACTTCTCAGCGCTCGCACTGCGCAAGTTCAGGGCTGTAGGTCTTGTCGTGCTTGCTATGCTCGTCTATAGCTTGGTTGCGCTTGGGCAGGTGCATGACGCGACCACACACTATCATCCATCGCTGTATACCAGCGCCATTGACACGCTGCAGGAGCTGAACCTGACGGGCTGCAGGCTTATGAGCACTTCCTGGCCAGTGCTCAACTACTTCGGTCAGCTCTCCGAGCCCTCTCCACGCGAGGAATTGCTGGATAGTGCCATTGCTGAAGGAAATCTGGTCCTGCTGTTCTGGCATGAGGCTGAGCCGGAATATGTCAAGGACAGGAAGCGGATGGAGCTGCTGTCCACGCTGGCGGAAAGCGATACGTGGATACTGCTTGGCACGGGGGCGTGCAATGCGCCCAGGGTCTATGATATGCCCTATACCTGGTACCTGAATGAGACCATCACCCAGATGAGAGGGGAGGGCGTGGATATCCGGGTCTGTCATATCTTCGGTCTGTGCGGAAGACCAAACTAAAGGTATATATATGGGGTGGCATGTGTGCCTGCATAGGGATGGTCCTTTGCTAAACAGCATCCCGCGTGATACCCATGGACAAACGAGTAGAAGATCTTGCGGACATCCTAGTCAACTACAGCGCCAATGTGCAGAAGGGCGAGACGGTGCAGATAGTCGGCGGCGCGTTCGCTGAGGAGCTCATCAAGGCCTGCTATGTCCGGGTGCTACGCAAGGGCGCGTTCCCCCGTGTGCATGTCGGACTGGAGGGCATGGGATATTTGTATTACAAGAATGCCCGTGATATGCACATGAAGCACTTCCCTTCGCTGGAGATGGCGGAGATGAAGAAGACGGACGCGGTCATCTACATCGGCGGTAGCATGAACAAGCGCGAGCTCTCCAGCATCGATCCCAAGAAGATGGCGCTGCGGCAAAAGGTTATGCGTCCGATCTCAAAATATCGTGTCAAGCACACTAAATGGGTGCTGTGCATCCATCCCACAGCTTCGTACGCGCAAGACGCGGACATGTCGCTCGCTGAATTCGAGGACTTCGTCTACAACGCGACCAACCTGGACTGGAAGGCGTTTGGTCAGACGTATAGCAAGAAACAGAAGACACTGCAGAAGGCGAAGACTATCAGGATCAAGGCCGCAGGTACTGACCTTACCATGAGCGTCGCCGGCATGAAGTTCGTGCTCGGCGCTGGTCAGCACAACATGCCCTGCGGCGAGATCTTCACCGCTCCTGTCGCCGACTCGGTGAACGGGCGCATTGTCTATGAATGGCCGCAGGTGTACGGCGGGCGCGAGGTCGAGGGGATAACGCTAGAGTTCAAGGACGGCAAGGTCGTCAAGTCAACAGCGACAAAGAACGAGGCGTACCTCAAGCAGATGATCGCGATGGACAAAGGATCCTGCTACGTCGGCGAGCTTGGCATCGGAACGAACTACAGGATACAGAAGTACATCAAGAACATCCTGTTCGACGAGAAGATAGGTGGTACGGTGCACCTGGCCTTAGGTCAGGCATATGAGGACTGCAACGGCAAGAACGCATCGGCCCTGCACTGGGACATGATCAAGGACCTTCGCGTCGGCGGTGAATTAATCGCGGACGGCAAGGTCGTGCAGAGGAATGGGAAGTTTTTGATTTAGCGCGATTGTATGTATCTAGACGTGTGTTTCTCAGTCAGGAGCCTGAGCGCTATTTCTTATTGCAAAGCACGGGGTTGAATACCCCGTCCTTCAGGACGTGCTTTGCAATTCAAAAATCCGCCTGCAATGACGAGGCGCGGTAATACCGCGGCCTTCAGGCCGCGGTTAGCGCCGAGTGGCGGATTTT
>MNWW01000064.1 GCA_001871415.1 Candidatus Woesearchaeota archaeon CG1_02_57_44 | reverse complement strand
GTCATCCGCTCGCGCTGGTTCTGGCGCGAGAAGGCTAGCTAGAGCGGCCAGGCCTGTTGTGTTGACTGCTACGCCTCCAGCAAGGCCCAATGCCCTTCTTAGTGCTTCCCTACGCGAAACAGACTCATCCATTGCCTTGACTATTCCGTATTGATTATTTAAACATGATGTCATCAAACAGTAACTGTAAATCAAATTCGTTATGATTTTAATGAAACTCGTACCATTGTGCTTTTTAAATAATTCAAAAGCGCTCTAACAACAAGCACAATACACAATCACTATATCACAGGCAAAAATTGAAAACTTGCCTGTCAATCCACCATGCTAAACCAGCAGCCCACGCTCACTGATACCACCTCTGGCTCCCCCTGCAATATCGCGCGTGCTGGCAGGGACGTGCAGGATGGTATTGGCGGGCGGTATGGGGGCACGAATTTGTATCGGGTGATGAATTGCTGAGCGTTCTTCGGATCATACGCGACAGGTGGACTTCTCGCTTTTGACGTCGGAGCATGATGGCGGGGAAACCTTAATATAGTATATGTGCTATCAGCATACGAATGGATGTCAGCAACATACAATTCACGAAGGCAGAGCTTCGCATACTCACCTACCTCTTTAAGCACTACAACGACGAACTCAACTCCAGAACCATAGCACGACTCCTCGGCATCAACCACGCACATACCAATAAGCTTTGCCAATCTCTCGTAAACAAATCACTCCTTACCATCAAATCCCTCGGCAACGCCAACTACTACAGCTTCGCCTATGCTTCCCCCTCAGCCATCAGCTTCATGACCTACCTGCTCAGCATAGAAGCCCGGTATGCACCCTCCTGGTTGACCGTGCCGATTCACAGCCTCCAAAAATTCAATCAACACATTGAGCTTGGTATCATCTTCGGCTCATCCATCCACAACAAGCAACACCACGATATCGACGTCCTCCTCATGTACGAGCCCGACCAATCGAAGAACACCCGCTCCATAAAACAAGCCATCCAAAGATCCCAACTCATCACCAAACCCGTCCGCTACGTGGACATCACCCCCGTCGACATCCTCACCAACAAAGACAACCCTGCCTTCTACTCCATGCTATCAGAGAACATCATCTTCCATAATCCAGAGACATACGTCCGGGTGGTCCAACAATGCCTCAAATCAAAGAACACCTCAAATGGTGCATGAAAGACCCAAAACGCCTCTCACGCGTCAAACCCAACCTCACGCTCGCACGCAGACACCTACAAAAATCAGAGTACAACTATATCGTACTCCAGACCCTTGAAGAACATGACATGCGTGATTGGGCACTCAATGCCGGATTCTACGCTATCTACCACTGCTTTCTGGCCATCCTCGCGAAATACGGCTACGCATCCAGAAACCAAGCGTGCACCATCACTGCCCTGCAAACCCTCATAGCAGAAAAAGCAGTAACCCTCGAGCGCGACCTCATCGCACAGTTCGACACACTAGACCCTGACACGCACGCGTCTTCGTCCACCATACGCGCAAGCAGAGAGCTCTCCACCTACGGCGTCGAGACCAGCATCGATCTCGGTCAGCTCAAGACCCTCAAAGAGCTCATCCTCACTGTACAACGAGAGACCATCAGGATACTCGCAACATAGACTGGTCCGGGCCGCGACCTTCCTGCAATGAACTCACGGTATCACTATTCACACATCCTTATCACCTGTCTGACCATGGGTCAATGATGGACTGTTGACCTGTCACTGGTCATGCCTGTGTTTGACGTGAACGCGCTTATAGAGCAGAGCGTTGAGTTGCCTATCGAGAGCACGGCTGCTGTTGCTCCTGCTACGCGCTCATTTCAGGCTACGATGACGGCATCCTGCCCCTGAGCACGTCATCCATGAGGTCGTCGATGGAGAAGACTCCCTTCTTGTCCAGTATCCATTCCGCGGCTATCACCGCGCCAAGGGCGAAACCCTCACGGTTCTTGGCAGTATGCACCATCTCGATGCTGTCGACGTCGGAATCAAACCCCACGACATGCGTGCCAGGTATGTTACCGGCTCTGACCGACGCGACGTGCAGCTCGTTGTCCTTGCGCGGCCTGTCAAGCTTGTCGAAAATAAGCGTGTCCTTGCGGTCAAGGCCCGCCAGCAACAGCTCGCCAAGGCGCTTGCCTGTGCCGCTTGGCGAATCCGCCTTTCGCGTGTGATGCAGCTCATAGGAATAGACATCATAGTCGGGGAAGGGATTGAACAGCTGAGCCGCGCCAGAGACCATACGAAAGAAGATATTGACGCCAATGGAAAAATTCGGTGAATACAGCAGGGCAGTCTTGACCAGGGGCTTGACCTCATCGAGTTGCCCATACCAGCCGGTCGTGCCGATGACCAGCCGCTTGCCTGCGGCCATGACGGCCTTGATGTTGCCCACCGCGGCAGTAGGATGCGTGAAGTCGATGCACACCTCAGCGTCCTTGACACCTGACGCGATATCCTTGTGCGTGGCATCAGCAGCCACCGGGTCTATGGTCGCCACGACATCATGCCCTCTCTTGCGCGCGCAATCCGCGATGATATGCCCCATGACGCCATAGCCGATGACCGCGATTCTCATAGTATCACCTGCGCCAACGCAACACTGCTGAGCATAAAAGCGTTTCGGGCAGGGATGAAGGAAATCGTAATGAGTGTGGGGGGCTTATCCTGCTGTTTTATTTCGCTGCTTTGCGCAAATGGTCAAGCTATAGGGCTCTTGAATCAGCGGGGCGAGTGCCGCATGACTGCTGTGGTGCTGAGCTGCTCAGGTGTGGAGGCCTTTGTATGATGCTCGACGGCATGCGGCGGATGCTCCATCAGCCACGTCGTATCGCATGCAGGCGGAACGTGCCTCATGCACAGATGCTTCACACGTTAACCCTCGCCATGGAAGAATATGGGGGCGAAATGGAGTAGAAGGATACTGGGTCAGGTCACTCCTTGATGATGCCAAAGCCGATGAGCCGGAAGCGATTGCCGACGCGGCGGGATATGGTCACGCGGCTGCCGGGATCAGCGCACACCGGTATCTTCAGGGAGCAGGTGAACTGGTTCTTGCCGAGCTCTGACACGATGCCCACGGTCGCGGCCGCATTGACATTGAGCATGAGCATCTCCTGACGCTTGATGGGCTCGACGACCAGATCGTCCTTGCTGCCGACCACGCGCTCCAGCAGGTGCGTCTCGAGCGTGAAACTGTACCAGACAGGAGGCAGCTTGTCAGGCCTGCCCACGAGGCATCCGGTCAGGGAATCTGCCTTGACCACTGCCGGATCAAGCTCTGTCATGACACCGATGCTGCCGCCCGGGCCTGCCTGCTTCACCTGCTCGCCGCCCGTGGTGATGCCTGTTATCTTTGTCGTGAGCGGTTTCCATATCTGTTTGTTCTTCTCGACTACCATGTGACCGGGCGAGAGCCCTATCGTATCGCCTATCTTGAGCACGCCCTGACGCAGCGCGCCGCCAAGGATGCCGCCCTGCAGCTTGCGTGGGTCTGTCCCGGGCTTGTTGATGTCAAATGACCTTGCAATGAACATGAGCGGCTCCTTCTTGGCGTCACGCTTTGGCGTGGGAAATGTGTCCTGGATGGCCTGCAGCAGGAAGTCCATGTTCACGCCATGCTGCGCTGAGATGGGGATGATGGGCGCGTCCTTGTACGGAGTCTCAGCCAGGAACGCTGCTATCTGCTGATGGTTTTTCTTGGCGTCCTCCGGGCTCACCAGATCGACCTTGTTCTGTACTACTATCACGCGCTCGACACCGATTATCTCCAGGGCAGTCAGGTGCTCTCGTGTCTGCGGCAAAGGGCAGGGCTCATTGGCTGCTATCAGCAGCAGGGCGCCATCGATGATGGTCGCGCCGCACAGCATGGTCGCCATGAGCGACTCGTGGCCAGGAGCGTCGACGAATGATATCTTGCGCACGGCCTCTTTGCCTTTCTTCTCATCCGTGGTCAGGGAACCGTCCTCTGCCTTGTAGATGACCAGGTCAGCGTAGCCCAGGCGGATGGTGATACCTCGCTTTATCTCCTCAGAATGCGTGTCGGTCCACTTACCGCTAAGCCGCTCGGTGAGTGTCGTCTTGCCGTGATCCACATGGCCAACGAGGCCGATGCTGATCTCAGGCTGTCCCAGTTTCTTTGCCATCTGCTGATTTCTTCTCGACTTTCTCTTCTTTCTTCTCTACTTTGGTGAACGTTACTGCTGAGACGCCGCAGAGCTCCTTCGCCTTGGCTTCCAATGGCCCGTGAAGCTCCTTTGGCAGATCGACAGGCAACACGACCCTTGCCGTCTCGCCGTCCATCTCCACAGCCGGTATCTCCGTGCCGAGCGCGTGCTCTATGACGACCTTTACTTTCTGGCTTGGTTCGCTGAGCACCTTATTGACCTTGACCTGATACGACACGATCCTGCTGGCCAGTGGATGGTTGAAATCGACCATGAACCTGCCACCGCGTGCGGTCATGATGGTGCCCATCTGCCCATCGACCGTTATCTGCATGCCCGGCTGGGGCACGACCTTGTCGCGCCTGAACGCTGACGCTGGTATCATGCGTATGGCAGCTGCGCTCTTCTTGCCGAACGCGTCCTGCAAGGTGATGGTATAGTCCTTGCCCGGCTCCTTGCCGATAAGCTCCTTCGCCAGGGCTGTTATGATGCCAAACTCGCCAAGGCAGACGACAGCGGGCTTGAGGCCCTTGTCAGGAAGACCATGCTCCTTGGCTACCTTCATGGACGTTGTATCAAAGACAGTGCCCTCTGTGGTGCCCGTGTAGTCCAATTCGATGAAATCGCGCTCTTGTAGCATACAGATGGGCTTTTGCGCCGTGTTATTTAAAGGTTTTGGGGCCTGCTGTCGCATCATCCCTGCATGACACCCGTTGATGCATGTCGCGTCACCCTATCGACATAGGCGCGCGGGGTCTTGTATGTCTTCGCGAGCGCAAGGTACTCGTCAAGGTCCGCGTCGCACTCCTTGCCCCGGAGCCGCGCGAACACGCAAGGGTCGTGCACGGCCGCGCGCCCAATCATGACGCCAGCCACGCCTGCCAGCTGCTGCAGGTGCAGGGGCTCGCTGATATCGCCATTCGCGATGATGCGCTTTCCTGTCGCGACCAGCTCAGGGAACACAGACCAGTCAGCCGGCTGCGCGGATGACTGCCTGCCATGGCGTGCGTGGATGACAAAGAACTCAGCGTCCACCGCATCGATGAGATGCAGGTAAGCCTTGCGCTCCTTCTCGTACGCGTTCAGGCCCAGGCGCATCTTGATGCTGGCCTCATAGCCATTGCGCTTGATGACCTGCACCAGCTCCTGCACGCGGCTGATGCGCTTTATCATGGCGCAACCTTGTCCTGAGCGCACAATCTCCGGACCCGGGCAGCCCAGATTCAGGTTGATCCCGTCGAATCGATCGGGCAGCCCACGCAGAAGCGCGTCAAGGTCCTTTGGCCTGGACGCCAGCACCTGCAGGATGGTAGGGGTGCTGTCACGCATAAGGCGCTGCCACGTCGCCCTGTTGCCGCGCAGCAGAGCGTCCACTCTTGCCATCTCCGTGAAGGTCACCTCCGCGCCATGCAGATGGCACCAGTGGCGAAACGCCACATCGCTGATGCCCTCCATGGGCGCGAGCATGAAGCGCGGGCCCTTCAGGGCCAGATGCTCATTGTCTTTATCGGTCATGCTGTCATTGCTCACCAGGTCAGATAGCGCAGCACGAACGCGTTGTCGCGGCGCGCCAGGTATTTCCTTAGCTCGTCGCCGAATAGAATGACCAGGGCGAAGGGCACAGGCAGCAGCCAGTGCCAGAGCTGCAGCGGCTGGGTCTGGAAGAATACGTTGGCCGCTGGGACATAGGAGATGATGGCCACCAGGCAAAGCTCCACAGCGATGCCTGCCCAGATGAGCGGGTTGTTCCGGGCGTGGATGATGCTCTGGCGTCGGGTCCTGCAGATAAGCACGTCGGCGACCTGGCAGACGATGATGCTCATGAAAAAGGCCGTGATCGCGGTATGATAGACTACGGTATCAGGAGTAGCGCCCCATGTCCAGCCTCCTCTCACCAAGATGAAGAAGAACGCGAAGAATCCCGCCATTGCCTGTATCATGCCGATGATGCCATAGGACATGAACAGCAGCTTGCCGCTCATCAGACGCTCTGACCGGGAGCGCGGCCTGTTGCGCATGACGTCGGATTCAGGTTTCTCCACGCCGAGCGCTATGGCCGGCAGCAGGTCCGTGCCCAGGTCGATGGCGAGAATCAACGGGACGGTTATCGCGAGTGGCAGCTGCCAGAGCGCGAAGGCGATGAACGGCATTATCTCCGGGATGTTACTGGTCAGGATGTAGGCGATGAATTTCTTGATGTTCTCAAAGACCGTGCGGCCTTCCTCGACCGCGTTGACAATGGTCGCGAAATTATCATCGAGCAGCACCATGTCAGCGGCTTCCCTGGCCACTTCTGTTCCTGACAGGCCCATAGCCACGCCCATGTCAGCGTTCTTGAGCGCGGGTGCGTCATTGACACCGTCGCCGGTCACGGTCACGACCTCACCATTCGCCTGCAAGGCCTTGACGATACGCAGTTTCTGCTCGGGCCTTGCCCGCGCGAAGACCAGGCCGTCCTCGGCGAGTATCCTGCGCAGGCGCTCCTCGGGCATGGCGTCCAGGTCCTCGCTGCGGATGACCCTGCCGGATTTGGGCAGGATCAGACCGACCTGCCTTGCTATGGCCTCTGCTGTGGTGCCATGGTCCCCGGTTATCATGATGACGCGGATGCCGGCGCTGCGGCATTTGGCCAGCGCGTCAGGGATCTCGTTTCGCGGAGGGTCCATAAGGCCGATAAGGCCGACATAGGTGAAACCTTCTTCGCTGGATTTCTCCGTCCTGGTCTGCTTGACGCCGAGGGCGAGCACGCGTTCGCCCCTGGCGGCCAGTCGCTCATAGACGGCCATGATCTCTTTCCTGTCCTTGACGGTGAGGGCGCGTTTTTTCCTGCCGGACTGGATGCTGTCGCACATGGATACTACTTTCTCTGGCGCGCCCTTGAGGAATGCCAGCATGCGTTCCTTGTCTTTGCTCGTCACTATCATGCGCCGGGTCTTGCTGTCAAAGGGGCTCTCGTGCACCCGGGGGAGCTGGCGGTAGGCATGCTTCCCTGCAAAGGCGAGCAGCGCGGTCTCGGTCGGGTCCCCCACCAGATGACCTTCCTGCTCGCGCGCGTTGTTGCACAAGGCCATGATGTCTCGGGCCATGCTGAATGCTGGCTCCCGGCCCAGCTTCGGGCTGTAGGCATGGAACTCTTCAGTCCCCAGGCAGAGGGTCGTGACGGTCATCTTATTCTGCGTGATGGTTCCTGTCTTGTCCGTGCAGATGACGGTCGTGCTTCCCAGCGTTTCAACAGAATCCAGATTCTTTATGAGCGCGTTTCGTTTGGCCATGCGTTTTGCCGCGATGCTCAAGCATAAGGTGACGGTCGGCAAAAGACCTTCAGGCACATTGGCCACGATGATGCCGATGGCGAAGATGATGCTGCCTATAAGTTGCTGGCCCAGCAGGACAGAGACAAGAAAGAAGGTGACACCAAGACCGATTGCCATGGCAGATATTATCTTGATGAAGTGATGCAGCTCCTTTCGCAGAGGACTATCGACGCTGCCTGTCTCACGGGTCATGCGCACTATCTTGCCTATCTCCGTGTCCATGCCGGTGCCGTAGATGATGGCCTTGCCGTTGCCTGTCTGTACGCTCGTCCCTGAGAAGACCATGTTACGGCTCTCGAGGATATTCTCATGCGTGCAGACAAGCTTTCGCAGCTCTGGCTCGGACTCGCCCGTGATGGGCGAGAGGTCAATCTTCATCGCGTTCTGCTCCAGCAGCCGGCCGTCAGCAGGGATGGCCATGCCCTCGTTGAGCAGGACGATATCGCCAGGCACGATGTCGCGCGAGGCGACCTCCTTTTGCTTACCAGAGCGTAGCACGGTCACCATCTTTGGCAGCATCCTTGCGAAGGATTCCATGATGCGCTCGCTCTGGTATTCCTGGATGAACGTGAAGGTCGCGTTGAGCAGCACCACCACCGCGAGGGCATAGCCGATGTAGATGTTGCCCTGGCCAGGGTCCAAACGCTCAGCGACAAACGCCAATGCCGCGCCGCCTATCAGGAGCAGGGCGAAGAAGTTAGTGAATTGGCTGAGAAATTTGATCAGGGGTCCAGCTTTGCCTTTGGATGAGAGGACATTCGGACCGTATTGTTGCAGACGCGCTTTCGCCTCCTGCTCGGACAGGCCATCCTGCGTTGTGTCCAGGCGCTTGAGCAGATCCTTGAGCGGTATCTTGTGCTCGTCTGACAGAGGGACCTTATCGACTTCGCCAGCAGTTGATTGCGCGCTATATTGACCCATAACTCGGCCGAGAGGAAGTTGGTATAAATATGTTGGGGTTGACTAAAAAGCATCGATGCTGGTGTTATCATCCAGACAGACACTCGGGCCTGCAAACATATTTGTACTCTGGTGCATCCCACTGCGGAATGGACCTTCATCTGCGCGGAAAAGTCGCCATGGTCGGAGGCGCTTCCAGTGGCATGGGTTTTGCCATCGCTGAAGCGCTCGCGCGCGAAGGGTGTGTGCTGAGCATCTGCGCGCGCGGGAAAGACGCATTGCAGGACGCTGCCATGAAACTGGGACGGTATACGAGCGTTCAGGCGAGTGTCCTTGATTTAGAGCAGGACAGCCAGAGCTGGGTTGATGCGACCGTCGCGCAGCAGGGACGCGTTGATATCCTGGTGTTTAACACTGGTGGTCCTAAACCAGGAAACCTGGCTGAACTGACAGAGCAGGATTTTATGACAGCCTGGCAGGCATTGATGATGCCGTACGTCCGGCTGGTCAAAGCTGCTGTGCCGCACATGAAAGGCAAGGGCAGAATCGTTGCGCTCATGAGCAAGAGCGTGAAAGAGCCCATCGACGGCCTGCTGCTGAGCAATGCGGTGAGGAGCGCTATCCATGCCGTGCAGAAATCATTGTCCTTGCAGTATTCGGGCATCACGTTCAACACCGTCTGCCCGGGCATGACTGATACCCGACGTCTGACAGAGCTTGCCGGGGCAAGAGGCGATGCCGATATGGTCAAGCAGGATTGGGCCAAGCAGATGCCCCTTGGCAGGCTCATCAGGCCAGAGGAAGTCGGCGCGCTCGTCGCGTTCCTCTGCGGCGAGCAGGCCGCGGCCATCACCGGGCAGGCCATCCTCATCGACGGCGGCGGCGCGAGAGGGTACTGACCTTCTTCAGGCAGGTGCTGGCATGATGGTACTGTATGGAACGGACTGTCGGTTTTCCTCCTGATTGGTATTTGATGATTGGAGCATTGGCTCGCAGGATTTCATTCTTGCAGGAGTTCATGGCCGCATAGCCAGCAGGGCCTGCAAGGTCGGCCTAGCTGTTGCCGTTCACAGCCCGCACCTTCCTGAGCACCGCGGTGTTATTCTTCCAGTCCATGGCCTGCTCGAGCACCTCAGCCACGCCGGACACCGGGATGACCTCTATCCGGGCGAGCCGCGATTTCTCGATGACGATGTCGCGCAGGTTGGTCTTGGGCACGATGACGCGCTTGAGGCCCGCGTCGATTGCCGCCTCGACCTTGCTGGACACGCCACCCACGGGCAGCACCTCGCCGCGCACGGACAATGAGCCGGTCATCGCGGTATCCTGCCTGACCGGTATCTTCTTGAGCGCGCTGATGATTGCGGTTGCGACAGCGATAGACGCTGAGTCTCCTTCCACGCCCTCGTAGGTCTGCAGGAACTGCACGTAGAGGTCATACTTCTTGATGTCATCGCCGAAATAGCGCTTGATGATGGCCGAGACGTTCTTTATCGCTTCCTTGGCTATCTCCCCCAGCTTGCCGGTGGCTATGATCTCTTTCTCCTTTCCACCAGGGGTGATCTCCGCCTCGATGGGCAGGATGATGCCGGAGAACGCGAGGTCTGAACCGATGACCGCCAAGCCATTCACGCGCCCCACACGCGTTCCCTGGACGCGTATGACCTCGTACTCACGCTTGCGCTCAATGAACTTGTCAGCAATCTGTTGCTCAAGTGTCCTTGCGACCATCCTTGCTTTCTGGATGTGCGATGGCTCGACGACTTTGGCCTTGTCCTCCAGTGTGATATCTCCCGCAGCGCGGATAAGGCCTCCGAGCTCGCGCAGACGCAACGTAAGGTGGCCCTTGCGATTCGCCATGCGCCGCGCTTCGATGATGATGGTATCAACAGCCGCGTGCGAGAAGGCAGGTATCCTGCCGTCCTTAGCGATTTCTTGGGCGACAAATCGGGCAATCTTGTCTTGGTTGTCAAGGGTATCTTCCATAGTATCTTTCATATATACTTCGTAGCCATAGCCGCGGATCCGGCTTCGCAAGGCAGGATGCATGTGCTTGACCGTGTCCAGATTGCCTGCGGCAAGCAGGATAAAACTGCAGGGCACGGGTTCTGTTCGTACCATGGCTCCTGCCGAGCGCTCAGACTGGCCGGTTATAGCGAACTTTCCTTCTTGCAGCGCGGTCAACAGCTCCTGTTGCGTATGTTGCTGGAGGGTCGCTATCTCGTCGATGAAGAGCACGCCCATGTTGGCCTTGTGAATCATGCCCGCGACAACGCGTTCGTGCGCTGGCGTCCCCAGGCCACCAGACTGGAAGGGGTCATGGAGCACATCGCCAAGCAGCGCGCCAGCGTGCGCGCCGGTCGCGTCCTGGAAAGGCGCTTCCTTGCGCTTGAAATTATCAACTATCACCTTGGGCACCTTGGCCTTCGTTTCCTGACGGCGACCAAAATTGAGGAACATGATGAAGGAGACCAGAAACAGCATGCCACCGATGAAGAACGCGGCGAACATGATATCGCTGTTGTAGTAGGAGCGCACCCACCAGGGGCTTATCATGGAGATGATGGCCAAGATGAGCATGAGGGCGCTTTGGCTGCGAAACGCGTTCTGGCTTTCCAGGCGCGCCTGCGTAATGAGCTCGCGGCCCTTGCCCGCGGGCATGCTCCTGATGAGCGGCTGGTTCTCATCGTCAGGGTTCGCAAATGATATGACGTCAACAAGTTTTTCTTTTGGCAGCATCTCCGCCAGGGCCGTGCCCAACATGGACTTGCCTGTCCCAGGGTCGCCGATGAGCAGAACGTGGCGACGCTGGCCCGCCGCTTTGCGGATGATATTGACCGCGTCCTCCTGGCCTATGACCTGGTCGATGATGCGTTTGGGAACGGCTATGTCCCTTGTGGTCTTGAATTCCATGGTGGTGTTCAGGTTGATTTGTTTTGATTGATGTTAATGTGTTCGGACTGTTTTTTTTTCAATGCGCTCTGGTACTCAATCGTTGCAATCGCACTCTTATGGGGCGGATGCATGCTCCCTTAAAAAGGGTTGTGGTTGATAGCTTCTTGATGGCATGTCGACTCCTGCACCTTTAATCGTGTTGCTGTCAAAGTATCGTATTGGTATCGATGTGGTATCGCACGAAAAAATAGGTAAAAAGAAAAAATCGGCAGGGCCTAAAAGCCCATGCCTCCCATTCCACCCATGCCTGCCATGCCAGCCGCGGCAGCGTCAGAGCCATCCTTCTTCTCCTTGATCTCAGCGACAACCGCTTCAGTTGTCAGGATCATGCCTGCGATGCTGCCAGCGTTCTGCAAGGCTGAACGCGCGACTTTTGTCGGATCCACAACGCCAGCAGTCAACAGGTTCTCGAAGGTGTCAGTCCTGGCGTTATAGCCGATGGGCGCCTTCTCGCTCTTGAGGCGCTCGATAATGACTGAGCCATCCTTGCCTGCGTTCGCGGCTATCTGGCGGATGGGGGATTCAAGCGCCTTGGCAACGATATCAGCGCCGGTCGCCTCGTCTCCCTCCAGCTTCAATGCCCTGACGCCAGGTATGGCGCGCAGCAGTGTCACACCGCCGCCAGCGATGATGCCTTCCTCGACAGCCGCTTTTGTCGCGTGCAGGGCGTCATCTACTCTCGCTTTCTTCTCCTTCATCTCGGTCTCGGTCGGCGCTCCCACGTTGATGACCGCGACACCGCCAGAGAGCTTGCCCAGGCGCTTTTGCATGTCGTCCTTCTCAAAGTCACTCTCCGAGTTGGCTATCTGCTGCTTTATCTGCGAGACGCGCTTAGCGATAGAGGCCTTCTCTCCGCCGCCATCTACAATTGTGGTCTTCTCCTTGTCCACGCGCACTTTCTTGGCGTGGCCAAGGTCTTTGACATTCGCGTTCTCCAGCTTCATGCCCTTATCTTCGCTAATGACTTTTCCGCCAGTCAGGGTTGCCATGTCTTCGAGCATCTCCTTGCGGTCATCGCCAAAGCCCGGCGCTTTGACAGCCACTACCTTGAGCGCGCCGCGAAGCAGGTTGATGACAATAGTCGCCAATGCCTCGCCTTCCAGGTCATCGCAGATGATGAACAGGGGCTTTCCTTGCTGAGCGACAGATTCCAATATGGGCAGAAGGTCCTTCATGACCGTTATCTTCTGGTCAGTCAACAGGACATAGGCATTCTCCAGCATCGCCTCCATCTTGTCAGGGTCGGTCACCATGTACGGGCTGATATAGCCTCTGTCGAATTGCATACCTTCCACGATATCCAGCGACGTCTCCATGCTTTTTGCTTCCTCGATGGTCACCACGCCTTCATTGCCCACACGATTCAAGGCGTCAGCTATCAGCTTGCCTATCTCCGGGTCATTGTTGGCAGCAATGGTCGCCACCTGGATGATCTTCTCCTTGTCTTTGACCTGTTCAGCGCTGTTCTTGAGGTACTCGACTACGGAGGCTATTGCTAGATTGATGCCACGCTTGACCGCGATGGGATTCGCGCCCGCGGTGATGTTCTTGAGACCTTCCTTGACAATGGCCTGCACCAGCAATGTTGCGGTTGTTGTTCCGTCACCTGCTAGATCCTGAGTCCTCTCCGCGACTTCCTTGACGAGCTGCGCTCCCATGTTCTCGAAGGGGTCTGTCAACTCTATCTCCTTAGCGATGGTCACGCCATCATTGGTGATGATGGGGCTGCCAAAGGAGCGTTCGATGACCACGTTCTTGCCTTTCGGGCCAAGAGTGATCTTGACCGTATTCGCCAGCTGATCAATACCTCGCACCAGCGCCTGTCTCGCGTTTTCATCAAAGAGAATCTTTTTTGCCATATTGTTCACCTCATCGCAATGTCGCCATGATGTCTTTTGCCATCATGAGCAGATGCTTTTTTCCATCAATCTTTATCTCATCGCCAGCGTACTTGTCAAAGAGCACGATGTCATCGGCCTTGATGCCCAACTGTTCTATCTCCTTGCCATTCCCTACAGCGACAATGGTCCCTTCCTGGGTCTTCTCCTTTGCGGTGTCCGGGATGTAGATGCCACCCGCGGTCTTCTCTGGCGTATCCTTTGGCTTCACCAATACCCTGTTGCTCAGTGGTACAACCTTCATGTTTTCACCCCCTGTATCTACCCTGACCTCAAGTCCGTCGTACTTGTATACATCTGCATACCGTCTGCTTCACAAGTACTTCGCACTTGCCAATCCATCGGTCCTTGTCATTCCATTGGCCATTCTACAGCATTGGCCACTATACTGGTTTCTGTTGACTTAAGGTCAACAAGAATGGGACACAGGTCAACTATTTAAATCTTACTGGTGCTGATCCAAAGCAGGAGGGCGGAGGCCTTTACGCATAATTTTTAAGCATAAAGTATTTAAATTCACTCGGAAACAAAACATAGATGCGTGTAACCGAGTCCGTCATCACGGAGGTAGTGGAAGAAGTTGGTGGTCCTGAGGCAGTAGCACTTATAGGCATCCTTCGCAAGAACCGCAAGAAAGTCTCGGAATTCAAACTCGCTGCCCTTTCTGACATGGACATCAAGACCGTGCGCAACATCCTCTACAAGCTCTTCCATGTGAACCTGGTCACCTATACGCGACGCAAGGACCGCCAGAAAGGATGGTACATCTACAGCTGGATATTTAACAAGAAGCGGGTCCCTGACCTTTACATCTCGCTCAAGCACCAGAAGATAGAGAAACTGCGCGGCAGGCTGGAGAAAGAGCGCACAGGCCAGTTCTATATCTGTCCTGATCTTACCCTACGCATGGATTTTGAGCACGCTATGAACTTTGATTTCCGTTGCCCAGAATGCGGTAAGCTGCTCATGCCTGTGGAGAATGATAAGACCATCAGCAACATAGAAGCGCAAGTGGCTGAGCTTGAGAAGATCCTGGCCAAAGTGGACAAGAAACAGGACTAAACAGTATTGAATGAATCAGGATTAAACATACATAGGATGAATCAGGATTAAACATAGGATGAATCAGGACTTAACCGTATTGGATGAATCAGGATTAAACATAGGATGAATCAGGATTAAACATAGGATGAATCAGGATTAAACATATGATGAATCAGGATTAAACATAGGATGAATCAGGATTAAACATAGGATGAATCAGGATTAAACATAGGATGAATCAGGATTAAACATATAATGCAGGGGGTTGCGTCCTGTCGTGGGACGTTACCGTGGTATGAGCTGTTGAGGGACAAGTTGGGAGCGTTGCATACAGCGCAATGGACCAGCTCGTGTGGATACTCCTGCAATGCATGGGTGTGTGGTCATCATGGGAACCTTTGCCAAAGAAGCGCCGTTGTTTGAGATAGTCATACGGCGATACGAGAAGCCCTATCAGATAAGCAAGCGCGCTCTGTGCAAACGTATCTGCCTGTCCATCGGGCTCTTGCAGCCAGGAGACTCCCGAGACAGCGTGGTTGACGTGCTGCACGCGCTTCTTGAGGCGCGAAAAGGACAGAAATGGCTGAGCGCGCGTGACCTTACGGAACAGGTGAAAGTGCTGCGCAAGGACGCTGGGCTGCCCTTGTTAGGCGTGCACGAGTCAAATATCCGCAGGCAGTTGCGTAGGTTTCGGGAACTTTTCCTGGTCGAGCGGTTGCGTGCCAAATACCGCATTGCTGAAGGTCAGGGTCTCGCGGAACTCTTTGAGCAGAAAGTGGAGAAATTTCTCATAGAACAGACCTTGCAACGCGTGAAAGACTACCTTCGGCTCGCTGATGAGCAGTTCTGACCACGGTCACGCAGGTGACATCATTGCGCAGGATGCGCTCAAGGTCAGATCCCTGCCGGTGCACCACCAAGGATGCGAGGGATATCCTCCGGCCCTCGGATATCCGCATGGGCACAGGAGCCTTATCACCAGCGCCCGCAGGAGCATATCCCGGTGTTGCCCTCGGATACAGTCTGCAGTGATAATCATTCCAGGAAAAGGGCTGCCTGAACGCCATGGTGCTCCAGCCGTTCTGGTAGCGCATGGTCGTGGTCACCTCGCTCAGGTCGAAGGAGAGTCGGCCTCCATTCGTGCGTAGCTCAAGGGTGCCCTCCGAGAGGACATAGGTCTGCACGCTGGTCGTGGACGGGATGCCAGCGAACGGATGGGGCTCGCACGCGCGCGTGAGATTGCGCAAGAGCACTAATTCATGGCCATTCCTGACCGTCTTATACATGGCGACCACATCGTCCCGGTGATGGCCCAGGGCGAGGATGGGGCCATAGACCTCGAACACCGGCCGCAGCGGATCCACGCATGGCTCCTGATAGCGGAAGACCGCGCCGCTGGCCGTCCCGACGAGAAGGTGCGCTGATGCCGGCGCTCGCTCGCCTGCTGGCAGGTGCATGCCTCGGTGATACTATCAGATATTATAACGGTTTCGCAGCAAAGCTTTAATAGGCGGACACTGCCCGT
>MNWW01000058.1:76333-130482 GCA_001871415.1 Candidatus Woesearchaeota archaeon CG1_02_57_44 | reverse complement strand
TGGCCTTCTTAAATATTTCGTACAGGCAACCGGAACAGTCCCTGTGAATTACGCAATCACCTCCATGTGAACAGGATTTAGATACCACTACAGGATAAAAACATTATTAACCATCATGCCACACCTGTTGCCCATGGCAGACCCTTTAGGGCTTGAAGACATGCTGACGCATTCGTGGCTCTCCAGCTATAGCCCCATGGTCTTTGGCAGGAATGTCATGACAGTGGTACAGTACGCGCTGGTGCGCAGCTTGGAAGCACGCGATGGCAAGCGCATGCCGCCTGCGGCCATGAGCGCACCATCCATCAAGGACCCAAAAAACCGGGAAGTACTGGAATGGCTCCTTGAGGCCGCGCCGTGGCTGCAAAAGACGGCATTACCGCTGGAACCGGATGATGGCGCAACCTACCAGGAGGTCAGTCAGGTAGTCACCGCCATCGTAGACCATTTCCAGGACCCCTTGGCGCTCTATGACGCGGGATACCACTACTATGACCTTAACCAGGGAGGAGCGACCCTCAGTGGCCTGGCGACGCTCAGCAGACTAGGAGGAACCACAAGTGTACTCAGCGCCATGCTGAGCCATACGCACCAGTTCCAGAACCTGCTTCGCCCGTTTACCGATGACGGTCTGCGAGACCCTCAGCAGGGCCTTGTCTTCAGTGCGTACCTGGTGCCGCCACGCCTGTGGGACTGCCATTTCACCACAGGCGTATACGCCTATATGCCCTCCATCGGCAAACGGGAGGAAAACACGCACCTGGTCGAGACGCACTGTGGCTGCGATGTCATGCAGATCTTGCGCGAATCCGCGGACTTGTTCAACCTTGATGCGGACATCTATCGCAATGGCCCTGACCTGTATTTCAATGGCGCGATTGTTGGCTCATTTGTGACCATGCTCAGTCCTCCGACATTGCTGCCCTTCCAGAAGAGCCGCAGCCGTGATGAGCTAATCGATCAGCTGACTCCCATCGAGGGCATGGATTATCAGCGCTTGCGTTCAGACTACATTCCCATGACCCGTGTCGGGGAATTCATGTGGCCAGAAGACCCCAATATCGCATTCCTCTGCACCCATGCCGTAGATGTCAATGGCAGGTCGGTGTTGCGCAAGGACCAGTTCTACAATGTACAGCATCAGGCGACCATAACCCAGGATAACAGACCGCGTGGAAAATCCCAGATGCCTGAAGTGACGGGCATGACGCCAACGTGTGTACATTACACCATCTGGGACCAGCAGGGACTCCTGCCCAACCTGTTGGCCCGGGCCGCCAGCCCCTTTGGTTATTCCCGTCAGATAGATGATCTGCAGGCAGCGCTTGCCGCGCAACAAGCCAGGACCCAGCGCGTGGTCCTTGCGCAGGAACAGCTGCGAAGCGCGGTTGAACAAACCGCCAAGTACGCTGCCGCATTCACGCAGATGCTGCCAAGAGGCATAGGCAGGGCGCTGGTGGACGGTACGCTCACGTCCACACACCACCCGGCGACCATGTTGTTCACTGACGCGGCAGGGTTCACGGCATGGTCCAGAAGCGTGAGGCAACGCATGCTGGATGCAGGCACACCGGAACAGGCGCCGCAGGTAATCAACACGACCATGATAGACATCAATACGCCAATGGTCGGGGCGCTCATGGGACTAGGCATCTGGGTCGACAAGTATGAAGGTGACGCCATCATGGCGATAGGAGGACTGCCTATCGGCGACACCCCTGACCAGGAACGGGCGAGCAACGCGCATGTTGAACAGATGTGCCTGGCAGCATGGTGCATACGGGAGATGTACCATCACCCGGACGGTACACCGAAACGGGAAATGGGCATCCGCATCGGCATCAATTCGGGCGACGTGATATCTGGCTCATCAGGTGCGCCGCAGAAACCAGCGTACACGGTCATGGGCGATGATGTGAATATCGCCAGCCGTATGGAGGGCGCCGTCACCAAGGTCCCAGGACATGTCATGCTCGGCCCAGCCACTGCTGCTGTTGCCAGATATTCCTTCACACTCCAGGAATGGGCGCCGACATCGATAAAAGGCCTGGAAGAACCGGTCACGGCCCATGACCTGACCGGCATCTATCTGGTGCTCGACAACCCCTACAAAGTCGACCCGAGCTCGCGCGCGGCAGGCCAACAGAAGCTGCAGGCACGATTGATCGAATACTGGCAGACGAACCTGCAATCCGCCATCTTCATCCGCGAGTCAGCGTTGCATCTGGAAGATGCACCCTACCGCGAGGCGCGAGCATTGCCGAGAAGGGAAGGTGAGATATGGGGACCCCTCGAGACCATGGTGGATATTCCAGGCATCAATATCGCGCGCTTCGACGCTGTGACCGGCAATCTGTATGGCTCGCTCATGCGCGCCCTGGCGACGAATCTCATCTGCACGCGTCTGGCAGAGAAACGCATCATCGGAAAGGAGCAAGTGGAGACCCTGACACGCGCCGCGTTCCTCTATGACTGCTCCAAGAACCAGGTCGAACCTGGGTTGTTCAATAGGAGCGACCCGCCTTCCGCTTGGGCCAGAAGCGAGCATGACATCCTGCGAAAATTATCATTGCAGCGCATCGCGGAGCAGTGGCCCGGCGATCCTTCCCACGCCGTGGTGCAGGACGCATACCAGGACAGGATCAGGGTAAGCGGACAGATACTCTACGCTGCCCAGCAGCTCACCCACCTTGTCGCTCCGCTGACCTACATCCAGAATCCAGCCTGGAGCCCGCAGCGTGCCATCGAGGCGGTCTGCGAGCAGACAACCAACAAGGACATCAGTGAAGCCATCGGACACTGGTTTGGCCGCAGATAGGAGCTTGAGGAGAACCCTGACTGGCGCAGCGTCGTCCAGCCCCACAAACAATGTCGCCCCCGCTCACTCCACGTCTTTCTTGGGCCACATGATGCGCCGTACCTGCTTGCCTACGACTTCCAGTTGATGCGCTTTCAGCATGTCAAGCTCCGCGTTCAGCTTGGCGTACCCGTGCTCTTTGTATTCAGCCATCCAGTCCTTGGCGAACTTGCCCGACTGGATGTCCACCAAACATTCCTTCATGCGCTCTTTGACATCAGCGGTCATGACCCTTGGACCCGAGACAACCGCACCTTTACGCGCGGTCAATGACACGCGTGAGAGCATACCATAGTTGCCGTACTGGTAGGCGAGCGGCGCGATAAGCCCGTACAATTCATGGTGCACTTCCCAGTACGCGAGCGCAGGATTGTAGCCGGCCTCGATGAGCGTCTCATACGCGTGCTTGACCATCTCCACGACGCCGCCGCAGAGGTCCACCTGCTCACCGAACAGGTCGCTCTCGACTTCGTCCTTGAACGTGGTCTTCAGGACGCCTGGCTTTGTCGCGCCAATGGCCTTTGCCATGGCCAGGATAAGATCCCATGCAGAACCCGACGCGTCCTGATGCACAGCGACGAGCGCGGGCACACCGAAACCCTTCTCGTATTCCTGGCGCACCACGAAGCCAGGGCCTTTAGGAGCGATCATGGCGACGTCCACATCCTTGGGCGCCGCAATCCCTTTGAAATGGATATTGAAGCCATGCGAGAACACCAGCATCTTACCAGCAGAAAGCGATGGCGCGATGCTCTTGGCATAGACTTCTGGCTGCGCTGTGTCCGCGATGAGCAGCAGCACGATGTCAGCCGCCTTGACCGCGTCAGGTATCTCCATCAGCGTCGTGCCTGGCGCCCAGCCGTCTTCTAGCGCACGGGCCCAGCTCGCGCCGCCTTTGCGCAGACCGACAATCACGTCGACGCCGCTGTCGCGATAGCAGAGGCTCTGTCCTCGTCCCTGGGAGGCATAGCCGATGACCGCGAGCTTCTTGCCAGAAAGCGATGACGTCACGTCTTCGTCCTGCAGCAGTTCAGCGATGACTTTTCCGTTCGGATCCTTGATTGGTTTCATGGTATTCACCTATGGTGTATTGAAAGTCTGTATCAACGCGTCGGGGCCCTTGCGGCCCCAATCATGGTGCTTCCGATAACCCTCTCCTATTTATGTTTGTCGCGGGATAACCATCCACCGCGCACATCATTCCATCGCATGCGACAATCTCAGAGCCGCGCGACAATCGCATCGCCCATCTGCTTGGTGCCGACCTGCTTCTTGCCTTGCTGCATGATATCGCCTGTGCGATAGCCGTCTTTGAGCGCCTGGCGCACCGCCATCGCGATGTCGTCATGCGCAGCAGTCATGCCGAAGGTGTGCTTGAGCATCATGGCCGCGCTGAGTATCTGCGCGATGGGATTGGCGATGCCTTTGCCTGCGATGTCAGGCGCTGTGCCGCCCGCTGGCTCGTACATGCCGAACTTCTTTTCATTGATGCTCGCTGACGCGAGCATGCCGATGCTGCCGGTCATCATCGCTGCCTCGTCGCTGAGGATGTCGCCGAACAGATTGGTCGTGACCATGACATCAAAGTCCCTGGGGCGCCTGAGTATCTGCATGGTGGCGTTGTCGATGTAGAGGTGATCCAATGCCACATCGTTGTACCCTCGATGCACCTCATTGACGATGCGCCGCCAGAACATGCTGCTCTGCAGCACATTGCTCTTGTCCACACAGGTCACATGCCCTTTGCGTTGCCGCGCTGTCTCGAACGCGACTTTCGCGATGCGCTCCACCTCATCCCTGCGATAGAGCATCTCGTCGAACGCGTGGTCCTTCTCCTCACCCTTACGGCCGAAGTAGATGCCGCTCGTCAATTCTCTTATGACCAGGATGTCAAAGCCATTGCCCACGATGTCCGCGCGCAGCGGCGACGCTGAGGCAAGCTCGCTGTAGCAGATGGCGGGCCGCAGGTTCGCGAAGAGATTGAAGTGCTTGCGCAGGCGCAGCAGCGCCGCGCGCTCCACTTTCTGGTCAGATGGCAGGTTGTCCCATTTCGGCCCGCCGACGCTGCCGAACAATATGGCATCGCTTTTTTCGCAGAGCTCCAGGGTCTTTGGCGGAAGCGCTGTGCCATGCTTGTCATGCGCCATGCCGCCGACATCGGCGGTGGTGCACTGGAACGTGACCTTGTGCTTTGTCTCGACAGCTTTGAGCACCTTCAATGCTTCAGCCATGACTTCAGGTCCGATGCCATCGCCCGGCAGCACCGCGATCTTTTTTCCTGTCCCGCTCATGTTTTCGCCTCGATTGCCGTGGTATATGGTTTCTATGACTTCGATTTATGGTTCTCGTTATGTGCAGGAATGCTCGTCACATACGTGAATGCCCTACGCTCTCCCGACGTCGCCTGTGCCCTGCGACCCTCCGCGGAAGGTGTTAAGGTACGGCAATCGCTTCGCCAGCGCCGCTATGGCGTCCTTGCCGTCCAGCAACAGCGATGTCGAATCCCAGGTGCCTTCGGTAAGTGCCTTCCTGATGGATTCAGGCATGGACGCCTCCCCCCGCAGGTTGCCCGCGGCGATCCGGACTGCCGCGATGTCCAGCACCAGCTGTTCCTGCGGATGCGCCTCTACCTGCTGCATCAGCTCCTCGATTTCCTGCGACGATACTGTCAGGGTCGGTATGCCCAGCATGGTGCAGTTGCCCGCGAAGATGGCAGCGAAGCTCTCGCCAACTATCGCGGTGATGCCCCAGCGCATGAGCGCCTGGGGAGCGTGCTCGCGCGAGCTGCCGCAGCCGAAGTTCTTGTTGACGAGCAGGATGGACGCACCCCGGAAGCGTACGTCATTGAAGGGATGCGCCTTCTGCTGCGGCTTGCCATCCCGACCCAATTCCTGCGTAAAGCGCTCATCATAGAACGCGTACTCGCCCATATGGTCGAAGGTTATCTCCTTCATGTAGCGCGCAGGGATGATGCGGTCTGTGTCGATGTCATTGCCCCTGACCACGACCCCTCTGCCAGACACCTCGATGATATGCTTCGCCATTCACCTCACCTCCAGCGCAGCTGCCGCACGCACATCGACCGCCCGCACATCCACGACCTTTCCTGCGATCGCCGCGGCCGCGCACATGGCAGGGCTCATGAGCAGTGTCCTGCCCGTGGGGCTGCCCTGCCTGCCGATGAAGTTGCGGTTGCTGCTGCTCGCCGAAAGCTGGTTGCCCTGCAGCTTGTCTGGGTTCATCGCAAGGCACATGCTGCACCCAGCGCTGCGCCACTCGAAGCCCGCCGTAGTGAAGATCTTGTCGAGGCCTTCTGCTTCCGCCGTCTTCTTGACCTGCTGGCTGCCAGGGACGACGAGCGCTTTCACGCCCGCGTGCACCCTCTTCCCCTTCGCTATCCTGGCCGCCTCGCGCAGGTCAGACAGCCTGCCATTGGTGCAGCTGCCGATGAAGACCACATCCACCGGTGTTCCCGTGATTGGCTGTCCCGCAACAAGTCCCATGTGCGCCAATGCCCGCGATGCCACTTGCGCCTCATCAGCGATCATGCTGGCAGGGTCAGGCACGTTCTCGTCGATGCCTATGGCCTGTCCGGGATTGATGCCCCAGGTGACCATGGGCGAGAGCACTGAACCGTCTATTTCCACCACATCATCATAGACCGCGTCAGCGTCCGATGCCATGCTGCTCCAGAACGCGACCGCGCGATCCCATGCGTCAAGACCAGGCGCGAACTCGCGGCCCTGCAGGTAGCTGAACGTCGTCTTGTCAGGATTGACATAACCGCACAGAGCACCCCCTTCTATTGTCATGTTGCACAGCGTCATCCTGCCTTCCATGCTCAGTGCTTCAATGGCACTGCCTCCGTATTCATAGGCATAACCGATGCCGCCTTTCACGCCCAGCTTGCGGATGATGGCGAGCACGACATCCTTTGCGTAGACACCTGGCTTCAGGCTGCCTGTCACATTGATGCGCCTGACCTTGAGCCTGTTGATGGCGAGCGTCTGCGTGGCCAGCACATCCCGGACCTGGCTGGTGCCGATGCCGAACGCGAGGGCGCCGAACGCGCCGTGCGTGCTGGTGTGCGAGTCGCCGCATGCGATGGTCATGCCTGGCTGCGTCAGGCCAAGCTCGGGACCGATGATGTGCACCACGCCCTGCTTGCCGCTCTGCGTATTGTAGAGCATGAAGCAGAACTCCTTCGCGTTCGATTCCATTGCCGCTATCATCTTCTCTGCCTGCGCATCCTGGTAGGGGCGTTTCTGGTCGTGCGTGGGGACAATGTGATCCACGGTCGCGAACGTGCGCTCTGGATAAGCCACCTTCAGTCCACGTTCCCGGAGCATCGCGAATGCTTGGGGGCTGGTCACCTCATGCACCAGGTGCAGGCCGATGAAGAGCTGATATTGACCAGTAGGCAGCTGCCTCACGGTATGCAGGTCAAAGATCTTGTCATAGAGCGTCTTGCCAGCGTGCTTGGTCATCGCACATCCCCTCCATCAGGAGAGCCTGCGGTCTTGCTGCCCGCGCTCGTGGAGGCGCCGCTCACGCTGCCGTTGCCCTTCACGCCATTCCCCCTCATCCCATTGCCTTTCACCCCATTGCCGCGGGCGAGCGCCGTGACGCCTGTGCGCGATACCTCCTTGATGCCCAAGGGCCCTACAAGCTCGAGGAACGCGTCTATCTTCTCGGGCTTGCCCACCATCTCGACCATGAGATCATCATGCGTGGCATCGACGATGCGCGCGCGATAGAAGCGGCAGTAGTTGATGAGCTGGTTCTGCGTGGCCGCGTCCTTGGCCGTGACGCGCACCAGGCACAAATCCCTGATGACCGTATCGCCCTTGGGCAAGTCTGATACCTTGATGACGTCGATGAGCTTGTTGAGCTGCTTGATGAGCTGCTCATAGACTGAATCGTCGCCAAAGAAGCTCAGCGTGATGCGGCTTTGCCCATTGATGATGCTGGGACTGACGGTCAGAGTGTCGATGTTGAAGTTGCGCTTGAAGAACATGTTGCTGATGCGGGTGAGCACTCCTGGCTCATCGACCACCATCAGGCTGATGACATGCCTGTGTGATGGGTGCCATTCTTTCTTGTCGCTGTACATAGGTATCGCCTCGTGCTGTGGGATTCGTGTTGTGGGATTGAATCCTGTTTTATTGTTTATGGTATTGTCGGACGCATTTCCGCAACGCGTCGCCCTGCGCCCTTGCCCCGCTGCGAAGGGATTCTTCTGCCAGTCCCGACGTTCCACCAGGGGCACCGTATGTGCTGCAGGGTGGTTGCTACTTGCCCTGCCGGACCTCGTCCCAGGTCTTGGTGAAGTAGGCCTTGCCGCCGATGATGTGCTGCAGCCCTTTGCCAGGCGGCAGCATGGGGAAGATATTATCCTCCGGGTCGACGTGCACATCGATAAGCACGGTCTCATCGGCCTTGCGCGCCTGCTGCAGCGCGGGGACCAGCTCTGATTCCCGTGTGACAGAGATGCCGGACAGATGATACGCCTCAGCCAGCTTGACGAAGTCAGGGTTAACGCTGAAGTGGATGCCTGAATGCCGCCTCTCCTGGAACAGGTCGAGCCACTGCTTGACCATGCCAAGGTACTGGTTGTTCATGAGGACCGGCGTCACCTTGATGCCGAACTGCTTGGCAGTCGCGAGTTCCTGGCTGGTCATCTGGAAACTGCCATCACCATCAAGGTCATAGACCTCCCGGTCAGGAACCGCCACTTTGGCGCCGATCGCCGCTGGCAGGCCGTAGCCCATAGTGCCCGCGCCGCCCGAAGTTATCCAGGTGCGCGGCAGGGTGCGCCGCAGGTAGTGCTCTCCGAACATCTGATGCTGGCCGACGCCCGTGGTGACGATATCCTCCTGCTTGAGGAACCTGCCCAGCTGCGTTATCATGTTTGATTGCGTCATGCCCTTGACATCGCGCGCCTTATGGCTCTCGCCTATCTGGCGAAGCTCTTCGAGCGCCTTGACCCATGCGGAGCCTTTGTGTTTATCCTTGCCTTTCTCCTCAAGGAAGACCTGCGTGAGCAGCTTGATGGTCTCTGCCGCGTCCCCCACAACCGGGATGTCGACGCGCACGTTCTTGCCTATCTCGCTGGGGTCGATGTCCGCGTGGATGACAATAGCGCCCTGCGCGAACAAGCTGGTATCGCCCGTGATGCGATCAGAGAACCGACAACCGATGGCAAGCATGCAATCCGTGTGGACCGCTGCGTAGTTGGCTTCCTCTGTGCCATGCATGCCCATGACACCGAGCGCCAGCGGATGCGCCTCATTGAAGATGCCTTTTCCCATGGTCGTGGTATTGACTGGGATGTGCGAGGCATTGACGAACGCTGCGAGCGCGTCCTTGGCGCCCGCGATGATGCATCCGCCGCCCGCGATGATGAGCGGGCGCTCTGCCTTGAGCAACGCGGTCACGGCTTTCTTGATCTGGTACAGGTTTGGCTTGACACGCGGCCGATACGATGGGATGGTGACATCCTTTGGGATGCTACCCTTGACCGTGGCGTTCTGCACGTCCTTGGGAAGGTCGATGTAGATGGGCCCCGGCCTCCCTTCTGTGGACAGCTTGAATGCCTTGACCAGTGTCTCAGCAAGCTTCTCAGGATCCCGGACCTGGAAGTTATGCTTGGTGATGGGCATGGTGAGCCCTATCATGTCCGTCTCCTGAAACGCGTCCTTGCCGATGAAAGAGACCGGCACCTGCCCCGCCATCGCGACCATCGGCGTCGAGTCCATGAACGCGTCCATGATGCCCGTAATCATGTTGCTGCCTCCGGGCCCTGACGTGCCGACGCACACACCGGGCTTGCCGCTGGCGCGCGCGAAGCCGGCCGCCATGTGCGCCGCCCCCTGCTCATGACGGCAGATGATGTTGCGGATGGTATCTTGATGGTCGTAGAGGGCATCATAGAGCGGTATGACCGCGCCTCCGGTGATGCCGAAGATGTCCTGCACGCCCTGCTGCTGCAGGCACTTGACGATGACCTCACTTCCTTTCATGTCGCTCACCTTGTCGCAAATCCTGCTGTGTCTTGAAGTGGTACGCCTTGTTGGCGCCCTTGATCATTGCTTTCACGCTCGCCATGATGACATCTTCATCGACCGCCTCGGAGGTGAAGACATTATGCTCCTCATCCTCCATCTTGATGGCCACATTCGCCAGCGCATCGGTACCGCCCGTGATGGCCTTCAGGTTGTATTCCTTGAGCAAAAAGCCCGGGCCGATGACGCTCTTTAAGGCTTTTGCGGCAGCATCCACCGGACCGACGCCGGTGGCAGAGCCGATGTGACGCTGGCCGTCGATGCTGACACCGACCGTGCTGCTCGGCGTGACCCGATTGCCCGTGAAGACACTGAGCTCATCAAGCTTGATGCGATCCTCCTTCGGGCTCAGGGCGGACAGGACATCGATGGCGATAGCGACCACATCATCGCGATGGATGCTCTTCTGCTTATCGCCAAGGTCCTTGACCTTCTCCGTGACGCTGAGCAGCTGATCCTCCGTGAGCTCAAAACCCGCTTCGGTCAGTGCCTCCTTGATGGCGTGCTTGCCCGAGAGCTTTCCGATGACAAGGTTCTCTCCTTCCCAGCCGACGTCTTCGGCGTCCATGATCTCATAGGTGCGCTTGTTGCTGATGACCCCGTGCTGGTGGATGCCAGCCTGGTGCGCGAACGCGTTCGCGCCCACGATGGCCTTGTTGCGCTGTGGCGTGATGCCGCTGAAGCGCGCGACCATCTGGCTGGTGCGAAACAGCTCGCGGGTGTTGATGTTGGTCGTGGCGCTGTAGTATGCCCCGCGCATCCTGATGGCCATCACCACCTCTTCCATGGACGTGTTGCCAGCGCGCTCGCCGATGCCATTGATGGTGCATTCCACCTGCGTCGCCCCTGCCTTGACCGCGGCGAGCGAATTGGCGACGCTCAGGCCAAGGTCGTCGTGGCAGTGCGTGCTGATGGCAAGTCCCTTGATGTTGGGCACCTTCTCCTGGACATAGCGGATGCGCTCTTCATATTCCTGCGGCTGTGCGTAGCCGACCGTGTCAGGGATGTTGATGGTCGTGGCACCCGCCGCGACCGCTTCCTCGACCACCGCGCACATATAGTCGAGGTCTGTCCGGCTGGCGTCCTCAGGCGAGAACTCCACATCATCCGTGAACGTCCGGGCAAGCTTGACCGCGTCGCGCGCCATCTGCGCCACCTGCTCCTTGGTCTTCTTGAGCTTGTGGTCGCGATGAATGTCGCTGGTCGCGATGAATGTGTGTATCCTTGCGCGCTCAGCGCCCTTGAGCGCCTCGGCCGCAGCCTTGATATCCTTGTCGACCGTCCTCGCGAGCCCGCAGATGACCGGCTTGCGGACTTCCTTGGCTATGAGATGGACAGCATCAAAGCTCCCCTTGCTCGCGATGGGAAAACCTGCCTCGATGATATCGACGCCGAGGCGCTCAAGCTGCTTCGCTATCATAAGCTTCTCCTGCAGCGTGAATGAGACGCCCGGTGTCTGCTCTCCGTCCCGAAGTGTTGTGTCAAAGATTCTTACCGTATTCATGGTAGTACCCCCTGTAAGGTTCAAGACAATGCACTGGCCCAGGATTGCCCGGGCTATAGGACTAGCACGAGCAGAAGGACGCTCTTACCGATAATGGCAGAGCCCGTGATGGAATGGTTGTCGTGCATGTGCAACAAAGAATGGGAGGCGATATTTAAAGGTTATGCTGAAGAAGACCCATCCGGGAGGTTTTCACGCCCGCCAAACATTTATAATCATCATCCTGCTCACCTCGCCCCATGAAGGAATCCAAGTTCATCTGGATGGACGGCGAGCTTGTCGCATGGAAGGACGCGCAGGTGCATGTGCTCACCCACGCGCTCCATTATGGCACCGGCGTCTTTGAGGGCATCCGCTGCTATGCGACAAAGCAGGGCCCAGCTGTCTTTCGCCTCAAGGAGCACGTCGATAGACTCTTCGGCTCAGCGCACATCCTTGGGATCAAGGTACCGTTCAGCAAAGAAATGATAACACAGGCATGCAGGGACATCATCACCAAGAATAAATTACCCTCCGCCTACATCAGACCAATCATATATCTTGGCTACGGACAGATGGGCCTGAACCCGGTCGGCTGCACGGTCAACGTCGCCATAGCCGCATGGGAATGGGGAACATATCTTGGCGAAGATGGCGTCGCCAATGGCATCCGCGTCAAGACCTCCAGCTTCACGCGACATCACGTCAACATCAATATGACCCGCGCGAAGGTCTGCGGCGCCTATGTCAACAGCGTGCTCGCCAAGCACGAAGCCGTGAGCAACGGATATGATGAGGCCATGGTGCTCGACGTGGACGGCTATGTTGCGGAGGGGTCGGGTGAGAATATCTTCATCGTACGCGATGGCATATTGACAACGCCTGTGTTCACGAGCTTTTTGCCTGGCATCACGCGCCAATCGGTCATGGTCCTGGCAAAGGAGCATGGCATACCGACCGCAGAGGCGCGCCTGACCCGCGACGATGTGTATCTCGCTGATGAGATGTTCCTGACAGGGACTGCGGCAGAATTGACTCCTGTTCGCGAGGTCGATGGCAGGACCATCGGGACCGGCAAGCCCGGCCCGGTGACCAAGCAACTGCAGGCAGCCTTCAGCAAGGTCATCGCGGGCGAGGACGCGGAGCACGCGACATGGCTTGCGCCCGTAAGGTAGATTCCCTCAGGCCAACCAACCTTGTAAGCGACACCCAAGCAGCGTAGGTGAGAGCGCCGACCGCAGCCCCCACAGCATGAGTTCAACGCTCGCGCAACGCATAGAGGAAGAGTTCTCCACGCTGCAGGTTCGGAGAGGTCATCTGCGCTGGCGCATGCCAGTGAGCGACCATGTCGACGTCATAACCATGCGAGGGTCCATGGATCGCAGGGTCGTTAATCTCACCTGCGAGCGAATACCCCGGCAAAAGTATTGGCGCTCCTGGTGCCAAGAAATGGCGCCAGGAGATCATGCGCAAGAACCAATCAGATTTTAATAATTAAAAATAATCAAAAGGATACATCACTTCTCGCCCATCAGCCACAACGCATCAAAGTACGAGCCGAAGCTGCTGACTGCCTCAGGGTCATTGATGAGAAATCCCGTCGGAGATCTGGTCCAGAAGGTGATGAACGCCTTGCTGCCATAGAAGGTGACCTGCATGCTCGACACGAAGCGTTCCGGCAGATAGCGCACCTCAGCCTGCTGCAGGGTGGTGGATTCGATGTTGCCGAGCACCCCATGGTTGGCGAGCATCCGCACCTTGATGCCCTTTGCCGCACGTTGCCGATGATAGTTCTGAAAGAATGGCCGAAGCCCCTGTGTCGTGCCATAGTTGCCGCCGAGCACGCGATACTCATCACCATTGCCGAGCTCCTCGAGCAGGCTGCGAAAGAAGTTCGTGGTTGCCTTGAATCCATCGTACACCACCGCATCTGGTTTGCGGGCAAGATTCTGCGCCGTCTCCAGCTCAGGGATGAGCCGCTCCACCACAGTCCGCCTGCGCTCAAGCTCTTGTTCCTGACGCGCCACGAACTCGCGCAGCCGCTGGGGGTCCACTGCTGAGAAATATTTTGTCTTTCCTTTGGTGACAAAGCCAGTGAGTCCCTTGACCATGAGGCGGTCCAGGATCTTGTACACCTTGGATGATGAGACTCGTGCCTCTTTGGCGAGCGGTCCTGTCTTTGATTCCCCCAAAGCGAGCAGCGCGAGATACACGCGCGCCTCTCCATCGGTCAGGCCGATGTCCTGAAGGATTCGTGGTTCCACAAGGATATCCAAGGCATTGCTGCATAAAAAACTTCCTATCAGACCCCCAAAGGGGACAGTATTTTCACTATTTTTCCCCGCCCCCCACACAGAATGAGCCAAATGGACGGCCAAGAAGCAATAGTGGCCAGGATAGACATAAACTACGACCCCCAAGGGTAAAGATATAATTAATATCTCCCACGGTCATTTCACCACATAGTAACAACAAATTGCTCAGAACAATGGAGGTGATGAGCACATGACCTTGACACAGGAGCAGGCAGCGCAGGTCCTAGGGCAGATAGCACGCCACGATAGGCCGACCGGAACCTACAACGTTCCTGTGAGCGAGCATCTGCAGCTGCCCCTGCGCATCAGCAATGGCGTGTTCGGCTCTGACATCATGAGCTCAGGCATCCTGCTGGCCCGATACCTGCATGCGAACCAGAACCTCTTCGCGGGCAGACGATGCCTTGATATGGGCTGCGGCCCGGGCACCCAAGGCCTGCTCATGGCGATGCTCGGGGCGGCTGATGTCGACCTCGCCGACATCAACCCGCTGGCAGTGGCCGATGCAGGATACAACGCCCGATTGTCCGGCCTGCAGGACAGGGTGGCCTGCTACGAGAGCGACCTGTTCGACACATTGCCAAACACACGCTATGAATGCATCGTATTCAATCACCCGTTCTTCCCTGAACGTCCCGAGGCAATGGGTCAAGACCCCAAGGGTCTTGGCGCCTCCATGCTGGGCGGCACCGACCTCATCAACAGGTTCTTGGTCGATGCGAAGGACCATCTGGAGCCCCGTGGTGTCATCGTCATGCCCTATTTTCATTTCGCAGGGCCGAAGAACGATCCAGCGGCTCATGCAGAACGGTTCGGCTATCATGTCAGCAAGCAGGAGCGCATCGATTCTGCCGAAGGCCTGCAGCGAGGCGACTTCAGCATCTATGAGATAAAGAGGGGCCAGCGCACAAGCAAGGTCGAGGGCGAGTAGGATGCAGGCCAGACCCGAAGCAGGCGCGCCATCCCGTGCCCTGCTCATCAACCCTCGCCACACCCTCGGCCAGGCACTCAACCAGCGATACATCCCGCCCACAGGATTGCTCACGCTCGCGAGCTACATCGAGGGCAGGACCGGCCAGAGCATCCCTGTCTACGACGCCAATGGCCCAAGGTATGGTGAAGACGCCATGCTGGAGGCGGCCAGAGAGGCAGCGTATGTAGGGATCAGCGTCTGGTTCAGCAGCCACGGAGATGGAATGCGTTTGGTGGAGAAGGTCAGGAAGACCAACCCGCATGCCGGGATTATCATAGGAGGCCCCAACACAAGCGGGATGTCCGAAAGGATTCTGCGCAATCAACCTGGAGCAGACTATGTCGTTGAAGGCGATGGCGAGAAGGCCCTGCAGATGCTTCTGCAGCACGCGCCCCTTGGGCAGATACCTGGCCTCGCGTATCGCGCGGGCGATGGAACCATCACCCAGAACACCCCGGATTATTCTCTGGACCTGCAAGAAATCCCGCCCATGACACCAAAGCAGCTAGTGGGGGGTTATACCTGGCAGCGGCTCGGTGAAGACGCAGCGGCGCACAGTGCCTTTCCCGTCAGCACCGCTCGCGGATGTTTCAGGACGAACCGCTGCGACTACTGCAGTATCCCGGTGAATGGAAGGCGCCATGTGAGCCCAGAAAGATTCTGGGAGCAGATAGATGCGTTGGACCGAGACTATGGCATCGACTATGTCTTCGAGACAGCTGACATCTTCCCGGTGCAGGCGCTCGAGGGCATCATCGCCACGAGGCCGGATCACCTGAGCGGCACAAGACTGCGAGGCTACCTGCACCCAGGCATGGTGAACGGCGAGACCCTGGCGCGCAGGCTCAAAGGAGCAGGGTTCGTCAACATCTTCATGGGCGTGGAGAACGTGCGCTACTTCGCTGAGAGCAGGCAGACTAATGACCATATGCAAGGAAGATACGCAAGTTCCTATACCATCGACAAGCTGGTCGAGGAAGTGGCACTGCTGGGAGAGCAGGGCATCACGGTCATGCCATCCTTCGTGCTGGGCATCCCGGGAGAGAGCGCAGGATCATTGCAGAGGAATGTAGCGCTCATCGAGCAGCTGGCCACCATGCCAAACGTCGATGACATGAGCATCAACATGCTCAAGGTCCTTCCCGGCTCAGCATATTTCAAGCAGGCGATGCAGAACCCCTCAATCGTGGAGCGATACGGACAGATGACAGGCACTGACCTGCTCAGCGAAGACAATATCGATTATATCCTGCTCAGCGACCTCTTCGTGCGGCAGTATTGCGATATCAGCCCTGATGTCGTCAGAGACGCCCTCCTCTCCTTGCAGGATGGTCTGCACGGCACGACGAGGGTGGCGCACTGGGAGGCGAGGTGATGATAGGGGATCAAGCAGACACGGCATCACCCCTTGGAAGCCATACAAACCCATATAAACCACGCCGCCCATCATCGCCAAGGGGGTATCGTATCATGGACAAGAGCAGCAAAGAGCAAAGAGGGAAAGCGAAACCTGCGAGCAGGGCAGCGAAGCAGGACCATGCAGACACGCACTCGTCTTGGTCGCTCAGAGCCAAGGCGACGATCCTGTTCGTCTTCGTGACCTTGGCGCTCAAGCACAGACTCATCATCGGCAGCCTGCAGAGTAAAGAGGTGTTCGCATATCTCGCATGGGTGCTGCTGCACCTAACGCTGCTGACCATCGGAGCAGTCTTGCTGCTCACACGCAAAGAGAAGCTGCGAAAGCCTGCCTGGCTGTTGGTGGGCATCGCGGCAGCGATCATGCTCTTCAACCCAGCACCCACCCCGACGAATACTGCCTTCGCCTGGGGCAGCTTCATCGCGCTCATACAGTCTCTGGGAGGCCACGCGGAGCTGACGACGACCCTGCTCATAGTGCTTGAGAACCTCATCCCCTGGGGATTGATGCTGTGCGCGCTGGCGGAGCTGCCGCGTTTCGCGAAGCAGGAGCGCATGGCAGGCATGAGCCTGATAGCGGCGTTCTGCATCTCTGTGCTGGCGCGCCCGTTCATCGGGCAGCAAGTAGCCAGCAGCCAGGTCTGGCAGGCCGTCAGCATCACCGCGGCATACCTTGCGATGCTGGCGCTGTGGGCAAGAGCAGGTAAGCGTCCAACAACCGCCACTGACTAAGACACATGGACGAAGAGTGAGAAAGGGATAGAGCGAAAGGCATGATTCCTGCGCTGTTGCCTGCGCGGTGCTATCGTCGGGTTCTTGAGCGGATGTCGGTGGCTGATATCAGTGCCCATGCCCCAGCGCGCCGAGCAGGAAGTATACCGCCACCATGGTACCGACAAACAGCAGCGTCTCCAGCAACTGCACCTTGCGTTCTGAATGATGCCGATGCAGCGCCGGGACGATATCAGAGAGCGCGATGTAGAGGAACCCTCCGGCGACGAGCAGGACGGCATACGGCGCGATGCCCGTGAAAGAATCAAATAAATAATAGCCCAGGACGCCCCCTATAACCGCAGACAGCGCCGAGAGGAAATTCAGCCACAGCGCCCTGCCACGGGAGTAGCCACTGTGGATGAGCACCGCGTAATCACCTATCTCCTGCGGAATCTCATGCACAGCGACGCTGATAGACGTCACGATGCCCGTAGGCACGTTGAGCAGAAAAGCGCCAGCGATGAGCAGGCCATCAATGAAGTTGTGGACAAAATCACCGGTCAGAACGAGCATACCCGCCGGCCTCTCATGGCAATCATCCTTATCGCAGTGATGCCAGTGGATGAATCGCTCGACCAAAAAGAAGAGCACGATGCCAACGACTACCCACACCAGCGCGTGTTCTAGATGCACCCCCATGAGCTCCAATTCTTCCAGCGCCTCAGGAAGCAGGTCAAAGAAAGTGATAGCGATGAGCACGGCGGCCGCGAAGCTGATGAAATAGTGCATGAACTTGCGGATGTGCGCGTCGCCGAAGAACACACCAACGAGCGATATGCAGCTTATGAGCACGGTGGCGAGGATGATTGCCAGGAGCATGGAGATTGCGAATGCCCATACCTATATATACCTTATTGATTTACTATATCAATAAGAACAAGAGCACCTGGCAGGAGACACGTGTCCAGCAACAATCAGTGACGCAATACAATCATAGCAAGACATCTTCCTAGAAGGTGAGACCATGCCCCGTAGCAGAACCACACATCAGTACAAGGCATTGGGTTCCGCGCTCCGCAAGATGCCCCCATTCTTTTCAGCAGAGCAGCTGAGGATAGCTGCCGAGGCAGCCCCAGTCAAAGGAGACACCAGCGGAGACACCAGCGCATGTAAGAGACAGGATGCATCACGGCAGGCAAGATCAATGGGCATCGCCACGGTCTACCGCTTCCTGCGGGACAAGAAGAGGACGGGCGAGGTGCGCTCCTACCTCTGCAACCGAAAGACTGTCTATACGACCAGCAAGATGAGCCATTGCCACTTCGTGTGCGAGAAGACAGGCGAAGTCATCCACTTCGACGTGGACTCGCTCGACTTCATGCAGGAGAAGATACCCGGGACTATAAGCAGCTTCCAGATAGAGGTGCGAGGGACCTGTGAAGAATGCGTTTCAGATATGAGGGCCAGATCCCGAAGAAACCCGGCAGCGAGCGCAAAGAAAAAAAATCAAGAAGAATAGAAAGGGAACATCAAGTCGTCGGTTTTCTCGCCCCGGCGTGGAAATGCAGCATCCAGTATAGGTCATGATACGGGGTATTCAGCAAGCCGAGCGGCGTGCCATGCGAGCACTGGATATAGACATTCGAGGGGATGAATTCCTGTGCCTGCTGACGAGCATCCGGGATGTCGAGTATCTCAAATACCCTGTCTCCATCACCCGCATGGCTCGCGCAGAAGACAGCATCGACATACTGCCCCTGCTCCAGAAAATAACCGCATGCAAGGCGGTTCATCGCGACCTGTGTCTCCCTGTCCCGTCCTGCGATGAGAGCCCCTATGGCTTCGCGCTCGTCAGCCTGCAGCAGCGCGTTGAGGCGCGCCTCAAGTGCTGTGTCCATGCGCATCACCTCGTATCCCCTGCGGGGATGAATGCATAGCAGACTCGCTCATGGCTCCCACCTCAGACCAAGCAACGGCACCACATCCGCGCCCGCACTCCCTTTGCAGCCGCGTGCCTGCGCGAGCACCCTCAGGTGCGGATCAATCCGTACTGTCACCTCTATCTCGCCATAGCAGCCATTCCTGTCCAGGTCGATAAAACCTCCAAGGTCGACATCGCCAAGGTGCTGGTAGGAGTACAGCGTCGCTTGGGGAGCCCCATAGCTCGAGAAGGGCATGACGCGAAAGCCGGAGGTGTTGCCCTGCCAGGGAGCATAGCTGCCGCCGATGCCTGCGCGGAATCTCGGCTGCATACCAGAACCCGCATCAATCTCACCCACAAGGGAAAGCCGTGACAGCAGGGAGTCATCGACCCCCGGCAGCACGCGTTCCAACGGCAAGCTGAAGCGCGATTCGCCATAGATTGCATTGTCAGGACCGACATCAAGGAAACCGTATTCAGTCAGGGGCCCCACACTGATGCTCTCCTCGACCCGCAAGGTCACGCCGCCCTCCTGCACCGCAGGAGTGAGCGCAACCCATCCATCTGCAGCAGGAGCCCCTGCAGTAGCCGCCAGAATACTCAGCCCTGCTGCCACCATGTACGCAGGATTCTTGTGTCTCATGCTCACACCCCCTGGTAGGCGCGCCAGCGCACGATAGCTTGCGTATCCATAGGCACCTCAAGCCCATCAGCCAGTGTCTTTTTCGAATGTCCGTCAAATTTCGTCATCTCGTTCACCTCTTCTGTGATCCTTGCTTATTACAATACCACAGTAGTAACACACCGCGATATATAGATTCACTCTCCAGTTTTGGTGGAGAAAACAGTAACATTCAAATAGCGCCCTGCCCACAGAGCGAGCATGGACACGCGCATCCTCGAGGACCTGGGATTCAGCAATGCAGAGATACGTACCTATCTGGCGCTGCTGGAGCTTGGCGAGTCCACCGCAGGCCCGATCATCGAGAAGAGCGGCCTGCAGAGCTCTGTCGTGCACATGACACTCAACAAGCTCATCGCCAAGGGATTCGTGTCATTCATCAAGGAGGGACGGCGCAACCAGTATCAGGCGACCGACCCCGGACGCATCTCCCAGTACATCGATGAGAAGAAAGAGCAGTTCGAGCAGCTGCTGCCAGAGCTGCGGCTCAAGCAGGAGATGGCCAAGGAGCGATCCGAGGTCAGCGCCTTTAAGGGGATAAAAGGGATCCGCGAGCTGCTCTACGCGCTGCTCGATGCAGGAGGCAAGGAGCATCACACCTTCGGGTCAGCGAAGGAGTCGCTGATGATGGGCGATACCTTCTGGAAGAGCTATCATAAGAAGAGAGCGGGCAGGGGCATCACGGCAAAGCTCATCTTCAATGAGTCGCTCAGGGACTGGTGCGATGTCAACCTCTACTCCAAGGCCAGCTACAAGTTCACGCGCGCTGGCTTTGAGCCGTTGACCGAGACCATCATCCGCGATGACACCATCGGCATCATCATCTGGACCGAGACGCCAGTAGGCATCCTCATCCGCAACAAGGTGGCGGCGAGTTCGTATGACTCCTTCTTTAAGGTCCTGTGGACCAGTGCACAGAAGAAATAGCAGGGGAGAAGGAGGAAAAAAGAAAAAGAGGATGACGGCCGTTGTCGGTGAGCGGGCCTTTGCACCTGCAGGGCATCAGGCACATCATGCGCGCGCAGACGGGATTCACGATGCAGGGGAAGATGCATACCCCATATCCCGCAGCGTCGCCTCAGCCAGCACATCCAGCGTGTCGACCTTGGGCACCCTATCGCGCATCAGGTCCCGACCAAGCATGGCGAGCTCCGTGCAGCCGAAGACCATGCTATCAGCACCGCGCTCCCGAAGACCATCAACGACGCGCACAAATCCCGCCTGATGCAGGGGACCGCATTGCCCGGCATTGTACGCCACGATGACCTCGCCGAGAACACCCAGGTCTTCAGCCGAGGGTTCCACCGGCTGCATGCCCTCGAAGCGATACAATCCTGACTGCACGGTCATCGCTGTCCCGAGCAGCCCTGGCCGCGTGGACCCGATGCTCCGCAACTCCCCCTCCACCGCAGCGGGCAGATCCACGATTGGCGCGCTCACATGCTCGCGCAGCTCATCCAGGTAGCAGTGGATGGTATTGCAGGCCATGGTGATATGATCCACCCCCATGGCGTCAAGCTGCTTGAGGCCGAGCGCGTAGGGCCTGCGCTGCTCCTTGTCCACCCGCGTCCCGACCAGCTCTGGCGCAGGGATGCTGTTGACGATTATCTGCGGGTAGGTCGTATTGTCCATCCCATAACCTCGCTTCTGCAGCCCCGTGACCAGGGCCACATACAGGTACGCTGTCGATATCGGGCCTATGCCCCCAAGTATACCAAGCTTCGGCTGGCTGTTCATTCTCATAGCAATCACCTCAGTGGTGTGGCAGTAATCTACAATTGCCGCGCATGCGGCACCTACGCATGCGGCACAGACATCATCGCGTGCGCAGGTCCATCAGAAGGACCACTGCCGCCAGAGCGAGGTATCAGAACCGGACAAGAAACCTACTGCACAAGACCCGCTGCTATGCAACCCATCGAGAGACGCGCGGCATGCTGTGCGTCCGCCACCGGCAATCACGTGCGAGGTTCATGCAGTATCGCCTGAACGTACTGCGATATATGGGTGTTGTCATAAACAGAGAGCAAAATATCAAAACGACCCATTTGTGATAAAGAGGTCAGAAGAATGCGTAGATTCATAATTGACCAATTCCGCAAGCAGCAAAGATATTCCGGAAAATTCTTGGTAACAGATATTAGCCAGGTGCAAAAAACAGCAGTCCAATGAAAACAACGCTGGGACAGAAGCTGTTGAAAGGCCTTACCACTCTCGCGCTGTCATTCGGGCTGTTGAGCATAACCGATGTACGATTAGGTCTGGGCCTGTGGACGTTCCTGCTCTTGTCGGTCATTTTTCTGGCAGGTTTCTGGCACTTGGTCGAACGAATGAATCACGAATGGCAGGAATACACCAATAAGTTGGACAACATGCAAAAAGACATAAATTATATTAAGCAGCAGGTGGACAATATGCGCATGAACCGAAAGGGTCAATGGCAACGCCATGTGAAAGACATTCTCATCGGCACGGTCGCGCTCTTCCTCTTCTGGGTCATCATCAGTAAACTGTTCTTCTGACGAAAGAGTCAGGACGCACGCAAGTCTGGCCGCCCTCTAGGCACAATCTCAATCAACTATTGTTTCTATTTCAGCACCGCGCCCTTATCCGCGCTCGTCACAAAGCGCGCGTACCTGCCAAGCCAGCCATGTGTTATCTTCGGCGTGAATTTGCCCAGCTTCTCGAGGCGGCCTGCGATCTCCTCTGAAGTCAGGTCCACGTCCAACCGACGCGCAGGGATATCGACAGTGACGATGTCACCATCGGAGAGCGCTGCGATAGGACCACGCGCCGCTGCTTCCGGAGACACATGCCCGACGCAGGCGCCGCGGGTCCCTCCGGAGAACCTGCCATCGGTGATGAGCGCGACGCTCTTGCCAAGGCCCAGGCCGACGATATTCGACGTAGGAGCCAACATCTCTTTCATGCCAGGACCGCCGGCAGGCCCTTCATAGCGGATGACGACGACATCGCCCTCGACGATCTTGCCTCCCAGTATCGCTTCATTGGCGTCTTCCTCTGTGTCGAAGACGCGCGCAGGGCCCGTATGCACCATCATCTCCGCATCCACCGCGCCTGACTTCACGACAGCCCCGTCAGGAGCGAGGTTACCAGACAATATAGTCAGGCCTCCCTTTTCCGTGAACGGTGCGTCAATGCTGCGCACGACCTTGTGGTCCTTGACATCAGCTCCTGCGTACTGGTCCGCGATCCTTTTGCCCGAGACCGTCAGGCAATCCCGGTGCACGAGGCCCTTCTTGTCCAGCTCGTGCAGGATGGCCATGATACCGCCAGCCCTGTCGACATCCTCGACATGGACGTCCAGATCCGCGGGGCTGACCTTGCAGATGTAGGAGACCTTGTCAGCCACATTGTTGATGCGCTTGAGCGGATACTCGACACCAGCCTCATGCGCCATCGCGAGCGTGTGCAGGACCGTGTTCGTGCTGCCCCCCATGGCCATGTCCAGCGCGAAGGCATTGTCGATGCTCTTGGTCGTGACGATATGGCGAGGCAGCGGCCCGTTGTCCTTGACCATGGCGACGATGCGCTTTCCTGCTTCCTTATACAGAGCATCCCGACGGGAATCGATAGCAAGTATCGTGCCGTTGCCTGGCAAGGCCATACCGATGGCTTCATTCAGGCAGTTCATGCTGTTGGCCGTGAACATGCCAGAGCAGCTGCCGCAGGTGGGGCAAGAGACTTCTTCGAGCTCCTGGAGCCCCTCAGACGTTATCTTGCCCGTGGCAAGCTCGCCCACACCGATGAACACGGAGATCAGATCAGTGCTCTTGCCGGATTTGGTCTTGCCCGCTTTCATGGGCCCGCCGGACACAAAGATAGTGGGAATATTCAGACGCATGGAGGCGAGCAGCATACCTGGCGTGATCTTATCGCAGTTGCTGATGCAGACCAAGCCATCGACGCGATGCGCCTCGCACATGCTCTCGACGCAATCTGCGATAAGTTCCCTGCTGGGCAGCGAGTATTTCATGCCGATGTGACCCATGGCTATGCCGTCATCAATGGCCATGGTGTGAAATTCAAAGGGTATCCCGCCAGCCTCGCGAACTGCTTCCTTGACCATCTTGCCGACCTTTTCCAGGTGCACGTGGCCAGGCACGAAATCCGTGTAGCTGTTGGCGATGGCGATGAAAGGCTTGCCGAAATCTGCCTCGTCCTTGATGCAGCCTGTAGCGCGCAGCAGTGAGCGGTGAGGAGCACGTTCAGTTCCCTTCTTGACTTCGTCGGATCGCATGAAAAAGGCGAAGCCCGGCGACTATATATTTATACCGGTGAGCTTACAAACCAATCGAACCGGAGAGACTCATCTCCACGATGCAATGCGAAAGCGCGCGCATCATCCTGGCTGAGAAGGACGGCATCATACCACTGGCGCATCAACAGCAGATAGCAAAGCAGTTCCAGAGACAAATCAAGGGCACTAAGACAACCACGCTGAGGGCCGGCCGCGCAGTGACAGGGATGCGTAGGCCTCACTTCTTCTCCTTTTTCTCCTTCATCTTCTTAGTGATGTCAATGGGCGTGCTGCAAAAACCGCAGGGAAAGCGCAGCACATCGACGCCGGCGACCTTTTTTCGTTTGAAGGGGACAGCCGCATCACCTTTCTTGGCGCAGTGAGGACAGGTGTAGACGATCTCCGCAGTCAGCGATTCCTCGTATGCCTGCTTTTCCACCGTGTGCCCGCACTCAGGGCAGACATACTCACTTGCGCGGATCTTGATAGAGCCTTTCTTGTCCTTGGGCTTGCCCATGAGCGCGCCATGGCACTGCGGACACTCCTGCCGCCTGGCCCACGCTGTGACATGTCCACCGGCAATGCCACGGTTCGTGAAATAGACCAACTCATCCATGCTGTCAGGAATTTCCATACGCAAAGCCTCACTCTGCGCTGCTTTATATTATTTTCCAAACCACTCAGCCAGAAGCTTCAACCACAGAGCCCTAAACATTTAAATACTCCCGCAGACGCAATCGCACCATGGCGGTCGAGCTTTGGATACTTGGTTTATTGTTCATCATCGGCGTCGCGCTCTTATTTGAACTGACCAAGAAAGTGCTAAAAGTGCTCTTGTTCGCGGGACTTATCATCGCAGCACTATTGATATATGCCGGACTGTTTATCGCTGCTGACATGCGAAGCCTGCAGCAGGACTTTGGTCAGGCGTCAAACGTTTTGCTGTTGCAGGACCAAGGAGATATCCTGGCAGGATTCAGTCTGATCGGAACGAACCAGACCAGTTGGTTGAGTGAGCAGCAAATGAGCACCATGGCAGATTTGGCAACAAGCCAGGATCCCGATGCTCTTGCCGCTCAGGGCATCTATAAGATAGCGCTCTTCAGCCCCGCAGCGTTCGCGGATGCTCCTGGTATCCTGACAGAGACTATTGCGCTGTCAGCGTCAGACATCATCGACATCCTAAAGAGCCAGAACCCCAAGTCAACCTTCATGGAGCTGATGCCCACCAACAAGAGACAGAACGCGCTTGAGATGATGAAGAATACGCCAGGAGACGCTGAATTCAGGAGCATGCTATTCCAGATGCTGGTGCTCAATGTCGCCCAGAAGCAACCATTGCTGCTCGCGGCAGGGTTGCGCGACAATGAGATCATCGTCTACCCGGAGACTGCCGTCTTCAAGGTCATCCGCCTGCTGCCCCAGCGTCTGATGGAAAGGGTGATAGTGAGATGAGACGACAGACGCGGATAAGAACCAGCAGCAGACAACAGGTGAGCCTTCTCATCCTGGCCCTCATCATCTGCATGCTACCCGCTGCTATCGCGCTGGAAGAATTCACGACCAAGGAGTTCTTTGATAGCGAGAGCATCGTCGTCAATGACCAGTCATTTCAGGTGTTCGTGCAGACCGAGCGCGTCCGGGTGGAGAACCAGGGTCGCAGCTGGTATGTGAACAATAATACGTGCAACCTCATCAACAGCACCAAATGGTGCCTGAACCGCATCAGTTTCGATGAGAGCGCCATAGCGGAAAAAGCGTCCGTGACCATCTACTCGCTTCTGCCGGTCATCAACGCGAAACTAAGCAGCCCGTCGCCTATCATCCTCGGTGAGCCGGCAGTGATAACCCTGGAGGTGAATAACAGCGGGGGCATGGCGACGCCATTGCGGTTTGTCCAGCAACTGCCGGATGATATCATCCTGCTGGAGACCGACGGCTGCATGCGGGAGGGCAACAGTATCCTGCTCAGCACGGTCCTCAACCCTGACCAGAGCGTGTCCTGTTCCGTCCGACTGACCACGACCACGCCACAGGACAGGTCCATCGGAGGGACAATCACCTATAACGCGCCCCTGGAGACGACCATGAATCTTGACCCGGTTTGGTTGGACGCATCACCTCAGGTGACGGTCTCACTGTTCACCGATACCCAAAGCCTCCTGCTGGGTAGCAAAACTAACCTGACTATCAACATATCCAACCGCAATGCATCCAGCATAGATGAGGTCATCATGCGCGTGGAGCTGCCCGGAACCGTGGACTGGAGCGTGCGCAAAGGCACGCTGGTGCGACAGGACCCTATGCTCAACGCCACATTTTCCCTGGGCAAGAATAAGACGCAGAGTTTCACCCTGATCCTGCAGGCGACGCGTCTTGGCCAAGGAACCGCGAGGATATCCACGTGGTATCGCAAAGCGGGAACCTGGTACACAGGCGAGCCTGCGACCATGACCTATGCCACGACGGCCAAGGACCTGGAGGTCATGACCAATTTTGATACCGAAGTCATTGAGACAGGTGAACTAAAAACATTATATGTCTATATCCGCAATCCGAATACGCAGGCCGCGCTCAAGAACATTTACATCCTGCAGAATTCGCCGCTGTTCGGAAACAAGACCCGGCGCGTGGACGAGCTGAACGCAAGTCAGCAAGAGGTCATCGAGATAGCCAGGATACAAGGCCCGGAGAATGTCAAGGACATGGTATACCAGAACGAGTACACCATCTTCTATGAGACTGCATACGGGGATCGCCTGAATGTAACGGCAACCAAGTCCTTGCAGCTCAAGGAAGCACCTGGCCTCACCATCCAGGCGAGCGCTAGTCCCGACCGCATCACAGCAGGCGAGGAGGCGACGGTACGGGTCGATATCACGAATCCCCGCGATGTGGACCTGGACGGCATTATGGTGACCGATGAACTGGAGCTGTCGACCAGAGGCATCAGGCAGAACCGCATGTCCTTGTCCAGCGGCGCGAGCGCGACCGCCTATATCTACACCGTGCCCGCGCCGGACGTGACGCATGCGACCACCTACTACGCCAACACGACCGTGATGTATAATTACTCTGGAAAAGAATATCGTTTTGGGACGCTAACGCCAATCACGATAACACCCAAGCGCATCCTGGTCGCGGCGCAGAAAAGTATGAGCTCCTACAGCACGCCCTCAGGAGGCACGGCGAGCGTTGATTACCGCCTGACAAACAATGACAAGGATGCAGCGTATCAGATTCGCATACCGCTTGTGCCTATAGCAGGACTGGAGGTCGCGCAGCGTAATGATACCCTGGTGGCCGTGATCATGCCAAAAGAGAGCATATCCATCCAGGACGTGGACATGATCAGGGGAACAGCGCCAGGATCATATGCCATTCCGGAAACAGTCATCACGTTCACCGATGTGCATGGCAATGTGTTTAATGCGACCACAAACACCCTGAGCGTGAATGTGGTCAAGGGCTTTAGCAACGAGCCTATCCTGCATCTGGTCAAGCAGGCATCACAGGACCATTCCGGCGCGCCAGTCGTTGTCACACTACGCGTGCGCAATATCGGCGGCACGCCCTTAGAGAATGTCAGTGTGGCCGATGGCGACAGCCAGTGGACCGTGCTTTCGGTGGACCCTGATGCTGAGGCTATCCTGCGTTCGGAACTCATCCTGCCAGAAGGCACCTATAAACTCGGCAGCGCTTCCGCCCAGTACACAATGAGCGAAACATCATATATCGAATTTTCAGAACCAGTGACCATTACCGTCAAGCAGCCACCAAAAAACACCTTGCTGATCGCAGAGAACCCCCAGGCAAACCAGAGCGATGCGAACAGTGAGCAAGGGCAATCAGCCATGACCGATGAAGCCCCGGTCCTCATCATACAGGAAGAACCTGGATTCTGGCAGAAGCTGGTGAGCTTTTTCAAAAAGATTATAAACTGGCGAAGGCAGGATGCATGATAATGAAGAGAGCAGCACAGCGCATGCAGGAGAACAATCCACGGATACTGCTGGACAGAACGCAAGTTGAGGTGAACATTGAATGAAACTCGCATTCTGGAAAAAACCCAGCATTGACGATGAGCTCAGGAGCTTGGAATTGCCAAGTGACTCGCTCAAACCGTTGCATGACGATCCGATGCGCCATTCCTGGGATACAGGCAACGACCCTTTGGCACCCCCAGGAGCAGGGGCGCTACCATCCATGTCCATGCCCCCTTCCTCCAGCGGATCGTCGCTTGGAAACTCATCATACCCTCAGCACTCACAGGGCCGCGAGCCGTCACCATCCTACCTGGGCCACCAGGATAATTCCTTTTTCAGCTCAGCGCCGAGCAGTGGACAGGGCCCTGGAGCGCAGCAGAGCGCCTATGGAAGCAACTCCAGCCCCACAGACCTGATAGTCCTTCGCAAGGAAGTCGAGGTCGTCAGCAGCAAGCTGGACGCCATCCAGAGCACCCTTGATAGTCTTTCGCAGCGGCTCAAAAACCTGGAGAGCATGGGCGAGCGCGAGCAGCGCAATCGTAGATATTGGTAGAAAGAGAGAGGTTCATATTTTTTTCACCATAAGCTTTGGAGCTTCTACACACGCAGAACACATCACCTGCATTGCATGCCAACCATGGCAAACAAGGGTTGCTGTATCCATTCAGACCTGCAACAAGGGCATTTGGTCGGGGATTTCACTCGTGAGCGCTCCTTGAACACATACCCGCACTTTTTGCAGCAGGCAGGATGCATCAGTAGTGTCTTGCCCTCCGATTTCACCGAACGCGCAATGTGGCGCAGGTCGTCAAGCACTTCTCTCAGATCCAGGGTAAGCTCATAAGATAGCTGCTGCGCGCTCAGCGCGCCTTGCTGCAGTCGCTCAGCGATGTGCTGGCGTCGGGAGAGCAGATACGGATCCATGACGCAACAGAGAACACCTTTGCTTAATACGTCTTCTTAATACGCCTTGCGCAGGGGCCGCTCGATGGAGAATGCCAATGGCACACCCTGCTTGTCAAAGCAACGCAGATCAACGATGCGATAGGGCTTTGCGATGATGAAGTGCACGAGCCCGTGCTTGCCAAAGGTATGCAGATCAGCAGCGCTGGGCCTGGCGATGCCAGGGTGACTATGCACCGTCGCCTGGCAATCATTGAGCATTGGCAGGTTATGGAATACGGTCGCGAACTGCTCTGACGCGTAGTATTGCTGATAATAGAGCCCATCAAGACGCAGCACGCCGTCGCGGACTTTGCCGCCGACAAAGGAGAAGAACTCCCGGGGTGCGGCTTCCGCTGCGAGGACAGCGATATCCTCTGCGGTCTCACTGGATAAGACGACCTTACTGAATGGCTTGAGCATGGACATTAGGAGATAACGTGCCTGTATAACTGCTTTGTTCCCGCTTATGCTCAGAAGCGCTCCTGCTTCGTTGTCCTACCCTATGCAGACCGCACAGCAACACACCACCAAAGCATTTTAAACAACGCGACCATCACCAGACAACGAGGTGATATTATGGGGATTGTAGGAGGAATCGCAGGACTGACAGTCACGGCCATCGCATCAGCGATGCTCATCGTGCTGGGGCTCATCTATTTCATGGTGACGCTCTGGATTATCAAGGTGTCAAGCGCGTGGGTCGGATTGTCCGGCGTCGAGTCAGGCACCTTCGTGCTGACCGCGGGGATAGTATCAGCTGCCAGCATGATAGGTTCAGCGATCCAGCAGTGATGCAGGAGTCTGATACGATGCGCCCTCGTGGTTCACGATAGCGCAAAAGACGATTCAATAGCATAGCAGGAAGAGGAATAAAAAAAATGCTCGATATCCGATACCTTGAGGAGACCATCAAATCGGGCAGCGATGCCAAGGCATGTGCAGGGAGACCACTATGGATAGACGCAACGGACATCACGGATAAAGAGGCAGCAACTCTGCAGGAGACATTTGACCTTCACCCACTTACCATCGAGGACCTGCTCAATGCGAGGACACGTATCAAGGTGGAGGCGTTTCCTCAGTACCTGTTCTGCGTGTTCTATATCCTGCGCAAGGAACAGCTGGTGGAGCTGGACATCATCCTGCACGAGAAAGGGGCCATCAGCAACCATCGGGGGAGCGTCGATAGCCTGTCCGTACTCCTCGCAGACCCCTCCCGGCTGGAACCATTGCTGCGAAAGGGGCATGATTTCTTGTTCCATCGCATACTGGATATGGAAGTGGATAATTTCTTCCCGGCGCTTGAGGCCCTGGAGACAGCCATCGAAGGTCTGGAAGATGAGGCCATCAGCAGGCCAGAGCCCGCACTGCTGTCCAGGATACTGGAACATAAGCGACGGGTCGTGCGCATCCGCAAGATTACGCTAGCGCAGCGCGAGAAGATCTCCACACTCGCCAAGAGCGAGCAGCCGCTCATCACCAAGAAGGCAGTGCCCTATTTCCGCGACGTCTATGATCATGCGATCCGGGTCGCGGATATGGCGGAGAGCGCGCGCGAGGCAGTGGCGAATGCCTTTGATGTCTACCTGTCGACCATCAGCAATAATATGAATGAGGTGATGAAGGTACTCAGTGTCATCGCGACCATAGCGCTGCCCCTGACGGTCATTTCCGGCATCTATGGCACGAATTTCTCGAACCTCCCCGGAGCAGCCATACCCAACGGATTCTGGGTCATGCTCATCGGCATGGTCGCCATGGTCGTGGGCATGCTGCTCTTCTTCAGGAAGCGTGGATGGTTCTAGCTGGAGCGCGGGGAACTGACGACGGCATGGATAAAAGTCGGCCTTTGCCACCTCACGCGCGCATTGACGATGCTGCCCAGGTCATCCCGCGATGTGCCATTCAAGAAGACAGGAATAAGTCCAGCGTCATTGGGCAGATACCCGACACCTATGCCATCCTGCAGACTGACCACCGGCACGTCCATGACCCACGGTCCGCTGATGCCTGTATGGACCTGCCTGCCGTTCAGATGCACACCCAATGAATCTGACAGGCTTAGTACAGGAGCGTAGAACGCCATGCCCTTGACACGTCTGAGCGGCACCCGCCTGACAAGCGCATAGTCCCCTTGTTGCAATGATGAGATGACGCGCTCTTCAGATGCCTCCTGATGCTTTGATACGTCCTTGCTGGCGATGAGATACCCATGCTCCATCTGGAATGGCCGGCTGTACGCGCGTACCACGGGACTGCCTTTGTCAGCTGTCCGGGTCATGCGCGCGCGAAGCACGTAGGGATGATAGTCGAACAGGGCTGTCGCGTCCGACCAGGTCAGGGGAGTATCATCAGCCAGGAGGGGGCCGCCGTAGGAGCCATCAAGGTACTTGCCGCGGACATCGACGACTGAGGTGACGCCGTCCTGCAATGCGTCAAGCAGCGCATTGCTGACACTTGCGTGCTCGCGTCGGTCTTCTGTCAGGATATGCACCATCCTCTTGCTGGCCGCTCGCTCATGATCCTCCAGCAACGCGACAGGAGCATCGCCATCCTTGTTCGGCGGCAATGAGACAACAGTAGCAAGGCTGTGGAAGCGCCGGGCCGTGATGAATGTGGGATGCTCCACATATTTCATGAGATTGGAATAGTGCCCGTCAATAAGAATCTTGCGCGCAATACACGCCAACCGGCCATATCCTGACTAGGGATGCCCGTGCAGTCGCACATCAACCTGCCACAGCGCCCGATTGACCAGCACGATGATGAGTGTCGCCACGACCGCGACGAGGTATTGGTCCAGCGCGACCGCGATGCCGACTCCGGCCATGACCAGAAACTGTCCGCGCTGCACCCCCAATGATTTGATATCCTTACGAAGATCCCTATGAATATCCTTGCGAATATCCTTACGATGTGAAAAACTGCCCCGCACGGGATTCGAACCCGTGTCGCGGCCTGTCTCCTTGGAGACATCCAGAAATCCTCTGGATTTCTCGTATCGAGAGGGCCGCATGATTGGCCGGACTACACTAGCGGGGCGGTTGTTGTCGTGTGTGGTTGCGTAATATTGCGCAGCATGTGGTTTGCTTGGCCTGCAGCGCATGCTCGCAGACCGTGGGGCTGAGCCGTCAGGCGAAGCCGCACTACGGGTACCTTTAGGGTGTTAACCCTTAGGACTTTGCACTAGCGGGGCAGAGTGATAAAGAGACTCACTTCCGGCTTGTTGCCGAAAAGAAACGCTCGCCTTTTAAGCTTTATGCCATGAAACGGATCAGAATCGCGCCAACATCACCATCGGTCTGCACCCAAACCTATATGAACGGCGCAGAACCCCGAAAGCTAATGTTTCGCATCCTGGACCACTACACCGCTGACGTGGGCGTCGATATCGAGGCAGACGCGCCCGGCGGCCTGTTCGCTGAGGCGTGCAGGGCGCTCGCGCAAATCACCATGGACCCTGATTCAGTAGTTCCTGCGCAGTCGCGCACGCTCTGCATCGAGAAGCGCCCGTTCGACCTGCTCCTGTTCGAGTTCCTCGAGGAGCTCATTTACCTGCGTGACGCCGAGCAGTTCCTGTCCATCGACGCTGACTGCGAGGTCATGCAGGACCCATCAGACACGACGCTCTGGTCACTGCACGCTGAGGTCCGCGGTGAGCCCATCGACCACAAGCGCCACAAGCTGAAGGTTGAGATCAAAGCAGTGACCTTCCATGACTTCCACGCTGAGCCGACGAGGGCGCGCGTGGTCTTTGATATCTGAGCAGCCCGCAAGTTTCCCAAACCGCACTTTTTTATACTGCACAGGCCTTTCCCACGCCATGACCATCCCCCCCATGAAGGAAGTAGCGAAGAATATCTGGGAGATCCCGGCCAGTTTCAAGCAGGGCATGCTGGTGCCAGCGCACATCGTCGCCGGCAAAGACATCCTGGACGCCATGGACGATGGCGTCATCGATCAGGTGACCAATGTCGCCTGCATGCCCGGCATCCTCGCGCCAGCGCTGTGCATGCCTGATGGCCATTGGGGCTACGGCTTCCCGGTGGGCGGCGTCGCGGCCTTCGACCTGGACACTGGCGTGATAAGTCCCGGCGGCATCGGCTTTGACATCAACTGTGGCGTGCGCCTCATCAGGACCGATTGGACAGAAGCGGATGTCAGGCCGAAGCTCAGGGAGCTCATCCAGACCATAGCGAAGTACGTTCCTGCTGGTGTCGGCGGTGAAGGTAGCGTCTCCCTTACCAGAGGTCAGTTCAATGACATCACCACCTACGGCGCACAATGGTGCCTAGACAATGGTTATGCCAGTAGAGAGGATATCGAGCGCATCGAGGAGCATGGCAGGATACGACAGGCAGACCCGTCAAAAGTGTCGACGCGCGCCATCAGCCGTGGCATCGGCCAATTGGGAACACTCGGGTCAGGCAATCATTACCTGGAGATCCAGGTGGTCGAGCGCATCCTCAACCCAGAACAAGCGCAAGCCCTGGGCATACAACAGGGACAAGTCGTCATCATGGTGCATTGCGGCAGCCGTGGCTTCGGTCATCAGGTGGCGACCGATTACCTGAAAGACTTCGATCTGGCCATGCGCAAGTATCGTATCCATGTCAAGGACCGCCAGCTCTCCTGCGCGCCGTTCCAGAGCGATGAGGGCCAGCACTACTACGCCGCGATGGCATGCGCGGCCAACATGGCCTTCGCCAATCGCCAGATCATCACGCATTTCGTGAGAAAGGCATTCGCAGACATCATGGGAACAAGCAAAGGCATGGACCTCATCTACGACGTGGCGCATAATATCGCGAAGATAGAGGAGCATCAGGTGCCATCGACCGATGACAGCAGACCAGAAGAGAGACCTCAGACGCGCAAGGTGCTCGTGCATCGCAAGGGCGCGACCCGGGCATTTCCGCCAGGCCATCCTGAGCTGGCGAGCATGTTCAAGGAGACTGGCCAGCCTGTGCTCATCGGCGGTTCCATGGAGACTGGCAGCTATCTGCTGACCGGGACCGCTGACGCCATGCGCATGTCCTTCGGCAGCACTGCCCACGGCGCGGGACGGACCATGAGCCGCACCAGGGCGAAGGATGAAGTGCGCGGGCAGGACGTGAAGGCGCGCATGGAGCAGCGCGGTATCGTCATCAAGGCGGCGAGCATGTCAGGACTCGCAGAAGAAGCTGGGTTCGCCTATAAGGACATCGACATGGTCATCGCATCGCTGCAGGATGCAGGCATCTCAACCGCTGTCGCGAGGATGGTCCCAATCGGCAACCTGAAAGGGTAGAGAAGAAGAGAAACACAAGGCAGGTGCCTGATCAAGCTGGATGCTGCCCGTTCACTCCAATCCTTGCAGGTCCTGCTGCATCTGGTCCAGATCCGCGCTGGTGGTATTGTCCGTGGCCTCGTTCATGTCAGCCAGGACATCGTCCATGCTCGCTACCTGTGAGTCGACGCCAGCAGCGTCTGTCGCAGTGGCCGAATCAGTCCCCTGACCATCAGGGACAACCGGTGTCGTCTTCTTCACACCATTGCACGCGCTCAGCATCAGCAATGCCAGGATGACCGGTATCAGGTATTGTGCTCTCATGGGATCACCTCTCGGTAAAGTGTTTGATATGTCCTTGTATCTGGATCAATATAAATAAATATGGAAAAAAAGGGGATAATCCCCCATCAATCCTATGCCGTGGCCTGTGCTTCCGCGCCACCATCAGCCCCTACGCCCAGCTGGGCCGTACGGACATCCTCACGGAGCTCCTTGAGGGACGCATGTGCCTGCTTGAGCACGTCATTGCTTGCCTGTACCGCGTCCTGCGCCTGTTGGAGCAATGCGACCTTCGCGTCTCCCGTGGCGTCTTGCGCCTGCGCCACCAGTGATTTTGCCGACGCGAAGCTCACCTGCGAATCAGCGACCAGCTGCGCATAGACCTGCAGCTTCGCCGAGAGCGCCGTGGTGTCCACGCCTGCCTGCGCGAGCGCCTGTATCTGCGCATCCAGTGAGTCTTCAATCTGCGCAAAGCCCTCCTGCACACGTCCCATCAGGACAACAGCCCGGCGCTGCAGATGATGCTGCGCATTGCGCTGCGCTGACACGAGCTTCACGCGAAGCTCCTTGCTTAATCTGATTATTTCCTGGCGGGTCTGCGCCGCGTCTATCTGGACGACCAGTGCGTTGATATCAGCGGTGTCAAGCTCTATCTGCGCCAGTATATCCGCCTTCACGTCCGCGTCGAAATCACTTGCCTCCACGCGCTCAGCGGTCTTTGCCAACAGCGCCAGAATCCGGTCGGCTGCGCTGGTCAGGACATCCTTGGCCTGGACAAGCACGTCTGCTCGCGCCTGGGCGCATGCTGTGCCATTGCACTCCCGGGCCTCCGCGAGCGTGGCCTGGTATCGCGCGCGTGACTGTTCATAGTCCTCACGATGCTGGTCGAGCGCCTCAGCGCGCGCAGCGATGGCTTTTCTCGCCTCCACAAGCGCCTGTACCTGGACACGCATACGGTCCCTGGCGTCCATCGCGTCCAGCTTCTCGTTTTGCGCCACGATGCGCATACGTATCTGGTCACGGGTCCGCGCGCGAAGTGATGCACGAGCATCCTCTGCTGGCGACCCACCATCTGATCCCGCAGACATGGTGTTCTCAGCGTCCGCGCTCCCGGATGATGCGTCATCAGCGCCCGTGTCAGCTTCACTGCTCACTGAAGAGTCTGCTGACCCTGATGAGCTGGTGAATGAATCATCAGATCCGCCATCAGACCCCGTATCCGCGTCTGAGGAAGCACTGGCACTCACATCAACGGAGGAACCGCCCTTATCCGAAGAATCATTGTCCCCGCTCCCATCGCTCGATGCGCCGATGCTTGCGCTTGCCTGCACGGTCGCCGTGGTCTGTGTCTGAGCCCCATCAGAGAGACCTGCCGGGACTGCTGCCAGCACAAGCATGGCCAAGAGCAGCCCGAAGAAGGGATGGTAACAACCTTCGCGACCCCTGCTGCGCTTCGTGCTGTCCGTCAAGGAACCTGTGTGTTGCAATGAACCGATGTGTTTCAATGCCTGTTTCATGCGCTCACCTCCATTCATATCCATCCGATGCTCAGTCGCGTTTCGCCAATGCGATAAAGACCCATGCGATAAGGGCCAATGCGATAGGGATTCAGTAGCAAATCTTGTTTATAAGCACACTTGCCAAAGTCTCAAGACCATCACTTCAGATAAGAAAAAAACAGATTATAATACTTCAAATAGATAATTGTGAATACATAACAATTCATTCGGAAAAAAATAGAACCACGTGGCCAGCATACTGGATAAAACATTTAAAGTCCCCACTGTTCCAAGCCGGCCATGGACAGAAGAAGGCGGATGATGCCGAATGCCCCATCAGGGCGGACAGCTCTGCTGATGGCCCTGGCCTTCACCGCGCTATTCTTTGCGACGTCTATGACATGGCCCTCAGCATCAGCCGCAGTAGTCAAAGGTTCGGTCTTCACGCCAGGCATGGAACGCGCCGTGGCCATCCTCACGCTCAATACTACACCAATGCAGCGCCTGGTGACTGACGATGGCAATTATGAGTTCTATGCGCCACAGGGGGATTATCTGCTCGTGGCAAGGAGCAATGACGGCACAGACAGCCAGATGGTCAGGATCGACAATGATGGTGTGTTCCACATAGACCTGATACTGCTTCCCGACCTTGAAGATATGGAGTCCTTACCAGTATGGAATCTGCAATTCGATGAACCTCCTGCCTTGCCGCGACCATGGGCTGCCGTCGGCCTGGCGGCCGCAATACTCCTGGTCGCCATCGCCTGGGCGTTGCGGCCCAAGAAGCTGCAGGATCCGGAGAAGGGGCTGCCTGGAGAAATCCTCAGCCAGCTGGACAAGCATGGCGGCAGGGCCACGCAGAAGGAGCTGCGCGCAGGACTGCCGTATTCAGAGGCCAAGGTAAGCATGTGCATATCCGAGCTGGAGCAAGACGGCAAGATAAGGAAGATACGTAAAGGAAGAGGCAACATCATCATACGGACATAACAGTGACGGACATAACAGTGAGTTTGATCGATAAGCATCGGTAAATGACCACAAAAGTTAAAATGCGCAGCAGATTCGGGACAGAAAACCAGGTAAGACATACGAGGGTCTGAGATAGCCCGGGGAAAACCTGCCAGAAGTCAAGAAAAATGAAAGGTAAGACATACCATGGTCAGAGATAGTCTAATATTGAACAAATGATGAACGGGGTGGAATAATGAGCATGTTCGCATACGGCGCTGCAGGCCTTGCGATTGTCTGGGCCCTTTTGACTGCCATGGTCCTGAAGACCAAGAGCAGCGGCACAAAGAAGATGGTGGAGATAGCTGGAGCGATTAAGGAAGGCGCAAAAGCATTCCTGCGCCGCGAGTATAAGATAATCATCATCTACGCCATCATCGTGTTCTATGTCCTGGCCAGGTTCATCAACTGGCAGACGGCTGTGAGCTTTGGCCTGGGCGCGTTTTTCTCAGCTCTCGCAGGCTATATCGGCATGAGCATCGCGACAACCGCGAACGTGCGCACCACAGAAGCCGCCAAGACAGGCATGAACAGCGCGCTTCGCGTCGCGTTCTCCAGCGGCAGTGTCATGGGACTTTCCGTCGTGGGCTTGGGCCTGCTGGGTGTCACCATGCTCTTTGACATCTTCCACGACCCGCAGATCATCTTCGGCTTCGCATTCGGCGCGTCAAGCATCGCCTTGTTCGCCCGTGTCGGCGGCGGTATCTACACCAAGGCCGCGGATGTCGGCGCAGACCTTGTGGGCAAAGTCGAAGCAAATATACCAGAGGATGACCCCAGAAACCCTGCGGTCATCGCGGACAATGTCGGTGATAATGTTGGCGATGTCGCTGGCATGGGAGCTGATCTCTTTGAGTCCTATGTCGGATCCATCATCTCGGCAATCGCCATCGGCATGCTGCAGTTTACACCTGACCTCGCACCAGCCGCAGTGTCCCTGGCGTTCTGGCTCGCGGGCATTGGGACTGTTGCGTCAGTCATCGGCACCTGGTTTGTGCGCACACGCGAGGGCAGAAGCCCGAACAATGCCCTGGAGCGCGGCCTGCTCGTGGCATCCGCCATCACCCTAGTCGGCGCGTACTTCGCGACCAAGAGCCTGCTGCCGGGTGGCTACCTTGTGGCCAAGGTACTCTATGTGCCGACGTTTTTCATACCCATCCTCATCGGCGTGGTATCCGGCCTGCTCATCGGCCGCATCACCGAGAAGTACACCAGTGAGAAGGACCATCACGCGATAAGCATCGCGGAAGCGTCACGCATGGGAGCCGCGTCCAATATCATCCAGGGACTCGTTGTAGGTTTCAAGAGCACAGGCTGGACCGTTATCGTCATCGCGAGCGCTATTTATGGTGCCTTTGCGTATGGCGGCCTGTACGGCATCGCCATCGCAGCCGTCGGTATGCTCTCGACTTTGGGCATCTCGCTCGCCATTGACGCGTATGGCCCTGTGGCGGACAACGCCGCAGGCATCGCGGAGATGGCCAAGTCAGGTCCGAAAGTGCGCAAGGTCTGTGAAGAGCTTGATGCTGTCGGCAACACGACTGCTGCCATCGGCAAGGGATTCGCCATCGGGTCAGCTGCCCTGACCGCATTGGCGTTGTTCAGCAGCTACATCCAGGCGATGCACGCTGCTGGCAAAGATATCATCATCAATGTCGCTGAGGCGCATGTCATGTTCGGACTGCTGATCGGTGCGATGCTGCCCTTCCTGTTCTCGGCGCTCACCATGAGCGCGGTGGGCAAAGCGGCCAATGGCATCATCGAGGAGGTGCGAAGGCAGTTCAAGGACAAGGGCATCATGAGCGGCAAGAAGCGGCCGGATTACGCGCGCTGCGTCGACATCAGCACAAGCGCTGCCCTGAGCCAGATGATTGTTCCTGCGCTGCTTGCCGTGCTGACACCCATCCTCATCGGTGTCTACGTGGGCCCAGAAGCGCTCGGTGGATTGCTCGCCGGTTCCCTCGCATCAGGAGTGCTCCTGGCCATCTTCATGGCCAACGCAGGAGGCGCCTGGGACAATGCCAAGAAATATGTCGAAGCGGGCAATCTCGGGGGCAAGGGCTCTGACGTGCACAAAGCGACTATTGTCGGCGATACGGTAGGTGACCCGTTCAAGGATACCTGCGGACCGAGCCTTAATATCCTCATCAAGCTGATGAGCATCGTGGCTGTGATTTTTGTGCCGCTGCTGTTGTAGGCCTGCGGAACAGAAACATGCAAGAACAGATGCTGCGGAAACGCGGCAATATTTTTCTTGTCACTTCTTATTAGCCTTGATACTTATCGACACGCTCAGATGCAGGACATGCGCATCAAACTGAATCCATGGTACGAAGAGGGTCGATGCAGACTATTGATCCAGATGTCACCTGCTCGCAGCTGCCCGGACCAGACGAGCGACGAGCGCATCCACATCAGCCGCCAGTCTCTGCACAGCAGCCTGGCGTACCCCCCTATCAGGTGAAAAAGTATTATGCATGCTATAGAACAAGCCTGAATCAAGCAGATGCGGGTAGGCTCCTGTATCATGCTGCCGGGCAGCAAGATACATCACCGTGCCGTCATGGCTGCGTTGGGCAACGGGATTGCGCTCGTCCCAGGGCATCACGACAGGGATGCGCGTCAGAGCGTGATACGCCCCAGTGAACTGCAAAGCAAGTTCTGCCCAGCTTCCGTGTTGATTATACCCCGTGCGTGGAATAACTGAATGGACGGTATCGTCTCGCCTGTGCAGCGCGTTCCCCGTATCAGGCAGCAAATCCTCTGCAAGGGCATTGCGATGATCCGCAAGCGCCTCCCGTTCACCCAGGATGATATCGCCCGCGTCGACGCACGCGGCGTGAAGGCCTTCAGGCACAAGCGACTCATAGCGACCGCAAAGCAGCAGCCCAATATCGCGTCCAACAAACAATCCATGGCTCGCTTTGCTTGCGCCGTTGCTCAACACCGGATCGTGGATAGCCAGGTATTGCTCACGCATATATTCATCCAGAGGCTTACCAGGATTGCCTGTCAGATAAAGCGTCCCGGTCCGCATATCGTGGGTGACCGTAGGTATGAGAAATACGATATCTGGCGTCACGTGCGATCTGTTGACATGAAGCCCTACAAGCTGCTGGTAAAGAGTGCTGGTTTCCATAGCATTGCGCAATTGCTATATAACTATATAAGTATATCCCCTAAGAGTGATGACAAATAGCGTTGAAAACAAGGGGAATACGAAAATATACAGGGTACGGCAGCAGAAACCAAATCAATACTGTATCAGTACGCTCTGCAACAGGTGCGTGAAACTTCAGGCGTGTGTCCCCTGCCAGCACCAAAACACTTTATACCCACGCAACAACCCGGACCCCATGCAGCGCACGCCCGATGATGAGAAGGTGCCTTTTGGCAAGAGATTCCTGCCCATTGTGGCACGAGCGAATCTCGCAGGACTCATCACAGCGCTGCAGAGCAACCACATCGACTCTGTCTCCCCAGCGCCCTTCGTTGGTCATCAGGGATATCCGAAGGTAAATGTCGGTCTCTTATCTCCCCCGACACTGCCCGACGCGCCAGAGCTCTTGGACGCGCCCAGGGAATGGGCACAACGCCAGTACGGCATCAGCCAAGTCGTGAACATCAGGACATCGCTGGTCAACGCGCGCCAGCGCATGGACATCGGCGCAGCAAACCCCAGCCCGACATTACAGACAGCCCAAGAGATAGCTCTCGCGTTCCGTCCGCCGGAAGTCGATATCGCCATAGCCAAGCCACACCTGAGCCATAGCTTCAGCCAGTTCGCAGCGCCGGTGGGACCGACAGCGGAATGGAAACAGGCGGACATCGGCAACACGCGGCTCGACCAAGCATTGGAGCAAGCATATTATGACACAGACCTGCTCGCAAGTGATGCCATAGCGACGCTGTGGCACAAGGGCCGCGATGAGACGCAGATAGCCCGCGCCATGTCTGTTGGCACATTAGGCAAAGGAGATGCCAGAAAGCTGGTGCCGACAAGATGGTCCATCACAGCCGTGGACGACACACTGGGCAAGCAATTGCTCAACGACGTTCGCGTTCTCGAGCACCAGAAAGAGCATCTCGCCTTCTTTGGCAGCCATCTTGGCAACCATTACCTGGTGCTCCTGCTGCCAGGATCATTCTGCTATGAGCTCTATGAGATATCCGTGAGCAAGGCCTATGGATTCGGGCAGTACAACACAGACTTTGAGCCATTCGAGGGTCGTAAGTCTTATGCCCAGAACACCGTCGGCGGCTACTACGCCGCGCGCCTGTCCATTCTTGAACAGCTCAAAGCAATGAACCATCAGGCAGGAGTATTGTGCCTTCGTTTTATCACCGATGAGTATGAGGCGCCGCTTGGTGTATGGGTGGTACGTGAAGCCGCGAGGAACGCCATGCAGGCAGCCCCGCTGCGATTCACGGAGCGAAAACTCTTGTTCAACTACGCGCAGGCAGTAGCTCAGAGAAAATTCAGCTTTGACGTGAGCAATATCCTCAAAGATTGCCTGCTCCTGCGCCAGAGCACGCAGGCCAAGCTGAGCCAGTTCGCGTAGCCAGGAAGCGATGACTCAAGGTCGCGCAGGCATGAAGCAATCATATAGCTACGCAAGCAACGCACAGCCACCGTAGAGGCAAGATTTCAGAATACAGTCTTCAGTGCTTGAACGCGTACACATACTGGTTGGCGCGCTCTGCCTGCCTGTACAGGATTTCACGGTTCTTCTTGAGCTTGGCGATGTTATTGGTGACCGAGCCGACAGATACCTCCAATGCCTCGCTTATCTGGCGCGTGGTGAACCAATTGCCCCGCTTATCCCGTAGAAAGTCGTACACTTCCTGTTGTCCCATACCACAGACAATTTTTGTCCGCAATTTAAGTCTTGCTACGCCCTGTTGATTAAAAAAGGCAAAGTTCTTAAGGCGCCTTGCCAAGAAAAGCACCCGTCTTCAATGACTGCGGTGCGCGATACCGCGTGCCGCTGCCCGACATCCAGTTCAAGGGACACATCATTTCTGTGGGATATCATGTGCGATATGGTCTCGCGTGCCAGCTGAACCGTATTGTTCTGCTCTGAGAGATGCGCGAGCGTGACGCCGGAGAGTGCGTCGCTGGCAGATTCCATGAGCAGGCAACCGGCCTGAGCGTTGCTCAGATGCCCTTCATCGCTGAGGATGCGCTGCTTCAGGTAGGCAGGATACCTGCCGGCCATGAGCACCTGCTCGTCATGGTTGGCCTCAAGCGCGAGGAACTGCGCTTTGCGGACGACCTTGTGCATGGCTGGTGTCGCGATGCCCGTGTCCGTGAGGATGGCAGCCCGGGAATCCCCTGACCTGAATGCGAATGCCAATGGCTCCTCAGCGTCGTGGCTCGCTGCGAGGGGCTGCACATGCAGATCCCGTACCGTGAAGGGATCATCAGCCCCGACAACGTGAGAGTCACCAGTGAAAGCCGTCTTTCGGTCCGTGCCCTTGCTCAGATACACAGGAATGTCAAGTCTACGCGCCGCGACGCGAAGGCCTGAGACGTGGTCGGTGTGCTCATGCGTGACAAGGATAGCGGCAGTGTCAGCAGGCTCAAGGCCGAGGTAGGCCATGCGTGCCGCCAAGGTCTTGTAGGGAGTACCAGCGTCAACAAGCACCTGGGCATCATCTGTTTTAACGACCGCGCAATTGCCGGAACTGCCTGAAGCGAGAAGCGTGACGGAAAGCATATGCCCAATTCAGCTACCCGCTGATTTATATGCTTTTTGTTCAAGGGAAATTTAGCAGGTCTTGCTAAGTTCCTGCCGAAAAGGTTAAATACGCAGTTGTCCTGGGCTATTGTATGCCTGAGCCAGTTCTGCAACAAGCGTCGTTGGATGAGGACAATACCCCTGCAGAGGAGCAGGCAGCCGCAGATGCATCAGTGGAACAAGAAATAAAGCCGCACACAAGCAGTAAACCACGCTCCGGAAAGGACAAGGCGATCAAGCAGCAGGACAAGCCCGATACCGTAGAAGAACCAGCGCAGACCGAGCCCGTTGGGGAACCCCCAGCGCCCAAGCTCCCCGCCGTGCATCTCGGCGAGCGCCAACCCGTCATGGCGACGCGTATCACGCGCATGGTCCTGCATGGCTTCAAAAGCTTCGCTGACAGGACAGAGCTTCTATTCAGCCCGGATTACAATGTCATTCTCGGCCCGAATGGCTCTGGCAAGTCCAATGTCTTTGACGCGGTATGCTTTGTGCTGGGCAAGTCATCAGCCAAGAGCATGCGGGCTGAAAAGTCTGCCAATCTTATCTACAACGGCGGCCGGGCCAGGCAGCCGCACAAGCAGGCAGAGGTTTCCATCTTCTTTGACAATGAGAAAAAAGCGTTTCCGATCCAGGGCGATGAGATAAAGATCACGCGTCTGGTGCGCCAGGACGGCCAGTCCAAGTACAAGATAAATGACCAGACCCGTTCGCGCCAGGAAGTGCTGGACCTGATGAGCCGGGCCAACATCGACCCGGATGGATTCAACATCGTGCTGCAGGGGGATATCCAGGGATTTGTCAACAGCACCACAACAGAGCGTCGTAAAATAATCGAGGATATCGCAGGCATCGGCGTCTACGAGGAGAAAAAAGAGAAAGCGGCCCGCGAGCTGGATAGGGTAGAAGAGCGATTGCGCGAAGCGGAGATTATCCTTGCGGAGAAGTCAAAGCACCTCAAAGAGCTCAAGGCTGACAGGGATCAGGCCATGAAGTACAAGGAGCTCTCAGAGAAGATCAAGGTCAACAAGGCGAGTTTCCTCTGGCGTCAGATAAAAGGCAAGCACGCGGAGCAGGCGCAGTATGACAAGCTCCTGGGTGAGAACCAGGAGAAGATAACGAAACTGCGCTCAGAGATTGAGACGCTGCGCAAGCAAAACGAGGACAAAAAAACTGAAATCAGAAAAATTGTCCAGGACATCGAAGAGAAAGGGCAAAAAGAGCAGCTTGACCTCAACCATCAGATTGAGGAGCTCAAGGTGCAGATAGCACTCAACAAGAACCGCCTGGAAGAGCATGAGCGCGAGTCCAGTAAGATCAAGGAGCGCAACGAACAGCTCACAGCCCAGATGAAGGAGAACAAGGAGCGCCAGGCTTCGCTGGAGAAAGAGCTCAAGGACCAGGAGCGGTCCAAGGAGCAGGCGAAAAAAGAGCTCGAGTCCATGCAGACAAAGATTACTGAGTTTCGCAAGAAGCATGGCCTTGACAGCCAGCATGAGATTGACAATGATATGGAGGAGCTGGACCGTCAGGCAGAGCAGAAACAAGAGGAGATAGGAAAGCTGCGCGAGCAGCAGCAACAGCTCATGCGCGAGAAGGACAGGCTTGAGCTCCGGGTGCAACAGCAGGATGAGCAGATAGCGAAAGTCTCAGAGATAGAGAAAGAGCAGAAGACCCAGCTAGATGGGCTGCGTGAGAAAAAGACAGAATTCAAGCGCCTGACCTTGGAGCTTAATCGCCTGCTCAGCGAGGACTCATCTCTGCTCGCAAGACTGCGAGGCGTTCGCGAGAGCGCGCAAAAAATGCACGAGGAGAAAGGCCGCCTGGAGATAAGGGCGGCGTCCATGCGCGAGCGACAGGCAGGAGACCGGGCAGTAAGGGCTATTCTGGAGAACAGATCTTTAGGTGACGTCTATGGTACAGTATCAGACATCGGCCATGTGGACGCGCAGTACAGCACCGCGTTGAGCGTCGCGGCAGGTTCGCGCATCAAGAGCATCGTCGTCAAGGATGACGCTGTGGCCGCAAAGTGCATCAAGTACCTGCGCTCCGAGCAATTGGGTGTCGCGTCCTTCATCCCCATGAACAAGATACGGCCAAGAAAGGACGATGACGAAGGCAAGCACAGGAAAGCTGACGGGGTCATCGGCAGGGCTGTTGACCTCATTGATTATGACGCGAAATTCAAGAAAGTCTTTGAGTACGTCTTTGGCTCGACCTTGGTCGTCAAGAGCATCGAGACCGCGAGGCGTCTTGGCATAGGCACTGCTCGCATGGTGTCGCTTGACGGCGATCTGGTCGAGACGTCAGGAGCCATGATAGGCGGCTACCGGAAAAGAGAGTCCAAGGGATTCCAGGAGAAGGGTGTGCTTGAGGAGCTCAACAAGGTGAGCGCCGAGTGCAGCGCTGCCGAAGCTGAAGAGATGCGCATCCAGCAGGAGCGCGAGGACCTGGAGAAGACGGTGCAGGAACTGCGCGGCAAGAAGGCGGAGCTGGAAGGCGATGTCATCAAGATGGAGCGCTCCATGCATCTGGAAGGCTCAGACCTGGAAGCGTCCATGCGGCAAAAGGAGCTGCTCAAGAAGGATACGAAGGACATCGACACCCAGCTTGACGCAGTGCTTGAGCAGGTATCGGACATGAACCGCGAGCTCGCGCAGATCAAGCTCAAGAAGTCATCATTGCGCGAAAAAGTAGGGGCCATGAGAAAGCCGACCGTGCTCGCTGAGCTCTCTGCGTTTGAGGAGAAGCGCCGGGAATTGGCTGAGACAGCAGCAGGCTCAGAAGCAGAAGCGAAAGGCAAGCGCATGCAGCTTGACTCGGTCGTCAAGCCTGAGCTGGTGCGCCTGGAGCATCTGGCAAAGGATCTGGAAAAAGAGACCGGGCGTTTCACCAAAGGCGCGAAAGACGCGAAAGAGTCACTCAAGACCCAGGAAAAGGAGATCAAGGAAAAGGAAGTCCAGGCCAAGAAGTTCTACGAGGAGTTCAAGGAAAACATTGAGCGCAAGGGGAAGATCCAGGATGAGATAACCAAGAACGAGGAGCAGGTATTCAGGCGCGAGGAAAAGTCAAGGCAGTTTGAGCAGACCATCAACAAGGCAGGCCTGGATGTGGCGCAGATTCGCGGCGCGCTCGCAGGCCTGGCAGAGCAGTTCAATGAATATAAAGATGTCAAGATCGACGAGCATAAACCTGAGACGCAGCTCAAGAAAGAGATAAATGAATTCGAGGGGCTTATGGCCAATATCGGCAGCGTCAACCTGCGCGCTCTTGATGTGTATGATGAAGCTGAGCAGGAATTCAACAAGCTGACCGAGAAGAAGGATACCCTGCGCTCAGAGAAGGATTCCGTGCTGGAGATGATGACCGAGATTGAGACGCGAAAGAAAGATCTCTTTATGGGAACGTTCGAGAAACTCAACAGTCAATTCATGGCCTTCTTCCAGGAGCTCTCCCCAAAGGGCGAGGCGTTCCTGGAGGTGGAGAATCCTGTTGACCCGTTCCTTGAGGGAGTCACCTTCAAGGTACGCATCACCGGCAACAAGTTCCTGGATATCAGAAGCCTCTCAGGAGGCGAGAAGACATTGACAAGCCTCGCGTTTTTGTTCGCCATCCAGGAGTTCGAGCCAGCGTCATTCTACGTCATGGATGAGGTGGACGCTGCCCTTGACAATCTCAATTCCGAGAAGCTGGCAAAGCTTGTTCGCAAGTACACCAAGACCGCGCAGTATATCGTGGTCAGCCACAATGAATCGGTCATCAAGGAGGCGGATACCTTGTTCGGCGTGTCCATGGGCGAGAACAACATCAGCAGATTGGTCAGCCTGAAGGCATAGGAAGCACGAAGATACCTGCTAAACATAGGAACCATCCCAGCAGTCTTTCTCTATCACGACCAGAAGATGGCGCTGTCGGATCTAGAGCCGTCCTGCACCGTCACGCCGGTGGCGCAATGCGATGATGATGACCCCGAGCGACAGCATGAAGATGAACAACAGCAACGCACCCTGGTCGGTGAGAGGGATACGTGCCTTATTGACATAGTGCGAAAGGAATCCCCCCGAATACGCGCTTGCTGTCCCCGCGCGCAATGCCTGCTCCCAATAGGTGAGAAAGCAGCCGCCCAACAGCGCGAAGGACGCGATGGTCAGCCCTGCGGTTCCAAGACCGACGACCCGAAACCACCCTTTGTCGAGCCAGCCGGCTGCTGCCAGGACAGGAAACAACAGCAGGATAGTGACCACGACGCCATGCAACAGCGCGACCATCAATGCCAGCCAGAGCAGTGCCATGATACCCCCATCAGGGCCCTTCCATATAAGCGTTTCTGCGCGAAACCAATATAAGCCACCCACGGCATTCCCTGCCAGCATGGCACAGCAAGTCGACACATCAGACCAATCCCCACCAACCCCCTCTCCCCCCAATGCGAACCATAGCGAAGATCCCACACCCGACTCCTTCCACGTCGCTATCATCGGCGCTGGAGCCGCTGGCTTGACCGCTGCTATGTACACGGCGCGTAAGCAATTGAAGACCTGCGTCGTCAGCATGGACTGCGGCGGCCAGACGAATATGGCGGGCATCATCGAGAACTACCCAGGCACACGACCGACATCCGGCACAGAGCTCATGCAGAGATTCTACGAGCAGGCCATTGGATTTGGCGCCAGCCACCTGGCAGGTCAGGTGCAACGCATTGAAAAGACAGACAATGCAGCAGACCAACAGGAACCACAGGCCAACACACCCCCATTCATACTCCATCTCGCCGACGGTAAGCACATCGAAGCGAGAGCCGTCATCATCGCGTCCGGTAGGGTGCCCAAGCTCATGGGCATTCCCGGCGAGCAGGCGCTCATCGGCAGGGGAATCAGCACCTGCGTCACCTGCGACGCGCCGCTGTACCGCAACAAGACCGTCGCTGTGTTCGGCGCCGGCAGCAGCGCCGTGTCCGCCGCGCTGGAACTGGCAGGCATCGCCAAGCAGGTGCACCTCATCGTCAAGACACCCAAGGTCGTCGCGAAGCAGGAGCTGCTCGATAGACTTGCTCAGATAAAGAACATCACGACGACGACCGACGCGATCCCTCTTCGCGTCGACGGCGATGTAGCGGTCAAAGCGCTGGTGCTCGAATCCGCCTGCATCCCTGTCGACGGCATCTTCCTGCAGCTGGGCCACATCGTCGACGTGCAGTTCATCCAGGGACTCTGCAAGACGACAGACAAGGAGGAGATCATCGTCGACGACAGATGCGCGACATCATGCCAGGGCGTCTTCGCCTGCGGCGATGTGACCACCTGCCCCTTCAAGCAGACCATCATCAGCGCCGGGGAGGGCGCAAAGGCAGGTCTTGAGGCGCACCGGTTCCTGACCGGCGGCAAGGGGGTCAGTATCGACTGGGACCATTGAGGAGCATCAGACATTCTCGACGAGAAACCCTGTGATGCCACTGCACCGCACTATACCGCACGCCCGTTAATGCCTGTTGCCCAGCACACACGCAGCGCCGTAAGCAGCGTCGACAGATATTCACATCGGCGACGCAGAGGACAGCATGCGCAGCAGCCCCATGCCTTGACCCGCTGCGCGATGCCGCACAACCACCTGCAGCAGAGAAGAAAATATAGCCATATACCCACGAGCAGAAAATGAAGTGGCGATTCACAGCATCTGCAGCATGCCCGTCAGCCTGTCGATCTTCTCTTCCTCGTCAGGACCGATACCCAACACAGTAACGGTCCCAGGAGCGAGCTCCGTATGCCCTGCATCGGAGATGAGCGAACAGACCACACCAGTATCTTCGCATTGCTGCTTGAGACGGTAGAGCGATTCTGTATTCTCGGCCTTGAGCACGACCTTCTTCGCACCGTCACGACGCCACGTGGACAGTGCGATCTTGCTCGCCTTGAGCGCGGACTCAAGACTGCCGTGCGCTACCTGCGCCGCGAGCTTGCCTTTGCTCATCTTGAGATCATGCCTGGTCACGATGACCTGCTTGAGGGACATGACGTATAAAAGTGCAGCATGGTTTATGAATATTTGGATTATGCCAATCAGGATAGAGTGATACGAAAAGAGTAGAATTATTACGAAAATGTGCCATATTCTTTGAAAATAAATCGAAGAACCATCAAAAAACTGCAATATTAACGAAAGTTATTTAAAGGCACATTGTATATAAAGGAAGCATGGCCGCGGTAACAACCGATAGCCATGCCGTAGGGCTTGAGCCCAACGGCATAGGGTTTTATGTCATTTCTTCAAGGTTTCCCAATGGCCATCTGTTTTTTCACTATGCGTACGACGGCATGGACGTCGAAGACTTAGGCGTCTTTCACCGATTGTTCCCTCAAGCAGGTCTGACCGTATTGAGCGCCGCTGTACCAGACAATCAGAAGATACCGATGCTTGAACAGTTGGCGCAAAACGCGGATGCATATCACCAGGTCGTCTGCGACAGAGTATCACCACAGGCACTATGGGGAACATACCACGAAGATTTACCCGGACCCTACGCGGCGGCGCTTCCTGCGTTGGAGGCAGATTTGTTGGAAGCTGAGAGAAGAGAAGATCGTTCCAGAGCTGAAGTCCTGTTAGCGGAACTCACGAGCGCTGAATTGCTCGCCAGACGGGCAGGATACAACACGCATGATATGCCAATAGTCATTCAAGGCCACGACATCTACCTGCATGGCCAACACCGGATGTGAGCAATAAAGAGTCCATGTCTGAAGCCCCTGAAGTCAATTCGTGTCCCGCAAGCTTTTTAATGCCACCGCCAACCCCCTGAGACATTGCCGCGGTGGCAGAATCTGGTTAATGCGCCAGCCTTGAGAGCTGGTGGCCGCAAGGCCTTTCCGGTTCAAATCCGGACCGCGGCGGTTTCTGTTCCATTTCAATCCGTCATTTTCCATTCTGCTCCAGCCCCGGTACGGGCCCAGGAATCCCCGAGCGCTGCGCTGATTACGGCGCCATCATCCTCGCCGAGCACCCTGACTGGCAGCAAGAGAAGATCATGGAAACGTGTAAACCCTCAGGGGACAGCTATGTGGTGCCGACAAGACGGCTCAACGATGATTTCGAGTATCTGCTCGCGACGCGATGATCGCATCAGCGACCATGTGGATGCAGCCGACCGGAATCATACACACGACACTCATTCGTCCGGCACATACCACGGATTCGGGCAGTTGGGAAGGAGATTGTCGCGGAACGCGGCCAGAGTCGTGGCCATGAGCGGGTACTCGAACTGCAGCACGCGCTGCTGCAGGGTCTCTGGCGTGTCAGTGGGGAACACGGGCACCCGGACCTGCTGCAGGATGCCTCGGGGGTCATCATACCGCTCGCCCATCATGTGCACGGTGGCGCCGCTCTCTTTCTCGCCTGCCGCGATGACAGCATCATGAACGTGATGCCCGTACATGCCCTTGCCCCCGAAGCGATGCAAATCGACAGCAGGGTGGATGTTCCATGCTAATGGCGCGAAGGAGTCACCGCCCCGATAGCCGAAATGCTCAAGCACCGAGCTCTCGACCAGCTTCAGGTGCCCCAGCCCGAGGAGCATCTGGGCGCCGTAGGCATCCAACAGACTGAGCTGATCATCTGGGCGCTCAGCATGCAGGACCGGCACGCCGATCCGCTCAGCCCGCGCATAAATACCGGCCGTTCCCGGCGCTTTGTTGCAGAGCACCACGGCAGGAGCAAAGCCATCAAGGCCTCCTGCGTATATCCTGTCGCAGAGCGACTGCACACTGGAGCCAGATCCTGATGCGAGCATGCCAAGGCGGATATCATCTCGCGGTTGCATGACCCGGAGGATAGTAGATGCATATTTATGATTAGTGCTGAAAAAAGACGACCTGCGGATTTCGCATCACTGCATCCCATGATGCCACTACTTTCAAATACTACCATCCGAATCCCCGGCTCATGGATCCTGAGATCATGGGCAGGCTGGAATGGCAGCTTGGCCAGGCATCCCTGATGAACACCACCCACACGCGCCCAGACAGGGTCGACGTCAGCTACATGCCGTACTTTGTGGGATCCACCATCAAGGAGATGAGGACCTGGGGCATAGAGCTATTCAACGGAGGCCTGCTCACCCATGATGACAATTGGACATTGCCCAGGTACGCGTTGCGCACAGAGATACGCATGGGTGATTATGATGAGGGGGGAGGCGTGAGCTACTGCCGGGACCAGCTGGCGCGGCGAAGGAACGGCCACAGCTGGGAACGGGATCTGAGAAGCGCGCTGGAAACCAGTTATTACGACTGCGTCGAGGATTTTGAGAGGAGGAACGTGCATGCCTTGTCGCGCCGGGGCAGTCGCAGGAAGGAGCGCTATACCTTCTTCAGCCACGAGCAGCAAATCATGCATCAGGACCAGGAGACCCTGTTGGATCCGGCACAGGTGCCCGTGGACGAGTTGGAGACAGTGACCGAGCAGCTGCATACAGGCAAGGTCTATTCCGTGATGCTGAGCCTGCAGGTGTCTCAGGAGAATCGCTATCTGGCGAACACCGAAGGGACCCGCGCATTCACGAGCAGCAATGTGTGGACGCTCTCCTTGCTGATAGGCATGCCCGATGACGATGGATTCCTGCACACGGATTTCGTATCGTATCATGGCAGGAATCTTGAGGACGTGCCAAGCCCGCAGCGTTTGCGAAGGGACGGATTGAAGCTCATCAGGAATCTCGCGTCCCTGGCCAACGCGCCCTGGCATGTGAGCAACGCCCAGTACGCGCTCATGGACCATCACACCACAGGAACGCTCTTCCACGAGGCATTCATGCACGCGGTCGAGGCGAACAGATTGAGCGAGGGTGCTTGGGGAGAGCAGAGCAATATCTTCTTCGGACGCATGGGCAGCAGGGTCATGCCAGAGGGGATAAGTATCATTGACGACCCGACACGATTGGACCTTATCGGAGGCTATACCCTTGATGAGGATGGCGTTGCCGGAAAAAGGGTTCAGCTGGTGACTGATGGGATGCTCACCGAGTATCTGCACAGCCGACAGACCGCCAACCATCTCAGGCACAGGACCGCTACCCAAGGACGCTCCAATGGCCACGCGCGGGCTGAATCATCATCCCCACCCATACCACGGCAGTCGAATCTGCGGGTGAGCGCGAGCAATGGCTTGACCCGGCAATGCCTTCTCGAGGAGCTGCTCAGGCGTGTTGAAGGCGATGGTCAGGACTACGGCTTGCTGTTAGAGAATGCGCGGGCAGGACAGGTGGATGTCGAAGAAGAGGGGCTTCATATGGTCTGGCCGTCGCGCGCATACCGCATATACCCGGATGGACGCAAGGAGCCGGTGAAAGGCGCATACCTGGCAGGTACGCCTCACATGACCCTGCAGTCCATCATCGCCATGGGGCATGCAGCAAAGACCCATGGCGCCTTCTGCGGCGCGGAATCTGGTTGGGTGCCCATCACGGTCAGTGCGCCAGCAGCGATAGCGAAGGCAGAGATCGCGAGGATGAGCACGAGTGAATTCGTCGAGCTGCCCCCGCCATTGTGGTGAACCCTGCGGCGCCTGCCATGCCCATGCTGCAGCGGCAGCGCAAGCGTAGATTCATGTCTCGCCATAGAGAACGAAGAAAAAAGAAACAAAAAATGACGCGTGTTTCAGGTTACGTAGACCCTTACAGGTCCTTGGCCATCACAGTGCGCCTGTTGTTCGCCTTGGCCCGCTCGCATGCCTCTTTGATGAGCCCTGCGACTTTCGCGTCGAGTGCTCCAATAAAGTCAGAGGCCACGTTACAGTCCCCGGCTACGTCTTTCACTTTGCTTTTTACAATTACGCCGTCTGCCATGAAACCCTGTGGCGGGGGCGTTCTTTAAAAATTTTTGCCTGTTTTTATGGTAATTATGCCTTTCCGGCTGCCAGGACAATGTTTTTCAACTTGGCAGGCGTCACAGCGAGGTCTGCCCGCGATACAGACCGCTCTGCCATGTGCGATGAGCCAATGGGTCATATCGCCCCAATGCTCGTTGGGGACCAGACGCATCAGGTCCTGCTCTATGCGCTCTGCTGATGCCCTGCGCGTCCATCCAAGCAACCGCGTGATGCGCTGCACATGGGTGTCCACAGCAATGCCCCAAGCCATGCCAAACGCATTCCAGAGCACGACATTGGCAGTCTTGCGACCGACACCCGGCAGAGCGACCAAGGACGCCATATCCTTGGGCACCTGCCCCGCATGATAGGCCACCAGCGCCTTGGAACAACCGATGAGGTGGCGCGCCTTTGCCCGGAAGAAGCCGGTGCTGTGGATGATGCGCTCCACATCGGCCTGACGTGCGACGGCAAGGGTCCTGGCATCAGGATAGCGAGAGAATAGCACGGGCGTGACGATATTCACCCTGGCATCCGTGCACTGCGCAGACAGGATGGTCGCGCACAGCAACTGGAATGGCGTGTTGAATCGCAGCGCAGTGCCAGCGTCAGGATAGGACTTCTGCAGGATGCGAAGCACAGCGCGCACCCGGGCGCTCAGATCCCGCTTGCCATCAGCACAGCCGCCATCAGCACACCGTGTCATTCGCTTCCGGCCTCTGTCCACAGACACCATGATGAGCAGGCATGCTTGCTCCTATAATAATCGTGGAGGTTAAATACGGGAATTTATTCCTTGTGCCAATGACAGACACGGGCGGTCTGGCCGAGGGTCTTGATGCTCTGGCAGAAACCATGGAATGTGCTAACCCCGTTCCACGCAGGACTGCTCTGATGGATCTCTTGTTCGGAGGAGCTGTTGCAGCCACCATCGTATCCATGGGCGCCATCAGCTGGCTCAGAGGATTCGATGAACCATCACCGACATACATTGCTTCACAGTACCAGACACCTGCTGAATCCCTCGGCATATTCCTCTACGACCCGCAGAGCAGACATCGCACACAGGACCGCCTTGCCCAGGTCGAGTCCATGGTGGACGCGTACGAGCAGGGCACCCGCTTGCTGGGCATGGAAGGCATGACTGAGCAGGGGCAGTACTTGTTGTCCGATACTGATGTGGCAGAGGCCCACAAGCTGATGAGTGAGCTGCGCAGGCCGGCAAGCGCGTCAAAGCGCTGGTCATACCTGTGCCGCCACTTGGATGACTGGCCGGATGAAGCATCGCTTACCTCGCTGGCTTCTGCCGCGGTGATCGGACCTGACGCACACATCGTGGGGATGGAGAGCAAGGCCTTGTACACCACCTTGCGCCAGCTGGAAAAGACCCTTGGCCTCGCCGGCAACGATGGCGCAGTGCAATTCCTGCAGGAGGCGACCGGGCGCGCATGGCCGATAGAAGACCTCTCCCGGATCAAGACAATCCAGCATGATACTATCCAGCATCTCGACCAGTACTGCCACCTGCATGAGGTACGAGGTCTCACCCTCGCCATCAATATCCTGTCAACCATGAGGAGCGAAGGGTTGGAGAGCGCCATGGTTGCCTGCGAATTCCGCCAGTTCCCGAAGATATCGACTGTGCTTGGATACATGGATGTGGGCTATGAGGCCATAGCACCCAAAGGGACCTCTATCCCGGATATGCCCCCCACAGTGCAATATCATGCGCTCCGTGATGAAGTGGCAAAGCTCCGCTTCTCTTCGCAGGCAGCGCCTGCGGCACCGCTGACGCCCATAGGCCCAAGAGGGTTCTGCTAGGACCACCAGCAACACATAATCACCAGCAACACATAATCACCAGCAACACATAAT
>MNWW01000058.1:62793-76327 GCA_001871415.1 Candidatus Woesearchaeota archaeon CG1_02_57_44 | reverse complement strand
CAGCAACACATAATCACCAGCAACACATAATCACCAGCAACACATAATCACCAGCAACACATAATCACCAGCAACACTTAAATATCCCCTGCCAATTTTTGCGCATAACAGGGGCTCGTAGCTCAGCCTGGTCCAGAGCGTCCGGCTCTTAACCGGAAGGCCGTGGGTTCAAATCCCTCCGGGCCCGTTCTTGACATGGACGATAGAGGATAAGAAGACGAAGCCGCGCCTGAAGCGGCCCATCCTGATAGAGGGACTCCCAGGCATCGGCAACGTCGGCAAGATAGCCGTCGATTACCTTATCGACGAGCTCAGGGCGGAGAAGTATTGCTCTTTTTTCGCCGAGGGCATGAGCCACAGCGTGTATGTCAATGAGGAGAACCTCATCGAGATGCCGCAGATAGAACTGTATTACAAGAAGAACGGCAGGCAGGATCTGCTGCTGCTCTGCGGCGATGTGCAGCCGCCGGACGAGATATCCGCCCATCATTTCTGTGAGAAGGTGCTCGACGTGTTCGGAAGCTTCGATGGCCAGCGCATCATCACCATCGGCGGTATCGGCCTGCAGGAAGTACCCACAAACTCCAAGATCTACTGTACGGGCAACAATGCCAAGGCAGTGAAGGAGTTCACCAAAGACACTAAGGCGAGGACAGACATCTACGGCGTGGTCGGCCCCATCATCGGCGTGTCTGGCATGCTTCTTGGCCTTGGACAGCGACGAAAGATACCAGCCGTCGCCTTGCTGGCAGAGACCTTCGGCCATCCCATGTATGTGGGGCTCAAGGAAGCAAGAGCCGTCATCAAGCTGCTCGCGACCAAGCTGAACCTGGATGTCAATCTCAAGGACCTCAACAAGGAGATACGCAGGATAGACAAGGAGATAATGAAGGCCGAGCAGATGTCCCAGCAGCCGCCAGCAGGCAGCAGCCCGAGGAGCACGAGCTATATCGGATAGCTGCGCACTGCCAGCCCTGCCCTGTTGCCCAAAAAATTCTTATACTCGCCGCCCGGCAGTTCTTGCCATGGCAATAAACCTGAAGGCAAGAGAAGTCATTGATTCACGCGGCAATCCCACAGTAGAAGTGGACGCATCAGATGGCACCAATCGCGCAAGAGCGATTGTCCCCAGCGGGGCGAGCACCGGCGTGCACGAGGCGTTGGAGCTGCGCGACAAGGACGTGCGCTACGGCGGCAAAGGCGTGAGGACCGCGGTGGCCAATGTCAACAACAGGATAGCACCAGCGCTCGCAGACCTGGATCCGAAGGACCAGGGCGCTATCGACCATGCCATGTTCACCCTGGACGCGACGAAGAACAAGAGCGCTCTGGGAGCGAACGCCATCCTCGGCGCGTCTATGGCCTGCTGCAGGCTGGCGGCGATGCAGAAGGGCGTCCCGCTGTATCAGCATGTGCAGGACATCAGCAGCAGAAAAGCATTGATGCCCGTCCCCTGCCTGAATGTCATCAATGGTGGCGTGCACGCGGGCAATGACCTGGACATGCAGGAATACATGCTGGTCCCTGCAGGCGCTGACAATTTTGCTGAGGCGCTGCGCATGGCCGCAGAGACGTATCATCACCTCAAAGGGCTTCTGGAGAAGAAGTATGGCAAGAACTCCACGAATGTGGGTGACGAAGGTGGATTCGCGCCTCCCATGGCAAGGCCCGAGGAGCCGCTTGAGTTCCTGACAGCAGCTATAGAGGAGCTTGGTCTGCAGGATAAGATGATGATTGCCATGGACCCTGCGTCATCTGAGATGTTCAAGGAGGGCAAGTACCTGGTGCAAGGCACTTCCTTGAGCGCGGGCGAGCTTGCTGACCGCTATCAGGCCATGGCGCAGACGTTCCCACTCATCTCATTGGAGGATCCTTTTGACCAGGACGACCTCGAAGGGTGGAAACTCATACGCCAGAAGCTGCCAAAGCTGCAGATTGTGGGCGACGATCTGCTGGTGACCAACCCGGAGCGCATCGCCATGGCCATGGACAATGATGCCTGCAACGCGCTGCTGCTCAAAGTCAACCAGATTGGTTCTGTGACCGAGGCCATTGCCGCGGCCAACAAGTCTTTTGACGCTGGCTGGGGCGTGATGGTCTCCCATCGTTCGGGCGAGACCGAGGACACCTTCATCGCGGACCTCGTGGTCGGACTTGGCGCGGGCCAGATCAAGAGCGGAGCGCCAGCGAGAGGCGAGCGTACAGCGAAATACAATCAACTGCTCAGGATTGAAGAGGAATCAGGAGCAGCCTTCGGTGGCCGGAAGGTGTTTGAACGATGAGCGTCAGGCAATTCAGGGAGACAGCCGAGCAGGCCGCCTTGGAAGCAGGTGCGTTGATCTTCCAGCGCTATGAGCAGAAGCGTCATGCCTGGTACAAGAGCCATCGCGAGGTCGCTACGCAGACAGACAAGGATGTGGAAGCGCTCATCAGGAGCATCATCAAGCGGAAATATCCTGCCCACCAGTTCCTGGGCGAGGAGTCTGCGGCAGGGAGCATCCGCCAGGGCACCGTCAGCAAGGCAAAGCCACGTAAGAGCAAGGATAACGGCGCAAAAAAGTACCGCTGGGTCGTCGACCCCATTGACGGCACCGCGAATTTCGCCAGGCACATTCCCTGGTTCTGCTGCAGCATCGCGCTCGAGCAAGATGGCAAGGTCATTGTCGGCGTGGTCTATGACCCGCTGCATAAAGAGCTGTTCAGCGCTGATGCAGAAGGACAAGCCATGCTCAACGGCAAGCCACTGCGCGTCTCTGAGCGAAAGCTTAAGGACGGACTGATCAGCATAGCGGCAGGATTCACGAATAAGGACATCCTCAAGTACAGCAAGTACGTTGGCCCCATCAACAGCAGCTGCAAGCGCATCCGTGACACCGGGAGCATGACGCTTGAGCTCTGCTATGTAGCTGCCGGCCGTTATGACGCGAGCGTCAAGGTCAAGCAGCACTACTGGGACTACGCGGCAGCGGCATTGATAATCGAGCGTGCCGGAGGCAGGGTGACAGACTTCGCAGATAAGCCTATCAATCAGAGGAGCAAACAGGTCGTGGCGTCCAATGGCGTCATGCACGATGAACTGCTCAAGCTCATCAAGAAGAGCCTGCGATAGCTCCGGGGATGGATCAACCAATGGATAAGGCCGACATAACAACAGGCTCGAAGAGAAGGACAGAGCAGCAGGGATGAAGGAGTTCAGGAAACCATGGTATCATCATTGCTTAAGGGCAAACGCATCCTGGTGACAGGGGGTAGCCGCGGCATCGGCAAGGCTATCATGGAGTTCTGTGCGTCTCAGGGCGCGACGGTCTTTTTCACGTACCATCAGACCCTCCCCGACTCGTCGGCAACCGCTGACAGCAAGGACGCAGGCCGCAATCAGAGCACATCCCCCGGCCACTTCCCCGATTCCTGCCCCTGCGACGTCCGCAGCGAACCCGACATCCAGGCAGCCGTCGCAGAAGCGACAGAGTATATGGGCGGTCTTGATGTGCTGGTCAACAGCGCAGGTGTGCTGCACAAGGAGCGCATCCAGGAACTCACCCAGCAGGGCTGGCAGGACAGCATAGACATCAACCTCAAAGGACTGGTGCTGATGTGCAAGGCGGCAGCTCCCCATCTGCGCGAGGCGAAGGGTTGTGTCGTCAATATCTCATCAGTATCAGGCATCAGGGGTACTTGGCTGGGCGTATCTTACGCAGCATCCAAGGCAGGCATCCTCGCCGTGACAAAGTCGCTTGCCCGTGAGCTGGCCCCAGAGATAAGGGTCAATTGTGTGGCTCCAGGGCCTGTCGAGACAGACATGCTCGACCAGTTCGCGGACAATAATGCAAGAGAATATTTCCGTAAGCGTAACCAGCTCAAGCGCATCGGCGAACCGCTTGATGTCGCGAAGGTGGTGGGATTTTTGGCATCAGACCTTGCGGGATTCATGACAGGCCAGACCCTTGTCGTGGACGGCGGCGAGGTGATGCTGTAGCGGGCGCCAGAACTCCCGGCAGGAGGTGCAGCAGCATTGTAACCTTTTTATAGCACCGCAAGCTTCTTGGGACATGAAACGTCTGCAGATGCATGTCAAGAGCTACCAGTCTGATTTTTCCCGCAATGGACAAGTGCATATCAAAGATATCATCGCTACACACAGTAAGTTCGAGCCCTTGCTGCACCGCCAGGCGCGACAGCAGATGCTCGATATTGACGCGCTGACCTACTGCTGCTTTCGCCTGCCGCGCCAGGTGTTCTTCAGCGCGAGCATCCACATCGCCAGCAGCAGGAAAGACGCTCCTCTGGTGGAGACCCGTGCGCGTCGCGCGTGCTGGCAGCAAGACCCTCTGACTATCATCGCGCGTTCCTGGTCGGATATCCATGATGTGGTCAGCAACTGCACAGTATTGCAGGTGGAGTGGAACAAGATACACCGCATGCTGGCCAGGTTGGAAGGAGAGCTTTCCTGGGATGCTGCTAGCCAAGCACTGGGTATTGATGAGGACGCCATGGTGCGCCTGGACCTCGCGCTGCATCGCGATTCCCTGACCATACTGGAAGAGATACGAAAGACGCACAGGGACACGACCTTGGTATTGGACCCATCGATAATCAAGAGCAATGAACCATTTGAGGCCTTGACTACCCGCTTTGCTGAGCAGGTGGCCAGAACCCTTGAAGGCCAGGGACTGGAGAAAAGAAACATCCTGCTGATCTCAAGCAACATGCACAGCATAGCGAATCAGTTGTCAGGATTCGCCTTTAGCATCGAGAACCGCCTGGTCAGTTTCATTCACGAGACCAAGGACCCTATGCTGCTTGAGCTTTTGGACCAGGTGACAAACAGGCGGGTGCGCCAGTCCAGCAAGCGCGACTTCCTCTACTATGTATCCAAGAAATACATCGCGCACCACAAACTCTACGATGAACGGCTTGCCTGGGAAGAAAACTGCGGCATCACAACGTGCCAGGACCTCACCGGCGCCAATGTCTCCTTTCAGGTCATGGACCCTGCCAAGCTCATTGACCGGCGCCTGGATAGGCGTCTGCTCGAAGCGTTCTGGAACATCCCACCGAAAAAACTGGCAGAATATGCCATCGTCAATATTGACTACCCCTTTGGCTTGCAGGCAAGATACATGCTGGACGCGTTGATGCAGCGTCTCAGGGTAACGGACGTATTCGTCCTGGGAAAGGCGGGCGGTTTCAAGGGAGAGGTTGGCGATCACATGGTGCCTGCCAGGATAATCGATGACAGCGACGACAATGAACAGGACAGACAAGTCAGCAATCTTATCGAGGACAAGCATTTCACCGGCGGCGTCTACCAGCAGCGTTTCCTCGGCGTGACCGGCATCTCCAGCAAGGGCACCATCATCATGAACCGGCTCTACCTGGAGGCGAGCGCGCTCAAGGACATCTCCTTTGTGGAGATGGAAGCAGGACCATTCCTCGCGGCCCTGCGAAAGCATGGCCGAAGCGAAGCGGGCATGATCTACTACCTCTCTGATCTGCCATTGGCAGGAGCCACACTGGTGCAGAACCTCTCGTTCTCTGGCGCCCACGCGACCTACTCGGCAAGCGCCGCGCTGCTGAACTGCCTGTTCAGCAGGATGGCATGAGCGTCTACCAGCCAGCAGAGGACACCTTCCTGCTCGAGCAGGCCATGCGCCGGTATTGCAAAGGTCTTGTGCTGGACATGGGCACGGGTTCAGGATACCTTGCGCACGCCGCGACAAAGACCGCTGATGCGGTGATAGGCGTGGACACCAATCCCGAGGCAATAGCGCATGCGAGCAGGAACGCCCCGGACAATGCCTGGTTCATCGAGAGCGACTTGTTTTCCTTCCTTGACGTGGAAGGCATGCGACGACTCCCAAAGGAGCTGCGCGCGTTGCTCAACAGGCACGAGGCAAGATTCGACCTAGTCATCTTCAACGCGCCATACCTGCCGGCGGATGAGCAATATCCTGACCAGGCGCTCGACGGTGGGCCGTCCGGCTGCGAGCTGCTGGCAAGATTCATCGAGCAGCTACACCCCTACCTGAAAGCGACCTCGCCGGGGGGCAGCGCGCTCGTTATCTGTTCGTCTCAGACAAGGTGCAGCGTCCACGCGATTGCCCGAAAGCATGGCCTGCTCGCGCAGGTCGTCGCGAGAAAGAAGGTGTTTTTTGAGGAGCTACGGTGCATCCGGCTTTGGCACGACCCCGTGACCCTCATGCGGCAGTATGCGACGCAGGCAGGGCTGGAGGATGCCAAGGTTTTGGCAAAAGGACGAAGAGGCATCGTCTATCAGGGAACCTGGAAGGGTATGCATGCAGTGGCGAAGGTGCCCCGTCTTGACTGCAAGGATACAACCGGACACGAAGCGATGATGCTTGCAGAGGTCAACCGTCTGTGCATAGGACCAAAGCTGCTTGTGTACGGGGAAGGATATGTCATCATGCAGCTGGTATCCGGCCCCCTGTTTGAAGACTGGCTGACGACAACGACAGAAGCTGAAAAGAAGCGACTGATAAAAAGGGTCATGGAGCAATGCCTGGTGCTAGACAAGGCAGGCATCCAGAAACAGGAGATGAATCATCCGTCAAAGCATATTATCATAGAGAATAGCAGAGATAATTGCCCCGTGCCTGTTCTCGTGGATTTCGAGCGCGCGCGAAAAGTAGAAAGACCAGCCAATGTGACCCAGTTCTGCCAGTACCTGCTCAGTCCAGCCCTGACGAGCCACATTCCCCAACCACATAGGCAAAAAGTCATTTCAGTGGCAGGCGCGTATGACCGTGAGCGAAGCCAGGAAGCGTATGTGCGCGTCTGCGAAACATTCGGCATTTGAGGTCTTGGGCTGGTCAGCGACGTTAGTATTATATAGGTGAAGATGCCTGATTTTTTCGGAGGCCGTTACCCATGAAACCCTACTACCTTGCCATATTCCTTATTGTGCTCACTGCCTGCGCCGCACCAGCGCACCCGCCGGCTGCGGCGCCTGATGATAGCGGTACGACCGTGACGCCGCTGCCAACGAACACCTGCGCTGACAGCGACGGTGTGGACATCCTGGTGCAGGGAACGGTGCGTGGAGAGCAGGACGGCGAGCAGTTCCTGCGGACCGACAGTTGTGTGGACGATACGCATGTGCTGGAATGGACCTGCCAGTACAGCGCGCCGGTGCAGACAGAGCAGGCCTGTGAAGAGGTATGCGAAGACGGAGCCTGCGTCGCTGCTGCTCCAGCGCCGACCGAGCCAGAGCCGACAACTCCTGCCCAGACAACGCCACCAGCAGAGGGCAGTGGCATAGTGACGGTCAATGCCATCTACCAGGCTGCCAGGCAGAGCATCATCAACACGACAGCGACGGACCCTGATGGCATAGCTGAGCTGCGCCTGTACACCAATGGCGGAAAGCAGGTGACTGCCAGGAAAGATTGCTTTGACCAGCCGACCTGCGAATGGGAGCAGTCCGTGTTCAGGTTCACAAGCGGCCTGTATAATTATACTGTACGCGCCATTGACACAGGCAACCAGTCCACTGAGGGTTCAGTGGTCGTGTTCGGGACCTGAGCAGCGACCCGGTGGTTTTTAAAAGCGCGGCGCTTTCCCGCGCTCCTGCGCGGGGATGCCGGAGTGGTCAAACGGGACAGGCTTAGGACCTGTTGGCCTAGCGTCTACGCAGGTTCGAACCCTGCTCCCCGCATGCTTTTTAAATCAATGAAAACCTTGTTCTGCAAGACCGGGCAACCCTGCGACAGCGTGCATTGACCTTGTTTTGGATCGATCCTCATGAACGAAGTTCAGGGCCTCAACATGCCCTTGGCATGTCTACGGATTTTCCAAAAAGAATCGATGAGCCCCAGGTATGCACGCTTATGGACGACAATCGTCAATACAAGACTGGCGGCGAAGCCGCTGCAAAAGATGTTCTACTTGAAACGCCATAATGGTTGGGGTAATCAACCCAGAGACCCGCCGTCAGAGCCAATAAAAACAGCAACCAAGAACCGCTTATTCTCGGCCGAGAAACAAGCCAGTTTATAAACAAAATCCCAACATCCAAAATAGAGTATATAAGGGTTTATAAATGCCCCCCCACCCCCACCATTTTACCACCCAATAGTTAAGAGTGCCCCCTAACCCCTGCCAACAACGACCTTGACCCCATCCGGCATAACAGGAACCATGCGCTGCCAGGGCATTTGCGAAACCATTAAAAATAGCCAGCGTCAATCCTGTGCAGTCCTTCAGAGTTTGACTGCTCTGAGGGGGGCCGACAGACTTCCCAAAAAGAGGTTTGTCGTCGAGAAAACCGACCACCGATAGTTTTATATACGATGGTTGGTTTTACAGGCCCAATGGACCTGTGCCGGTTAGGCTCAGAGTCTATCGATGCCCAAGGAAAACACGGAGGTGTTTGAATGAAAGTGCAAAAAGCCATGAAAAAGATCGTGGCAATTGGAGCTGGCGCGACCATGCTCGGTGCTACCATCTTCGGCGCGATGGCAGCGGATCTGTCTGATTATCCGTCGCCGTTCGTGAAGGATGGTAAGTTTAACACCAAGATTGTTATTGGTGCGAAGGCGCAGACCCCTGATGTTATCGGCGCGATTGATATCGCCAACAGCCTGCAGTTTGCTTCCCGCGTCGCAAAGGACCTGCCCGGATCTTCCGGTGCAGTGACTATTGACAACGGCGTGAGCATGGCAGCATCCGGCCGTGACATCTATATGGGCGATGACATCAATGTGACCAAGCAGGTCGTCACCTCAAGCGATATGCCGACCCTGCTCAAGTCAGGTACTGTCACCAATGAGGATGGCACCTACACCTACAACCAGCAGATTGTCCTGCCTGGCGGATCTGTCGCATTCGGCGACGTCAGCACAGATGACAGCAACGACCCGTTCGTCTATGTCAACTGGGCTAGCAACGATGGCTACAAGATGAAGGTCATCTTCCCGCAGGCAACGAACCTGACCCTGGCTGACAACGAGCAGATAACCCTGTTCGGCAAGACCTACACCGTGTCCGGCACGTCTGGCGAGGTCACCTCCACCAAGGTCACCCTCTACAGCGCTGCCCTCGACCAGGTCTTCACCGCAGGCGAGTCAGCGACCGTGGACATGTCTGGGACCCCAGTGGACATCAGTGTCTCCGGAGCCAACTCCGACGCAGGCACAGCTGTCCTGACCATCAATGGCGAGACCAAGTCAGTCTCCAAGGCTAACACCTACACCATTGGCGGCCAGAAGGTCTATGTCAACGACGTGTTCGTGACCACCGTCCCGACGCCAAGCGCTGCTGTCAGGCTGTTTATCGGCTCTGAGAAAATAGTGCTTGAGAACGGCAACTCTGTCCAGGTCGGCAGCACGTCTACGTCAGACATCTCCGGAACCACAGTGACCATCACTGCGGGCAGCGGCAAGATCTCCCAGATCGAGATCGATGTGCAGCCAAGGAATGTCGAAGTTGACAGCAACACGCGCGACTACACCAAAGTCGGTGAGGAGTTCGTGGATCCGGTGTTCGGGACATTCAAGCTGCTCTTCGCAAGCTTGACCCCGGAGCTCATGGACGCGAGCAGGGATGTCATCAAGTTGGATACAGCTGACCCATACCTGAAGCTGACCTTCACCAACAAGGATGGCAACACCTATAATGGTCTGCGCATCGCAGAGGGTAACACCTCAGGCGATGGAACGGGCGTGTCCGTTGTCGCGAACAACGATCCATTGCTGCTGTTGGGCGGTGCGACGATAAGTGGCGCAAGCGGGAACAAGAACGCGTTCATCGTGGACGCGGACGGCAACTCGTACATCATGCGCCTGGACAAGGTCTATAACAGCTCGACAGAGGCGTACATCAAGTTGTATGACTACGCGACCGGCCAGACCACGGACAAGATAACCGTGACGAGCGGCGCAGCAACCTACACCCTTGCAGGCAAGACCTTCACCTTTACGGTGCCCCTGCTCGGTGCAGAGACCGCGACCGTGAGCCCGGCGAACGTCAACTATGTCTATACCAAGAGCGGAGCCAAGATTGCCATCAACGGCATCAACTCCACAGGCGGTATCGACCTGACCAATCTGGGAGACACCAACATCACGGTCAATCTGACCGAGGAGACCTCCTATAACGACTGGTCTGGTACTCCCTCATGGGCAGACGACGCTGGATGGGTTATCACGTACAACAACGCGAACTCCGACAACGACATGAGAATCAGCACCGTGGCTGTCAACGCGACATCCTCTGTGCAGACCTCAGACAGCAACAAGTACGAGCTCGTCAGCAACTACGGTACCTTCATCAAGACCGACACCGACAGCTACGACGCAGAGATATACTATCCGAACACCCAGATGGTCGCCAACATCTTCTTGGCGCCTGTGGATTCGACTGCGTCAACGAGCGGTGCAAGCTCTGGTGGCACCTACTATGACACCAACAGGGTGCAGGTAGGCGCGGCTGTTCTGGACACCACTGTCCTGAGCGGCTACCAGGACTCCAACCTCATCGTGGTTGGCGGCCCCTGCGTGAACACCGTGGCTGCGAAGCTGCGCAACAACCCAGAGAACTGCGCTGAGGGCTTCAAGGACGGCGAGGCCATCATCAAGCTGTACGACACTGGCAAGGGCAAGGTAGCTCTGCTGGTGGCCGGTATGTCAGCTGACGATACGGTCGTTGCCTCCAAGATTTTGGCTCAGGCCAACGCCCTTGGTAGCAAAGTGCTGTCTGGAAGCGAAGTCAAGACGCAAACCGTTACGGAGAGCGTCGTGACTGTCCAGAGTGCGTAAGACTAGCGCCTTTGGCGCTTTTTTTTCCTTCTTCTTTTCATTATCAAAGGTGAAACAGTGAAAACACTCATAGCGGGAAACTGGAAGATGCACAAGAACGTGCCCGAAGCCATTGAATTGGCAAAGGCCGTGAAGAAGATAAAATCAAAAGCTGAAATGCTCATCTGCCCTCCTTTTACTGCATTGTACCCTGTTGCAGGCGTGCTGAAAGGCTCCAAGGTATCCCTGGGAGCACAGAATATGCACCAGGAAGAGAAAGGCGCGTTCACTGGCGAGATAGCGCCCGGCATGCTCAAGGATATCGGCTGTGAGTATGTGATACTCGGCCATTCTGAACGAAGGCACATATTCCACGAAGAGAACGATACCATCAACGCCAAGGTAAAAGCAGCGTTGCACGCAGGTCTTAAACCAATTCTCTGCGCGGGCGAGACCCTTGAAGAACGCGATGCTGGCCATACCAAGCAGGTGCTGGAATACCAGCTCAGGAACGGTCTGAAGGGCGTTTCGGCGGATGACATGAAGAAGCTGACCGTCGCCTATGAGCCGGTCTGGGCCATCGGCACAGGCAAGACAGCAACTGCTGAGCAGGCGGATGATGCCATGTCCTATATCAAGCACGTGCTTGAAGGCCTCTATCAGGATATCGCGGTGCGTCTGCTCTACGGCGGCTCGGTCAAGCCGGACAATGCCGCAGAGCTGCTGGCAGTGCCGGTCATCAATGGTTTCCTGATAGGCGGCGCTTCTCTCGACGCTGAGCAGTTCGCGAAGATAGCGGCTGCGGCGGACAAGTAAGAGACCAGCACCCCTTGTTCTGTTTTTCCTTTCCATTTCATAGCTGCTGTAGCAGTGCCTTTAAGGTAAGTCCGTGAGCAGCTGCGCATGATAGCCAATCCACCATATTGCGCACCCATGCCTGATTCTTCATGCGCCGTGTTGCGCAGAGCACCTAGCATTGCTGCCTCTCGCGCAGGCACCAGAACCATACAGCACCCACTATTGACGCTCAAACCTCGCAAGGGACAGCATATTCAGCAGCTCCATACCTTACCCCTGCCCCGCGCATCGCAGCAGGACGCACAATGCCTGATCCATTCGCATCCAATCACTCAATTTATTAATTCCAGGCGCTCCCACAGAGCAATGACCCTGCTCAGTGCGGCAGCCATGGGACTTGTCGGCGGCATTACCCGATCCTGCGTGGGCATCCTGAAAGCCACGCGCGCGAAAAGGAAGTTCTCCACAGATTATTACATCCTGACACTGGTCGCATCAGCCATTGTCGGGGCGACCGCGGGCATGCTGGTGGGCGCTGACTACCGGCTGAACATACTTGCTGGCTACGCGGGGACAGATGTGCTGGAAGGATTGGCGAAAGCGTACCGAAAGGTGTGAATATGAATAAGGATGAATTCATAGACCTCTGGGCCGAGTATGTGAGAACGCATGATGATAAGGACTGGAGCCGCCAGCAGAATGTCATCATCAACTCCTGCATCAGGACGAGCACCATGACAAGGGAGCAGTACCTGCGCATGAAGCAGGAAGGCGAGTTCGCTGTGAAGAAAGAAGCGAGCGTCGACGAGAAACAACAGGAATGACCTGATTGCGGGTTGCTGAACGCGAGAGCAGCGCATCACTAGCTGCTGTTTTCTGCGCCCATGCCACAGGCGGCCTGCGTACGATAAAAGATCCACATCTTACCCCTCAGCGCGATGCTGCGCAGAACAAACAGGCGCCAAAATACTGTCTCTGATTCTGTTCAATCATGTATTCAATGAACTACCTACGTCACCCCGATTGTCAGCACCTGCTTGGGATAATACACCTGCCAGTCCCTTTCTGGTCCGTCATCAGCGTCGTATTCAGCATAGACCTCAAAGGTGAAGAGACCGAAGGTGTTAGAGCCGTTGATATCGATGACAAATGCCTGCTTGTCGACGACAAGCGGAGTGTCAGCATCATACGAGATAACCGGGAGCTTAGCAGGGAACCTTGCGCCCGGCATGCACGCGCCGGTCTGTGGATAGCAGACGACGAGTCGGAATTCCTTGGGGCTGTCCATGAGATTATGCACAGCAAAGACCCGATACGCGCTCTGCCCAGCAGAGATGCTGACCAGGTCATTGTTGATGACACTCGTCCCATTGCCCAGCAGCGAGAGCGTATTGGAGACTGCTTTCGCGCGCAGGTCATCAGAGGGGAATATCTTGCCGGACACGTGATTGAGGGAGAAGAAGGTGACATACCAGAGCAGGAATAAGGCGACGAGTATCATGACCAGCTTGCCAAAGCTCATGGCCGGAGAGCCGAACGGCATGCGCATGCTTACTGTTGGGGGCAATGGAACTTATAAACCTTGCTGGGGAACAGTGCAGTCAAGACACGTGACAAATGCTCCTGGCGTCACCTTCTGCAGGGACCTCTAATGGTCAGCACGCTCGGGCGTCCTGCTGCTGCGCGTGGGACAGGGTTAAACCAAGGAGCTGCTGGACATGCCGTAAGCTGATGCTACCCGACGCATAGCCACGCGCTCCCGCTGCGCAGGGCACAGTGTCAAGCCACTGATCAGGGGCGCTCATGCTCAGGAGCCGCATACCTTGACCCTCAGCCAGTGACCACAGCAGAATGCCAGCGCGACCAGCGCCACCAACGTGACGTAACCTTGGGAAACCAGAATGACCTGTGCATGGTATAACAGGACACAACGCCGTATGCAGGTTCAACCAGACCAAGACCCACTGCATTGAATGCACCGC
>MNWW01000058.1:50284-62780 GCA_001871415.1 Candidatus Woesearchaeota archaeon CG1_02_57_44 | reverse complement strand
CGCACACCGATAACAGAAGCGCATCACTTCACGGTCAGCGTTATCTGATGCGATGGCGGGTAGGCGCCCCAGGGAGGAACCCCTGTTCCCTGGATGTTGGTGCTGGATGTGAATGGTGCGCAGGAGTTAGTAACGCCCGTACCATCCTGATTGCACTGTCCTACCTGCACGACATAGTAGTAGGTCCCGGGACTGGCACGAAAGCCGCTTCCCTTGGTGACGAACAACAGCTTCACGACGTCAAAGGCATTGTTCTTGATGGAGGTCTCAGGGATGAATTGCACAGATGGCGCAGTGGTTGCGCCAGGACACGCAGCGGATGAACCCCCCGATGCGACAAAGCTCTTGCACGCCACCTTGATCCCAAAGCGCTCTGTCGTCTCTCCTCCATTATAGCTGATGCCAAGATTGAATGTTGCATCCTCGCCGATGCGCACTGCCTTGTTGTTGAACGGCAGCACCGTGCGCTGGTTGCTCCTGACGAGCAGCCGTTCGATGTCAGCTTTGGTGCTCGCGTCGACGGCGTCTGATACTTTCTGCACCTTGCCGATGAGCTTGAAGGTGACGCTCAGGCCAAGCGAGAACACGACTATCGCTATGATGAGCATGACAATAAAATTAACAGAAAGCTCAATGCCCCGCTTGCCCAGTGCCATGGGTCTTACGCGATGATCTCATACTCGCGCACGATGAGCACCATGAACAGGATGAGTACCACGGCGCCTGCGACAATCCACGCGAATCCGGTCTGCACCGACGCGGTGAACGCCTGATAGAGCCCGAAGGCCATGATGGCAAAGCCCAGCCACAGGAACTTGTCCAGGACAAGCTTCATTATCTCGAACTCTTCGCTTTGTGTCAGCCGCTTTTTCATGAGTCTCCACCTCGTTATTGGATGTTAAGGGTTATCTGTTTGGATTTCTTTGCAGAGCCGTCTGTAAAACTGACGGTGCAAAGGCAACTGCTGCCAGAAGCACCAGTCTGTGGTGGTATGATGATGGTGAATCCTTTTTGCTCACCAGGGTTGAGGATTTCAGAAATAAAGTAGGTCGGATTCGTAGCCAGCGCAGCCAAAGCAGTTCCACTAGTAGGAGCCGCTCCAGCTGAATTCACACAAGCACATGACATAGTGGGCGCTATATTCCCCCCGTTGTTGCTATAGAAATTCACATCCATACGAGTCTCCTTAACAGAACTGATAGTCACGGTATTCTCAGGAAGTGATATTGGGTCCTCCAGCGTAGCCGGATTGCTGGGGGCATCTATCTTGAACTGAGATCCAAACTTGGAGAACATGGTCTTGGTGAATCCCAAGCCGAGGCCAAGCATGGCGACAGCCAGTATCAAGACGACAATCGCATTGATGGACAGACTTAATGATCCTTTTTTTTTCATGTCAACTCACCTTGATTGTCATCTGCTTGCTCTTGGAGAATGCTGTTCCTCCAGACCCTGCCCGACCGCAACCAGCTGGCGCATTCGCTCCCATTTGAGCGCAGACACCGACTTTGCACACATAGCTTCCAGGCTTCAAGAGTCCTGCAGGTTTCATCATGTCTTTGGGAAACAATATAGAAAAGGTCACAGACGATGCAATAGGTACATCTTGTGCGGATGTGATAACATTCAATGCGCCTCCGGAATTGCCAATCAGATCAATGGCGGTGTTACCTGAATCATAACAGACAATACCTGCAATGAATTTCTCGGCGTTTGTGCCGGTTGGGCCAGGATACGTCCCATCATTGTAGAAATTGAAGTCTAACTGCGCATTGCCAGTCTTGCTGAACTCCGCGCTGCTCACTGACAAACCGATAGGGTCCTGCTCAGTAGCGGGATTATTGGGAGCAGGTATCTTAATGCTTTCGCTTATCTTCGAGAACATGCTCTTGGTGAAACCGAGGCCAAGCCCAAGCATGGCAACAGCGAGTATCAAAACCACGATAGCATTTATGGATAAGCTGAGTGAACCTTTGCGCATAGACTGCCACCTCTTTTTACCACCTTGGTGGCACGGTGCTTTATAAACATTTCGCTAATTCAGCAGGTTACGAAATACGTCGCAATAGCCCGCAACGACCAACATTCTTCCACAATGTTTATATAAAATCCGCATATTATTTACCCCTTGGTATGCCATTTGACGCTCATGGAGAGGCAGAGGGAGTTATGCTCGAAGAGGAGATGTTCTGCTTCAGTTGCCGCATCAGGATGAAGAAGGCGACAGATGGCAAGTGGCATTGCCCCAAGTGCCGCGTTGTTTTCGAGGAGAGCCGCTATTGACCTGCGCTGATCATGCAAGAAGCTTCCACAGCCAGACTGGATAAGGTATTGGCAAGGTCAGCAGAGGATAGGTGACAGCAGGGCTGTCTGCAAGCTGCACTGATAATGTGCGCAGTATCAGGGTTGTGTGCTCAGCGGAATGCAACGCATAATCCCTCAGGACGCGCAACGCAAAGCATCGGCAAGGTCCTCATGCGAAGGAGCTTCATTGCTTGCCCCCTCCACAGAGCAGGAAAGGCAGGCCAGAGCTTCGCCACTAGAAAATAATTTAAACCAACAGGGAACTGCGTTTCCCCGGTGCCTCGGTAGCTCAGTCAGTAGAGCGTGCGCTTGGTAAGCGTAAGGTCGGGAGTGCAAATCTCCCCCGAGGCTGTGGGCCCGTGGTCTAGCGGCTATGACGCCACCTTGACAAGGTGGAGGTCACCGGTTCGATTCCGGTCGGGCCCATTATTTCCTTCTGCGCATTGCCCCTGCATCCAACAACCAACTTCCATCAACAAAGACCGTCTGCGATAGCACCGCAAGCCGCGGGATGAGGCAAAGCCGAAATCCCTCGTGGGATGAGTGAAGGGCAAGGCCCTTCACGTGGATGTCCACCGGCATTCCGGTCGGGCCCATTATTAGTATCCCCCAGCAATTCCGGTCGGGCCTATTATTTCCTTCTGCTGTCTGATCCACAGACTCTCTTCATCGATGCTGGACGGTATGCGGCGCAGTAGACCTCAGCAAACCCATCGCGATGGGTCAGGAATAACCTCTTTCGCTAGAGCCCCATAGCTTATCCAACGCATCATAAAGAGAACTCAGAACCTACCCACCAGCTCGTCATACGTCTGCTGCATCTTGTCACGCCCCTCAGAAAGTGCCCAGTCATAGTCATCAGGACAGCCTCGCTGCTTTGCGATGAGCTGCCGACAGAACTGCGAAGGGATGCTGAACGTCACTCTATATACATGCTGTTGACCATCCGAAGATTCAGCATATAGCGATGAGGTCTCAGGTTCCAGAAGAATGTCGCGTAGACAATGGTAGGTCACTCTTGGCGTTTCAGGCATATAGACACCCAAGGTATCGCCTGGACTTTTGTGCTCAAGTAGGTATGTCTCGATTTCATCGACGATGTCGTCAGTCGCGACAAGGTGCAGGTGCGCGTGATCCAGACAGCCTCCACCGTGAAGATCCCCACAGTGAGGACCATGCTCAAATCCGATGACAGGCGTGCCATAGAAGGATTCCATGACACGACGAGTGAGTCCATGAACCGCAACAAATTCGTCCATGAGCCCGTTAACCATGCTGCCTATGCCATTTCTCCCGCCAAGAGGACTCCCGCAGTCTTTGGTCATAACCAGCAGATACGGCACACCTATAGGCCCAAGGGCTGGAGCGACAAAACAATTATCGGTCTGATACAGCACCTGCCCTTCGTCAAGTTTCGCCCCCAGCTCACAGCAATGCGACATGAAGAAGACAATATCCGTCCACCATAAAAACCATCGCACAAGGTTTAAATACCCTCGCACCATCAACAGGTGCATGGAGCCAGGCCAGGTGTGGGAGACAGCAAGCAGTACCAGGCGCATCGCCCTTGGTGAATGGCTGAAACTCTCCTTGCTCGTCGCCGCGTTCTTCTCGCTGTTCATCCTGAACATGCGCCTGGCGCAGATTGCCGTCCCCGTCACCGTCTATATCGTCACGTTCATCCTCTTGATTGCCCTGGTCGGATGGCAGGTCAGGACGTCAGTGAGAAAGAAGGCCATGACCTATAAGTTCTTCCCGCAGGGCATCATCATCGAGCCGGGGCGCGCGTGGAACCCTTACCAGCAGCTCCAGTCCCCGACAATCAGACGCACGTTCACGGACAGGCTGGCCAAGACCGGGACCATCCAGGCAGGACAGCTGAGGATGACCGGCATCCAGATGCCAGAGCAGGTGGCCCAATACCTAGGACAGCTCATCCAGCAATATCAGGGGGGATACACCTGACAAAGCAATGGAAAGCCGTGAGCAACAGCTTTTCTATCATCCTGCTCACCATATTTCTCATCTTGTCGTTCCTGCTGGTGCGCTCCTATCTGACAGGCATCCTCACCGCCGCGATCTTCGCTTATGTCTGCTTTCCCATTCATCATTCATTAAGCAAGAAAATAAAACCAGGCCTGTCCGCAGGGATTATTGTCATCGCTGCCCTGATAATCATCATCGGCCCGCTCGCCTTTGCCCTGAATCAGGCCGCTGCTGAGGCGATCAGTTTCTTTTCCCAGCCTGCGCTCTGCGAGGGCTGCAATCAGGGCGTGACGGACATGTTCGCACGCTTTGGCCTGCAGGGCCACCTGCAGACCATCACACAACGCGCGACCCAGGCGATCGGCGAGTTGACCCGCTCGTTTGTCCTCTCCCTGCCATCCCGGTTCCTGGAGTTCGGCCTGTTTGTCTTCCTGTTCTTCTACTTCCTGCGCGATGGCCCGCGGCTGCTGGAACACACCTTCAAGCTTGCGCCGTTCAGCAACAAGCAACGCATCCTCGCGAGAAAGGAGATGTCCAGCATCATGTACGCGGTCGTCTATGGCAATGTCCTGGTCTCTTTCATCCAGGGACTGCTGACCATGTTCTTTTTCTGGATATTCGGGGTCAAGGCGTTTTTCCTTTGGGGCATGATTGCCATCATCGCCGCGTTCATACCCTATGTGGGAACGCCCATCATCTGGGCGCCCATCAGCGTGATTATGATAGCGCAGGGAATAACGACCACGCAACCATCGCTCTGGGGCCGTGGTATTGGCCTGCTGGTGGTGGGCATCACCTTGCTGAGCACCATCGATAATGTGCTCAAGCCCTTCATCATCGGCAACAGGGCATCATTGCATCCGGCAATCGTCCTGGTCGGTGTGCTCGGTGGACTCAAGGTCTTCGGTGCCATCGGCATCTTTCTGGGCCCCATCATCTTCGCCCTGCTGAGGACCTCCATCAGGATGGTGCGGCCTGTGCAGCAATAGACCAGCACCCTGCACCAGTACCCTACAGAGGGAAAAGAAGTTGCGCTACGATAGATACAATCAGTAAGGCCAGCAGGATTACCAGATACCAGAGGAATACGCGCCCCAGTGGCAACCGAAGCACACGGGGAAGCGCGCCAGTAGGTTCTGTCCGCTTGAGTCCTGCTGCCCGGAGGGCCTGCTCAGTCTTCTCAGGCTCATGACTCCAGAATACGATGCGCGGAAATCCCTGTTGGGCATGCAGCTGAAACCCTGTCCCCATGCTGGACGATAATCGGGAATAGGAAACGAGCGAACGCAGTGGAATCACGGAGTGAAAAGGCCATACCTTGACCTGCACAGCAGCATCCGTCAGGATCAGGTGCGCGAATGGTGACGTCGCCTGCCAGCAGAAAGGCCAGTCGCGACCAAGATGCCCGCCGCCCGTTGCTTCGTAATGCATCGCAGGGCAGTGTACGTGCAAGGATATAAGATTTACTAAGAAAGGGCGTCGGTCAAGGTGCACGATTAGGCAATCGGGTTACACAATTTGGCAGTCACGTTGCATGATAAACTTGACTCAAAGAAAGATTACAAAAAAAATTTCAAAAAAGAGCGAACAGGTGTCACGCAGGATTCTCGACTGCAGGGACGTCCTTGATTTCGGTCTTGGAGACCTTCGCATGGGCTACCGGTTTCTTGTCGGCTGTTTTGGTGGGCTTGGCATCTTTCTTGATTGCCGCTCTCACGCCCTCAAGCTCCGCCTTGACCACACCTTCATCATCCTTGGTCACGACGACCTTAACATGATGCGGAGGGTTCTGGATGCCCTTTTCCCAGAGCTTGTCATTGAGCTCCTTGCCGAGCTTGATGTCATCGCTCTTCATGTGCTGGGAGAGGAAGTTCTTGACCTGCGCGACTGCCTTGTTGGTGCGCTTGTACTTGGGAGCATTGCGAAAGGATTTCCGGAGAGGGATGTTGTATGCGCGTTCCATGGGTATCATGCCTGTGTCTTGATTCTGCGCCAGTTTCGCTTGACGTGCGTGTGGCGTCCTGGATGCACTGCCCTGCCGGTACCATAGCACTTTGGGACTGTCCAGAACGGAGCCCAGCGCGTCTGCGTACCTGCCTTGGCCAGGCGCTTTTTTCGTGAAGTCTGCTTGTTTCGTGCCATGTGCATCACTCCTTGGTCAGCTTGTCAAGGAAGCTCTTGCCCTTGGCAGTGACGATGCGACCCTTACGTCCGGTCTTGGCCTGGGCGACGAGTCCTGCCGCCTCAAGCTGCTGCAGGCTGGTGCGAAGCACATTGCGTGAGCCGCGCACGAACTTGGAGGGCGCCGCGCCTTTGTTCTTGGCGCCGCCATATTTGACGCTGAGCTTGGAGACGCCGACTGGACCGCGCATGTAGACCGTGCGAAGCACTGCCGCGAGGCGCGTATGCCACCAGTCCAGACGGTCTGGCTGTCGCTCCTTGTGCGCCCCGGTCTTTGCGAACTGCGCCCATTCAGGCGCCTTGCACACGGGATTCTTGGCCAGTTCTTTGCTGGCCTTTGCAATCAGCTCCTGGGGAGCTGCGTCGTATACACCTGCCATGATTTTTCACCTGAGCCCCAGAATCGTCCTCGAAACCTGCGTTGCGGAAAACGGGAACGGTTTATAAAGCTTTTGCTGTCAGTACCCCGCAGGGTAAGAGGGATAAAGTTAATAATGGCCAGATAAGCCCCTGCTCCATGCGATTCAGCCAGTTGGCATCCTGCTTTTTAGCGCTTGAGGCCACATCAAAACGCCTGGAGAAGACTAGCAGGGTAAGCGCCCTGATACGGCAGTGCGACCTTGACCTGCTCGAGCCGCTCCTCTTGCTGCTGCAGGGCCGCATCTATCGCCTCATTGACCCCCGGGAGCCAGGTGTCAGCGATCGCACCATGATCAAGGCCCTGCAGACCGCCTATGGCATCAGCCCTGCCGCCATAGAGACCCGTTGGCGAAAGCACGGCGACCTTGGGTTAGTGGCGGAAGAGCTCGCGAAAGCACAGGCCCAGGTACGGCTGGTCGCAGAGACCCTTGACCTGCAGCGCGTGCACACCACATTGACCAAGCTTGCTGTCCATGAAGGCGCTGGCGCGATCGACCATAAGGTCAGGCTGATAACAGAACTGCTCAGCCATGCTGATCCTGCTGAAGCGCGCTATATCGTCCGGCTCGTGCTAGGTCAGCTGCGCATGGGCGTCGGCGAAGGCATCATCCGCGACGCCATCTGCTGGGCGTTCCTGCCCATGCCAAAAGGGCTCTTTGACAGTAACGAGCATTGCGATGACGCGAAGGACAATTCATCAGGCAACAAGACACCAACCTCCGGCAACAGGACCGTGTTCACCTGCGATACTGCCGATGATGCGCTCATCATCGCAAGGGACAACCCGCAAGCCCTGCTCATCCTGCCCGACGAGAGTGCTGCGCGTCAGGCATACAATCTCATCATCAGCACAGTCCAGCACGCCCTTGATGTGAGCAATGATTTCGCCGCTGTTGCATTGGTCGCCAGGACCCGGGGCATCGGTGGACTGCAGGCCATGGACATCACGCCCGGCAAACCCTTGAAGGTCATGCTGGCGCAGAAGGCAGAGTCCATGGAGAAAGGGCTGGCTTCCGTCGGCCTGCCATGCCAGGCAGAATACAAGTACGATGGCTTCCGCGTGCAGATACATATAGACCCTCATCAGGAAGTGAGCATCTTCACCCGACGGCTCGAGAATGTGACGCGACAGTTTCCTGATATCGTCAGCATGGTAAAAGACCTGCCGGGACCGTTGATCCTCGACGCTGAAGCAGTGGGCATTGACCAGGACGGATCGTTTCTTCCGTTCCAGAGCATCTCGCAGCGCATCAGGCGAAAGCACAGGATAGCGGACAGCGTCAGGAGACTACGGGTGCAGGTGCACGTGTTTGATGTGCTCTACAGGCAAGGCAGCATGCTCAGCAGGCCATTCCAGGAACGCCGGAAAGCCGTACAAGAACTCGTTCCCATCAACGGCCCGCTGCAGGCCGCTACAGCGACGACCATAGCAGAGGAGAAGGACGCTGTCGCATTCTATGAGAAGGCCCTTGCAGCCCATAACGAGGGCATCATGCTCAAGGCCTTTGACGCGCCGTATCGTCCGGGCTCACGCGTGGGAAGCATGGTGAAGGTGAAGCCCGTCATGGACGGTCTTGATCTGGTCATCGTCGAGGCTGAATGGGGTGAAGGAAAGCGCGCCACGTGGCTGACCAGTTTCACGCTGGCATGCCAGCATCAGGGCACCTGCCTCGCCATAGGCAAGGTAGGCACCGGCCTGAAGGAGAAGCTTGATGACAGCGACGAGGAGACGCTCACGTTCGCCGCGATAACAGAGGCATTGCGCCCGCTCATCGAGCGCCAGGAGGGGCGCGCCGTATGGCTGCGCCCTGAGCTCGTCGTGGAAGTGGCGTTCGAGGAGATACAGAAGAGCCCGTCTTACGCGAGCGGCTATGCCCTGCGCTTCCCACGGATGATCAGGCTCAGGGAGGATCGTGCCGCCGACGATGCAGCGTCGCTCGACGAGGTGCGTATCGCCTATGAGCAGCAATACAGGAGAGGGTTGACATGACAAGACAACAGCCAATGAAGGTGCCAACAACATGCTCTATCTGATCGGACTGGGCCTTGGTGACAAGGGAATATCATTGGAAGGATTAGAGATGGCGCAATCCTGTGAGTGCTATTGCGACATCTACACCTCGCGCATTGATCTTGAGGCCGTGGCAGAAGTGCTGGGAAGAAAACCCATCATAGCGAGCAGGAGCGCGCTCGAAGAGAACGCTCACATCCTGCTCGAGAAGGCAAGAGAGGATGATGTAGCGATCCTCGTCGGCGGCGACCCGCTTGCTGCGACGACGCATATCGAATTGGCCATGGAAGCGCGAAGACAGGGCATCCCCTGTCGCATCATCCACGGCGCGTCCATCCTGACCGCGGTAGCTGAGACAGGATTGCAGGCATACAAGTTCGGCAAGGTGGGAAGCGTTGTCTTCCCTCCCCGCTCCAACAGCACGGCCTACGAGGTGCTGGAGAAGAACCTGTCCATCGGATTGCACACCTTGCTGCTATTGGATCTCGATGGTGATCGCTATATGGACGCTGCTGAGGCAGTGGAAGCCCTGCTGCAGGAAGAGCAGCAAACAGGCAAAGGACTGCTGCAAAAGGACACACAAGTCGTTGTATGTGCAGGCCTTGGCACGAGCGACGCGCGCATCTGGGTAGGCCACGCGGATAGTGTGCAACGTAGTGGCCCGTATCCGCAATGCCTCGTCATTCCGGGAAACCTGCATTTCGCGGAAAAGGACGCGCTGGCCTCGCATACCGTACCAGAACGGTGACAAAAGACATTTATACTGCGCTCCATTTCATTTATACTGCGCTCCATTTCAACAGACAACGGGGTACGTTCATGGCAAAGAAAAAAAAGCAAGAGACCAAAGATTCTCCTGAAGACGAGCAGTTCAAGGCGATAGAAGCGCGATTGCCTCCTGAAGCGCGCGAGAAGCTGCGCGAGCTGCGCGCCAAGCTCAAGACATTCCAGGGCAAGGTGCTCGAGAAGTTCGACCAGTACATCATGGCCATATCCATTCTCCCAAAGATGCCAAAGCCGGCACCTGGTGCGATGCCGCAAGGTCAGGCAATGCAAGCGATGCCCCCTGCAGGCAGCGCGCCTCAACCCAACGTGCCTCCTCAGGCAGCGACGCAGCCTCCGTCAGACGATGATGTCGGCGTGCTCATCCTCGTCGACGATTCTGACAGCCAGAAGATGGCTAAGCAGGACCTGAAGGGGAAGCTGGAGGCCATCATCCTGGAGATAGCCAAGCAGGTGGACGAGCACCTCAAGCCGCAGGTCATATTGCTCTCTGAGGTGTGGGGCTCTTGCTTTGACGCCAAGTACGACCTGCTCGCGCTCATCGCGTCTTCTGGTCCGTTCTATGACACCGGTATGCTCAGCGCGCTCAAGATAGCAGAGATCCATAAGACCATGGTCCTGCGCAAGTTCGAGAAATATATCGTCAGCTACGTGTTCGCTGGCTCGCTCGTCAAGGGTGAGGCCACCAAGTCCAGCGACATCGACGTCTTTGTGGTCATCGACGACACCGATGTCAAGAAGATGACGCGCACTGAGCTCAAGGACAAGCTGCGCGCCATCATCATCGGCATGGGCATGGAGGCGGGTGAGATGACGGGCATCCGCAACAAGCTCAACATCCAGGTCTACATCCTGACCGAGTTCTGGGACGGCATCCGCGAGGCGAACCCTGTCATGTTCACGTTCCTGCGCGACGGCATCCCGTTCTATGACAGAGGTATCTTCATGCCCTGGAAGCAGCTCCTTCGCATGGGCAAGATAAAGCCGAGCCCTGAGGCCATCGATATGTTCATGAGCACGGGCAACCAGATGCTCAATCGCGTCAAGGCGACCCTGAACACGCTGGCCATGGAGGATATCTACTATGCCATCCTCACGCCGAGCCAGGCCGCGCTGATGATGAAGGATATCCCACCTCCTTCGCCCCGGGAGACGCCTATCCTCATGCAGGACATCTTTGTCAAGAAGGAGAAGATGCTCGAGGAGAAGTGGGTCAAGATCCTGCGGGACCAGATAAAGGTCCGCAAGGACATCGAGCATGGCACCAAGAAGGCGACGAGCGGAAAGGAGATAGACCAGATGGTGACCGACGCGACCAATTACCTGGAACGCGTCGGCAAGCTCTTCTCGCAGATAGAGGAGCAGCGTGAGAAGGAGAGCGTGGCCAGATCCTACGACCATCTCGCCAGCATGGTGCGCGATGCCTTGCACAGCGAGGGAATAGACCATGTGCCCGACGATGCCATTGTGCAGCTGTTCGAGGAGGCGTTTGTGCACAAGGGCAAGATGCAGCCAAAGCAGGCCCGCGCGCTGCGCGATGTGCAGAAGGCCGTCGCTGACTACGAGTCCGGAAAGCTCACTAAGCCTGATTTGGAGAAGGCGAAGAAGCAGGCGGCGCAGCTGGAGAAGGGTGTGGTGGAGTATCTGCAGCGCAAGCGGGCAGGTGAACTTGAGCGCGCTAAGATAAAAGTGCGCCATGGCGACCGCTATGGCGAGGTGCTGCTTCTTGGCGAGACAGCGTTCATCATTCATGACCTGGCGGCAAAAGACCAGATAAGCAAAGCAAGCGTGAAGGACGACACGCTGGGCGAGCCAAAGACCGCGACGCTTGACGAGTTGGAGCAGGCGCTGGCAACGGCAAAGATCCCTCCAAGGACATTCATCAAGGAATCCATGTTCGAGCAGCTCAAGAAGATATTCGGCCCGGAGGTGGAGATATGGCTGTGACAGGAATTTCAGTCATGGATGCCATGACCACGCAGGTCATCACCGTCACTCCGGAGCAGAGCGCTGAGGATTGCGCGAAGATAATGGCCGCCAAGCGCGTCGGCTCCGTGCTGGTCCTGAAAGGGAACAGGCCGATAGGCATCATCACCGAGCAGGACCTGGTGCGAAAGCTCATGGCGCAGGGCCAGAACCCTGCGACCACGCCCGCCAAGGACATCATGGACGATAGGCTCGTGACTATACCGCGTGATACCGACATCTCAGAAGCGATAGCGCTCATGGCAAAGCATGTCATCCGGCACTTGCCCGTGGCCGAGGATGGAAAGCTCTACGGCATGATAACCGCCAAGGACATCCTCAAGATAGAGCCCGCGCTCATCGATATCATGGCCGAGAAGTTCCGCCTCCGTGAGGAAGACGATAAGTACGAGCGGCTGGGAAGGATACGCGGCAAGTGAATGCCCCCTTGGAGCAGCACGTCCGTTGTTGTAAAGAGCAATGATACAAGATGATTTGTTCAGCCTGAACCTGACTCATCACAGACGTTTCTTGAGTTTCGCCAGCGCTTCGTAGTCCGCTTTGGTCCCGCTGCCGCCTGCGCATTTGGCTTCAAGCACTGCGATTTCAGCTTTGTATCCTTGTTTTTTCTTTTCTAGATATTTCTTGCTCATGGGCATGCGTATCACCCCCGTCGCATGGTCTCTGAACGGGTATAAATATGTTCGTGGGCGATACGCCATTTTGCCATCGCCGCAGGATAGCCGATGGATTCGCCGAGGAGAAGAGAAAGACTGCGAGGGGAAGGACCCGAACGACCCTTTTAACAAAAGGGTCGATCCAAAACAAGGTCAACACTCACTTCGC
>MNWW01000058.1:0-50227 GCA_001871415.1 Candidatus Woesearchaeota archaeon CG1_02_57_44 | reverse complement strand
CAAAACAAGGTCAACACTCACTTCGCTCGGTTGCCCGATATGAAAAAGGAATAGAAAAAAACTGCGAGGGGAGGGATTCGAACCCACGGACCCGCTGGGGGACAGGATCTTAAGTCCTGCGCATTTGACCAGGCTCTGCCACCCTCGCGCAGGAGGACATGAGACGCGGCTGATACTTAATGGTTTGCGTAGACACCATCTAATTTCACAAGAAGCTCGTTCAGGAGGGGTTTGACCAGCTGAGGTGGCGTAAGCACTCCCTCATGCACGCTGCTCTCGGCGATGGTGATCAGGTCTGGTCTTGGTGCATGCTGCAATAGCTCGGTGCATACTTGCAGGCGATAGGTTGCCGCGTCAGGCACGCCTGGGAAACTCGGATCATAGTCAGGATCCGTGGCATCAACGAAAGCGTCCAGGTCAATATCCACGACCAGCGGGCCGCGGTAGGCAGCAAGCTCTGCCACCGTAGCGACCAGGCCGGTTTCGACTGATGGCGGGCGGTAGCCCGGAGTGCCATCATCACCCTGCCAGCGCAGACGACCTCCCTGATCAGTCGTCTGCGGCGCGCCGACAAATAGCGCCGCAGCTGGCCTGCCATAGCACGTGACAGATTCTTCACGAGGATCCCAGTGATAGAGACCGCCGACCAGGCCGTAATGGAATGCCGGGCAAAGAAAGCTCCCCATGCCTAGTGAGGTGGCGGTATACGTCATCAGATCATGTGGATGCGCCTCTGACGCCAGCTGCTCGATGGTCGGTGTGAGCGGTGCGGTCATATCATCATGGTGGTCGATGTGCAGGAGGAGTGCAGGTTTTCGCTCAAGGAAATGCAGGTGGGGATATGCATGATGATGCTGGTCAACGACAACAGTTGGTACACCGCCAAGCTGCACATAGACCGCGTCAGGAAGCGAGACCGCTTCCCCGGGGACATGGCTGGAAGTATCAGACATAGTGGCAGGGAAACCGCCAACATATAAAAACATACCCAAGGATACTACATGGAAGTGACATAGCCATCCCAGACAACCTTTAAATACATCCACCCCCAGAAATCATGCAATGGACAAGCCACCGCTCAATGCCCTTGATGCGATAGCCCAGAGGCGAAGCATCCGTGCCTATAAGGACATCATGCTGGAGTGGGACATGGTAGCGAAGATTGTGGAGGCGGCCAAGACCGCGCCAAGCAGCGGCAACCTGCAGAACTGGAAGTTCATATTGGTGACAGACGCTGAGCTGCGAAAGGACATTGCCGAGGCATGCGCCCAGCAGTACTGGATGGCGACCGCGCCTGTGCACATCTGCACCACCGTCATCTGGAAACGCGCGCAGCAGTACTATGGCATCAGAGGAGAGCGCCTGTATAGCATCCAGAACGCCTCAGCTGCCATGGAGAACATGCTCATCGCGGCGACGTCGCTGGGCATCGGTTCCTGCTGGGTGAGCGCGTTTGACGATACCCAACTGCGCAGAGTGCTCTCCATCCCGGATTACGCGACACCTATGGGCGTTGTGACCCTGGGCTACGCTGACGAGAAGCCGCCAAAGCCGACGCAATTCACCATAGAGCATGTGAGCTCCATGGAAGTGTTCGGCAACCGCATCCGGGATCTTGATATTGTGCAGGGTTATTTCGGCAACTGGCTGCAGAAGTCCCTGAGCAGGACCGCCGGCAACATCCGACACAAGATAGATAAGATGAAGAAAGAAGAGGAGAAGGAGTAATGTCCGGCCAGTCAGGATCTGATTGAACAGGACCCATAGTGCAGCGTATATCGACCTTGAAGATATCCTTCCCCACTGATGATGCAGCCAGCCCGTGGGTCATGCAGGCATAGCTCAAGTGTCGGGCGTTGCTTCTGCGCTGCTTGCATGTCAAAGAGTACCCCGCCTATCAATGCCCTGCGTCGCACCTCTGGATCGCGCTGGCCGAACTCAAAAGGATCTGTGATGCCAGGACCGCACGAGAGGTGCTCATAGGATGCGGCATCAAGCAGTACAACCCCCACGTTCCTGCCAAGCCATGGTTCCATCCAGTTCACAGGAGTGACAGCCGGGACCATGCAGAGCTGACCAAGCGTGATATCCTGCCAGCGATATCCCTCTGGCGCGTACGAGTCAGCTGTCCAGCGCTCATCCCCATCGCTCTGGTACCAGTTTCCGCGCTCCCGAAGGGACTGCAATAGATACGTGATGCCATGGAAATTGGTTCCCCTGAAGGAGGGATCCTGACCATCAGCAGCATTGTTTTCAATTGTATCCCACAGCGCCCGGCATATGACCTGCTCGGGAAGCTCCTTGTCAGACAGGACCGTATCCAATACGCCCTGAAGTGCCTCATGCACTTCCTGCAGATGTTCCCAGGCGCCTGCAAAGCCTAGCTGCCCGTAGTTCCATCGCGAGCCGTCAGCAACAACAATCCAAGGAGTTGAGACCATAAGGCAGGAAAATAGCACCCGCTATTTGTTGTTTGTGAAAAAAAAATGGCGGCCTTCAAAGAAAGAGGTTGGCGTTGCCAGCATCTCGGGGGGTGAGATGAAGGCAGGAAGGCCGCACTGACTAAAGGGGTTTTTATCGTCAGCGCAGGATCTCTATCCCGAGCTCATCGCTCAGGTGTGCCTGCTGCGGCGTCGGTTGCCTGTAGTTGGGCTTGCCCAGGATCCAGGGGCTCTTGACGCCAGTAATGATGGTCATCACCGTCACCTTACCTTTCATGTCATCAGTGACGCGGGCTCCCCAGATGACGTTTGCGTCATCATCCATGGCTTCAGTTACAAGGTCGCCTATCCGGTTGATGTCATCAAGGGTCATGTCCGGGCCACCGTGCACATGCAGGATAGCTCCGGTTGCGCCCTGATAGCTGATATCAAGCAGCGGATTGGTGAGTGCGCCTTTCACCGCCTCTTCGACCCTGTTGTTGGTATCTGATGCGCCAACGCCGATAGCCGCTACGCCGCCGTCAGTCATGATGGCCTTCACGTCTGCGAAGTCCAGGTTGACCAGGGACGGAATCGCGATAGTCTCGACAATGCCTTTGATCATGGTGGCGACGAGCTCGTTTGCGACCGCGAACGCCTGCTTGATGGGCAGGTTGCCCGCTATCTGCACAAGCCTGTTGTTGTCGATGACAATGACGGTGTCAGAGACCTTGCGCAATTGCTGCAGGCCGAATTCAGCCTTATCAACGCGAGCACGCTCAATCTTGAACGGCATGGTGACCGTACCGATGACGATGGCGCCTGCGTCCTTTGCGACCTGCGCTACGACAGGACAACTGCCGGTTCCGGTTCCGCCGCCCATGCCACCGCAGACAAAGACCATGTCTGAGGACTTGAGTGTATCCTTAATCTCCTGGATGCTCTCCTTTGCGGCTTCAGCGCCGCGCTCCGGAAAGCCTCCGCAACCAAGGCCTTTGGTGAGTTCGCGGCCCATAAGAAATTTCTTGTCCGCTTCAGTCATCATGAGATGCTGTTGATCAGTGTTGCACGCGAGAATTTCTGCTCCCTTGACTCCTTTCTTATAGAGCCAATCGACCATGTTATTTCCAGCGCCGCCACAGCCAATAACCTTGATATTGGCCTGGCCTATGTTCACTCCTTCGAACTTATTTTCGGTGTCCTTTAGGGCGTTCTGTATGATGAAATCCATGCTCTCGCTCCCCCTTGTCTTTTGTTTTTTTGACCTCTATTGGCTAGGCCAATGCCCCTAAACCCCTTCTACGCACTCCCTAACCAGGGTTTTCATTCTGGCAATACTACTATTTAAACATTTCGTTTTTTTGCCCTTTATTTATATACTAAAAACAACATATTATAAAACAACCATTACACAAACCAAGCGAAAATGGTAATAATAGAGTTTAAACAAGAAATGGTATTGGATTCATATTTTGGAATACAATTTCATAATAGAAAACTATATATTGGAGAACTGCCAGGACATTTGACATGGATGAGCAGCGGGATTTGGTGCGTGCCTTATCCCTGATAATGGAGCAAAGAACAGTAGAACTGCTCAAGATGTTCGCAGCGAATCCTGAAAAGCTATGGTATCTCAAAGAAGCAGCAGACCAGCTGGAGATCCCTATGGCTTCAGCGCACCGGATACTGCTCGGATTTGCCGATAAGAAAGTCTTAGATGAAAGCAAAGCAGGAAGAACCAGACTGTATAGAATGGGTACGGGCAAGGAAGCAAAGATTTTAGGAGGGATATTCAAGGAAGAAGTAGATCCCCTGGGCATCTTCCTCAAACAGATAAGCTCCCTGCGCCAGGTTGAACAAGTAGTGCTACAGGGAGAACCAACCAAGACTAGGGCATTCATCATCATTGTGGGAAATATTGTTGGAACCCTGGAAATTGAACAAGTCAAGCGAATTATTGCTGAGATACGCCACGAGCAAGGATTTACCATTGTTCCAACACCAATGACTAAGGAAAATTTCAGGAATATGCTCGACATGGGCATGCTTGGAGACAACAAGATAATCTGGCAGAAGGAAAAGGGTTAATAATGGCCTCGTAAATGCTGGGAAGTACGCCCGCGTAGTCTAGCCTGGATAGGACGCAAGGTTGCGGACCTTGAAACCGGGGTTCAAATCCTCGCGTGGGCATATAATGACAGCAAGAAATAGTAGCAAATGACCAAATGGCAGCAAGAGACTGCCAAAGCAACACAGCGACCTTCACTTCCTGTGCGATGCCCTCGTAGTCTAGCCTGGATAGGACGCAGGGTTCCGGACCCTGAAACCGGGGTTCAAATCCTCGCGAGGGCGTGTGGTTCTTTCTCTACCAAGCAGCGTCAGTGAGTCAAGGATCTCTCCCAGTAGACCCAATAAGCAGCATAAGAATCGACAGAACAACCCACCGCCCAAGAATCCCGAGAAAGAACGCTATCCAATACTGCTGAGGATACAAGGCAAGCAGCACGCTGTCAGGGCCGAACTGCCAGCTGCCAGCTGAGAAAAAGAGCTCATGGAAGACAGTAAAAAACACGTTGAAACTCATATACGCCGCGAGCAGCAAGAATACTGAAGTGGCAAGGCCAAGGACCCCCGCAACGATCAAGGACAGCTTACGGCCCCATTCATCCAACCCTTTCCACAAGAGCACGACCCCAAGCAGCGATAAGAGAGCCAGCATACCAATGCGCTCCACTACACGGCGCACATCAACCATATGCTCTGCCTCATCCGAAGGCAGCTCCACAGGCAATGCGTCAGCAATCCCTATATTATATAGAACGAAGCCTTTATACACACTAACATTCTGTCCGCCATGAGAAAGGTAGAAAGCACTGCTGCCACCGACTGACGCTAGCGATACACCAAACGTCACCAAGCACAGCAGCAGACCACAAAGCGACCAGGCATTCTTTAAGCGCATGCACCAGTAGAATAGCCCCAGGTAAATAAATCAATCCCCCACAATTAGTTTCATTATTGAAAATAATTAATAACTTGAATCAGTACAATTTTCCGCAGGAGCGCATGGCACAAGAAATCGCAGAGCTTTCGGAAATCCTGCAGACAGTCTGCACATCACCAGAAGCACAAACCCGTGAACAACCCTGGGCATTGGGACGCGTAGTCTACGGCATCAGGTGTGCGTTCATCCAGTTCTCCTGGGCAGACCATGACAATCAGCCCAATGTGCAACTTGCGTTCCATTACGAACCAAATCATGACTGGCTTGAGGGCCTTGTCCTGAGAAACGCGCACCGCAAGGCATCAGTACAAAGGCAGGGGTACGGAACCAAAGCGATGAGCATGGTGCATGAGGCAGCAATCCTTTTGAGCCATACCTTGTCCATGCCAGCAAGCATCTATTTTGTTCCACGCAAGCAGCCAGATACGGAAAAATGGCTGCAAGCCCTGGAGTACCAGAACAATCAGGGAGTTTATTTCAGAACATTTCTGCAGGAGTAATCCGCAAACCATAAAGCACCCCACACCTTCGCCATCAGGTAATGCCAATCCCTCCTGCAGTCGAAATAGCCCTTGACACTATCAACATGCGCAAGCAAGCGCTCATTTTTGTCAATTCGAAGCGCAGCGCGGAAAAAGTGGCTGAAGACATCGCGAAGCAGATAAAAGACACGCAACCCGAATGGGAGCTGCTCGCGGCCCAAGCGCTCAAAGCCCTCAGCCGCCCGACCAAGCAATGCGCCAGGCTGGCGCTCTGTCTGCGAAAGGGCGTCGCGTACCACCATGCAGGGTTAGTGCATAAGCAGCGCGAACTCATCGAGGACGCCTTTCGCGCCGGGACCATACGCATCATCAGCGCCACCCCCACCTTGGCGTTCGGTATGGACTTGCCAGCCTTCCGCTGCATTGTCCGCGATTTGCGCCGCTTCGGACAGGGAGGCATGGTGCCCCTGCCCGTGCTGGAGGTGCAGCAGATGTTCGGGCGCGCAGGAAGGCCTGGCAAAGAAGACTATGGCGAAGCCATCTGCATAGCGGGATCCGAAGCAGAGAAGCAGGACATCATAGATACCTACTTCAACGGCCTGCCTGAAGAGATAATCAGCAAGCTGGCTAATGAGAAGACCCTGCGGACCTATGTGCTCTCCCTCATCGCGACAGGCTTCGCCAATAGCCATGCATCACTCATGGACATCTTCAGCAAGACTTTCTACGCGAGCCAGTTCAAGGATTTAGGCCGCATCGGGCAACGCGTCGCGGCAGCGACCGAACAGCTGGAGGAATGGGGCTTTGTGCAGTCCGAGGAATCCTCAAATACATCATCATCCAGAGCCAAAGACATTGGCTTCATCAGCGCAGCTGATCTGGACAAACCCGATACTGCCCGCATCAGACCCACACCGCTTGGCCGCCGCGTCGCAGAGCTCTACTTGGATCCCCTGGCAGCCCGACACATCCTGGACGGCTTTGCCCGCGCGACCATCCTCTCGCCATTCGGTGTGCTCCACCTCCTGACCTCATCGAGTGAATTCTTCCAGCCAAGGCCTCGCGCCAAGGAGATGGAGATGCTTGATGCCCTCATCCTGGGATCAGACCTGTTGGCGCTTGAACCCCCCCTGTACAGCCCTGATTACACGGCATTCATGGGAGCGGCGAAGCTGGCAGCCATGTTCCTGGACTGGATAGACGAGCAGGACGAAGAGAGTATCCTGGACAAATACAGCATTAGGCCAGGCGAGATCTATAGCCATCGGCTGCAGGCTGACTGGCTGCTGTACTGCGCCAATGAGCTCTGCCGCATCACCGGTCAGGCCAAGGCAGCGACCTACTCCGCGATGCTTCGCGTCCGCATGAAGCATGGAGCGAGAGAAGAGCTCCTGGCGCTCCTGAAGTTCCGTGATATCGGTCGCGTGCGAGCCAGGATGCTCTGGAACGCGAACATCCGCTCTGTCGGGGATGTCCGGCGCGCGTCGCTCGGGCAGCTCGCGGCCCTGCTCAATCCAGCAGTGGCAAGGTCGCTCAAGGAGCAGGTCGGCGAGAAGGGGCAGCAGCCGATACAATAAAGCCAACACCCGCCCGATGACAGCGATTCTCAAGCAGGTCTATCGCGCAGGAAGGCGACATCGAGCGGTGATCGGCACGACACGACATCGTACTGCTTGTAGCGGACAGGGCCGAAATGAGTCCCTCCCTGTTCAGTCCTCGGAGAGGTGAGCTCTGCCCCATGCTCAGAGAGATACTGCGCGACCGACCGATGCAACGCGACTATCTGCCCTTCCGGGTCGGCCAGACGTGGCCGAGCGATCGGCGCCGGATACAACAGCTCATGATAAGCAGTGTCCCCTTCTGTCCTGACCACGGTCATGAAGAGGGGATCGACCTGAGATGAGACCGCCTCCATCGGGAAGTGTCCCATGCTGAAAGGATAGACAGCAATGCCTCCGTTGTATTCTCGGTCTCCGATCCGCAAGGGCCCATTAAGATGCGTTGTGGCGCAGACCACGGGCGATTGCTCAAGCAGGTCCAGAAGACCCTGTAGGGGAGCGCGCGGATAATGAAATAGACTACGCTCAATCAGAGTCATTGCAGATCCCACGTCAAGCTTCAGTGCCATGGAGAATCACCCTGCACCAGCGATGCAACAGACGCATAAGAGACGAGGTATGAGACCAACATAATAACACTTCCGATAACTTTTATAAACTCCCACGAACATACCCCTCCAATGGCACGCCACATCGAAGAGACTCCCTATCTGACTTTTGACGACGTTCTGCTCAAACCAAAGCACAGCGATTTTCTTCCAGAAGAGACCGAGCTTGCGACCCGATTCAGCCGCAATATCCGCCTGAACATCCCCCTTGCGAGCGCCGCCATGGACACCGTGACCGAACATCGGCTCGCTATCGCCATGGCCCTGCAGGGCGGCATCGGCATCATCCATCGCAATCTCACCATCGAGCAGCAGGCAGAGGAGGTCAGGAAAGTCAAGCGCTTCCGTGGTGGCCTGATACCGCAGCCCTACACGCTCACGCCGAACCACACCGTCGCTGACGCCCGCAGGATGGAGCAGGAGAATGGCATGTCAGGCATCCTGCTGGTCGAGGACGACAAGCTGGCAGGCATCGTCACCAGCAGGGACCTCTGGTTCCAGAATGACCCGGGAAAGAAGCTGCGCGAGATAATGACCGAGAAGGTCATCACCGCAAGGCCGGGGACCACGCTTGATGAGGCAAAGGAGATACTCTACAAGCATCGCATCGAGAAGCTGCCCTTGGTCGATGATTTCGGCAAGGTGGCAGGGCTCTTCACCATCAAGGACGTGCGCCGGGACATGACCTTCCCCCGGACCGTGACTGATCCTGAAGGACGCCTGATAGTGGGAGCAGCGGTGGGCCCTAGCGGCGAGATGCTCGAGCGCGCAGGAGCGCTGGTCGAGGCAGGCGTCGATGTCATTGTCCTTGATACCGCCCATGGCAACAGCCAGTTTGTCATCGACGCGCTCGCCAAGCTCAAATCCGCTTATGATGTCGACATTGTCGCAGGCAATGTAGCCACCGCTGACACGGCGCGTCATCTCATCGAGGCAGGTGCTGATGGCATCAAGGTGGGCATCGGCCCCGGCAGCATCTGCACGACCAGGGTGGTCACCGGCATCGGCGTTCCACAGATATCAGCCATCATGGATGTCACCGCAGGAATACGCGACGTGCCGGTGATAGCGGATGGCGGCATCAAATACGCGGGCGACATCCCGAAAGCCATCGCGGCCGGTGCGGACTGCGTCATGATCGGCAATCTCTTTGCCGGAACCGACGAATCGCCAGGCGAGACAGTCATCATCAATGGCAGATCCTACAAGGAATACCGCGGCATGGGCAGCATCGAAGCCATGAAAAAAGGCAGCAAGGATCGCTATCTGCAAGCAGGCGTACACGACAATGACCTGGTGCCCGAAGGCATCGAAGGCATTGTGCCATACAAGGGACCACTAGGGCACTACCTGCATCAGCTCGTCGGTGGACTGCAGAAGGGCATGTGTGATTCCGGCTGCAGGACAATTGAAGATATGAAGACCCGAAGCACGCTCATCCAAATTAGCCCGGGCAGCATGGCAGAGTCGCACCCTCACAGCGTCACGATAACCAAGGAGTCGCCCAACTACCAGAGGCAATAGCAGAACCTTGCCACCCCTGCTCCAAGAGACCGTGAAGGAGCACCACTAACTCCTGACGTCTGATAAGGGCATTATTCAATATCTGCGCTTCAGTTCCAGTACCACAAACTACTTAATCATGGGACGTGCGAAGTAGATTTAGTGCGTGTCCACTGATGCCCTGAGGATCCCATGACCAATACCTATCCTGGCAATCCAGCCGCGGCGCTCGGCGAGCGGCTACGCACCGGCACGTGCTGCACACCTGGCGCCTGCGATCCTGGTCTCGTGAAGCGCGGCATGGCGCAGGATGAGGTACTGCGTGAACGCCTCGACCGCGAGGGGTTGCTCACGCGACATGGCGCGTTCAAGAATCACAAGGATACTGACGAGCCTTTTTTCTATCGCAGAGCATGGACCAGGCGTGGAGGTCGTTGCCTGGTGCCGGAACATCGGCCGCTCATCTGTCGCAGCTTCTTTTGCGAGGTATGGCGCGAGCGCATGGACGCAGAAGACATTGCCTACGCTGAGCTCGCGCGCTCGGCAGTGAGGTACGCGACTCTGCAGGAGATACTTGAGTATCTTACGCTGGAATTCGCGCAAGGGCCGTCGCTGGCGAACCCCGCAGGGTATTTGCTGTTCGTTGAGCCAGAGCAGTTCACCGCAACTGTCGACGCGCTGCGGAAGCTGTTGAAAACATTAGCCGACCGTACGAGGGCGGATTCCAAGGAAGTTGTATGCAACAGTGATACTGATACGATGGCTGATGGCAATGGAGATGGTGGTAACGTGGCTTATGGTCAAGGGGGATCGCGCGAGATGAGCTATGGCGATGCGACATATGTGCAGCTGTACAAGGGCGTCACCCTGGTGCTTGACCACGACGGCGGATTCTGTGATGATGTAGCAAGCTACATCGCATCCATTGGTAGCCATCGCAGCGGCAGCGGCAAATGCCCGGTGACCATAACGACCCGGCCACTGAATGCGTTGTTCTCGGGACAGAGCGGGGATGCGCTGTGGCGCAACGCGACCATGTTCCATGGTGTGGTCAGCTTTCTAGTGCACCAGTAGGGTAGGAGTCAACAGGGGAGAGTCAGTAGAGGGGAAATGACATTCATTACGATGCCAACGTCCTTGCGAACGTTCTGCTTCCCGCAAACCTTATAATGACCGGCAGTCTCTTGCTGAGGTATCATGGTAGCTAAGAAGGATTCTCCTGCACCAGTCACTCTCAAGTGCGGCCTGGAGATACACCAGCAACTGGATACGGGCAAGCTTTTCTGCCGCTGCTCAGGCGAGAGCTTCGATACGGCGAGCATCATCGTGCGGCGCAAGCTTCGCGGTGTGGCGGGCGAGACCGGCAAAGTCGATACAGCTGCTGCCATGGAGACAGGCAGGGACAGGACCTTCCAGTATGAAGGGACACCTGCCACGTGCTGCGAGATAGAGCTTGACGAGGAGCCGCCGGCGCCGATGAATGCAGCTGCTTTGCAGGTTGTCCTGCAGGTCGCGGCCATGCTCAAGGCAAGGGTCGTGGACGAGATTTTTGTCATGCGCAAGACCGTGGTGGACGGAAGTAATACGTCTGGATTCCAACGCACGGCGCTCGTCGCTATGGGTGGCGTGCTGGAGACCAGCGAGGGCGCGGTGCGCATCGACAGTATCTGCCTTGAGGAAGAAGCCGCGAGGATCATCGAGCAGAAGAGCGATGTGGTGCGCTATGGGCTGGACCGGCTGGGTACGCCTTTGATAGAGATAGGCACTGCGCCAGATATCAAGAGCCCGGAGCACGCGCGCGAGGTCGCAGAGAAGCTTGGTTTGCTCATCCGCAGCACCGGCAAGGCCAAACGCGGCATCGGCAGCATAAGGCAGGATGTCAATGTCAGCATCCCTGACGGCAAGCGCGTCGAGATAAAGGGCGCGCAAGAGCTCAAGGCCATACCGACGCTGATTACCAACGAGATGGCGCGGCAGCATTCGCTCTCCATAATTGCGAAGGAGCTGGCTAAGCGCGGCGCGCTCGGCGTTGATGCGACCGGAGTGAACGGGGAAGAACAGAGAGATACAAAGAAGGATGAGAAGAAAGCTGGAATGCAGGGGGAGCTCCCGACGCTGATGGAGGTCACCTCCTGCTTTGCGGGAACCGAGTGCAAGGTCATACATGCGTCCGGTTCTGCGTGGGCAGTCCGATTGCCGAGGTTTGTGGGGCTACTCGGCCGCGAGTTGATCCCTGGTACTGGTGGCCGTCGCCTGGGCAGCGAGCTTTCGGATCACGCGAAAGTCGCTGCTGGTGTCAAAGGGCTGTTTCATTCTGATGAGCTTCCCAATTACGGTGTGAGCGATAGCGAGGTTGCTGCCGTGCGCAAGGCGCTTGGCATCGCGGCGCACAATCATAAGGACGATGCGTCATGCAACCACGCCGCTGACGCGTTCATCATAGTCGCTGCCCCTGAGGCGCAGGCAAAGCGGGCACTGGCAGCGGCGCTGTGCCGGGCGCAGCTTGCTGTTGTTGGCAATGTCGAGGAAGTCAGACGCGCGAATGCTGACGGCACCACGAGCTTCATGCGCTGGATGCCTGGCAGCGCACGCATGTACCCTGAGACTGATTTAGGGCCAGTGGTTCCTGACCTGTCAGCTGTCGAGATCCCTGAACTCATTGAAGAGCGTGAAGCGCGCTATGTCTCTGCTGGCGTTCCTGCTGACCTGGCGCGCACACTCGCGAAAGACAAGCATGAGCTCTTTGACCATTATTGCAAGAGCACATCGCTGGAACCAGGATTCATCGCGCAGTTGCTGTTGACTATACCCAAGGACATCAAGAAGCGTCTGGGGCTTGACCCGGAAAAGGTCAAGCAGAAGGATTTTGACGCTGTGGTCGCTGCGCTTGATGCTGGCAGCATCGCGAAAGAAGCCGCTGCCGAAGTTTTCTGCGCCATCATCCAGGGCACTGGCGCGGCGGATGCTATCGCTTCCTATGGGCAGCTCGCTGAAGGTGAGGTGCGAAAGCGAGTCGCTGCCATCGCTGCTGAGGCAGGAGACGCTCCTCCCAACGCGCTCATGGGCATGGTCATGAAGGAGCTGCGAGGCAAGGCGGACGGAAAGCTCATCGCGAAGATAGTCAAGGAATTGACTGTGCCTGTAGCAGATGCTACTGCTTCGGGTGCAGTCTTACAGCATATTGACCCTGCTGATCCTCCTGCTCCGTCCCATTCTGTCAAGAAAAGCAAAGCGCATAAATAGGAGGCACTGCTGGACGTGTGCTATGACCGTTCTCACAGATGGGGTGACAAACACGGTGCTTAAGGCAATACTCTTTGATTTTGATCTGACTCTGGCGGACAGTCTGCACCTTGGCAACGCGGCTATCGCGGAACTGGAGGCGCTGCACGGGGTGACCCTTCAGCACCTAGGTGCTCAGGAGGCCTGGGGCATGACGCCAAAGGAGATTGTCGATGAGTTCCTGCGTCAGCAGCCTGAACTCGGCAGGTATACGCTGCAGCAAGAGGTCGATGATTCGCTGATGCGCCACTACCAGCCATGCCAGCTTCGCGAACGCCAGGCACTGGCGCGTCTAGCAGCTGCGGGCATCATGCTTGGCATCATCACCAGCAATACACGCAAGGCAGTTCTGCCTGCGGTGAAGGCTTCAGGGATCACCATCCCTTTTATCCGAGGCTATGAAGACAGGCCACCTGGAACAGGCAAGGGCTTTTCACTGCTGGAAGCGCTTGGCCTGTATGGGCTGCTGCCCGAGCAGATGGCGTTCGTCGGTGATCATCCAAAGGATATCGCCGCCGCCAGGGACGCTGGCGTCATGGCAATCGCCATCGCCACCGGGCATCATAGCAAGGCAGAGCTGTCGCTTTGCAAGCCTGATTGCATTGTGGAGAGCATCGCGGCGTTGGAAAGCGTGGTATTTGGAAGGAAATAGGTCTTATTGCCCCTAACAGAAAGAATTGATTACAAGAGCATGGCTCGACTGCAAAAATGGTATGCGTCAATTGCTGTATCAGCGTTCGACGACAATCGGCTCCTTCTCAGCAAAATTTACGATGGTCGACGGATGACCGTCTTTCTCGCCCTCGTAGACGATGAAGTCTGACTTTTTGTTGAGATCGTCGTGCAGGGTCTCCATGCTGGTCATGAAATCCATGCCGCTGATATTCGCTGACGTGGTGACAAAGGGCACGCCCGCCTCCGCAACCACTTTGGCGAACCAATGGTCCGGGATGCGCACGCCGATGGTATCCACACCATTGTTGGTCTCCGGTGCTATGGCTTTTTTGTTCTTGAGCTTGAAGACGAAGGTGTAAGGTCCTGGCAGCTTCTGGAGCCACTCCTCGGCCTCTTTCGGGATGCGGCAGTTCTCGCGTATCCAGTCGATGCTGGGCGCCATGACAGAGAACGGCTGTTCGGGCCGCTGCTTGATGTCGCGTACCTTCTGCACCGCGTACTTGTCCTGCGCGTTCGCGCCGATGCCATAGATAGTATCGGTAGGATGGATAAACACAGCGCCTTTGCGTATTTCCTCAATAAGTAGATGTTGACGGTCTCGAAATTCATCCGGGTTCAGCGTAATCATTCCGAAAGCCGCAAACTGTGTTGTCTATAAAAAGTTTGTTGGTTGTCGACGCTACTGGTATGTAGACGCATAGTGTCGTGTCTGGGTAGTGTATCTTGTGGCGGGTTCGGGTAATGTTTATAAACGGGATGGGGATTGCGGAGCCTATCGGCACACGATTTCGCGTCGCAGAAACGCTGTTATGCGTCGCGTAGGGCTGCCGAGATTGACAGGTAAATATCATGCATGAACCACTGACCGAACAATCCCTCGCCAGGGCTGGTGATTCCATCATCCATCTGCTCGATGAGGCAGGTCTCCCATTGGTATTTGATCAGCTACACATCAGCTGTGTCGATCCTTGCTATCCTGCGCAGGTCTCTTTCCCGACGCTTGAGCTCGATCATATCCGTGGCAGATACAAGACAGTCGATGTCGACGTCAGCTACACACCCGAGCATGTCCAGGTGGCTCCCTCCGGCTGGCAGCAGCTGCTGGTGCGCCATGCGGGCGACGGGCTCTTCGAGCGCATAAGGGCAGGGGATGTGCATGATGCTCTTTCGGACGGTGTGTTGCAGCTCGCCGCAGGTACAGACGGGAATAACCAGCCCGCGCTCGTCATGGGCATCCCTGGCGATAGCTATGCGTTCCTTAAACCCAAGCGCGCTGATCCGGCACGTCGGCTCGCGCATAGCTTCCCTGAGCATGCGGACTTCCTCGGGACGCAATACCTGCAAGGCGGTGGCTTCGCTTTCGGCGACCCGACCGCGGCTCCTGCGTCTCTCGCCAATACGGTCCTCTACGCCATCGTCCAGCGAGCCTCTGAAGCCAAGCACCTTCGGGTCTACGTGCATTCGCATCCTGATTGCGGGCAGTTCGCGTATAGCGTGGGCAGAGGGTTTCCATTGCTCGAGAGCCTGCGTGAGGGATTGGATCCCGAGGGTCAGTCGTTCACCTCCAGCAGGTATCATGCTATGGAGTTGGCGTTCAAGACACAGGCTCAATCTGATCTGTTTTCGACGCTGAATTCCGCGTTCGGGAATGGTGTGTTGTTCATCCCTGAGTTGCCGATTCATGCGCACCGCACACCAGGCATCTGTGGCGTCACTGCGTACTGCCCTGAAGTTCAAGGGCGATAGTCGTGTCCTGGACATTCGGACACGAAGCGACGCTTGCCTGAGAATGTTGCGGTGGTGACGGACTTGCTTTCGCTATCTGCCACTACGCGAACTCATCAAGACCCTTGTTGGCCTTACGCACAAGCGTAGTCGTTCCTTCAGCGCCGCCGGTCAGCTTCTTGGTCGCGACAAAAGATCCCTTCTCCAGGGTCGCGACGCGGCGCTGGAAGGTCTTGTATGCGCTCTTGCCACCACGCTTCTCGTACTCGCGGAAAAGATCGCCTATCTTGACTTCGCCCAGCTCGCTAACCAGCTGCAGGATGAACTGATTGTCATCGTTGAGACCTTCCGGGTCTTTGCTCGTGAAATCCGGCAGCTTCGCGATGGCCGTGTTGACATGGGTATCCGTGATGGTCTTTGATGAGGCGTCCTCGGCGGTCTGTCCTGATTCGCGCATCAGATAGAGCCCGGTCCTGATGTCCTGCAAGGTGTGGGCTTTCGCAACGACCAGGTCGAAGGCGTCAGGCTTCCAGACGCCTGGCACGAACGCGATATCCTTTCGCTGCTCCAGGATGCCTTTGGTCTCGACAGCGTTGTAGGGCTTGAACTGTATCGATTCAGGCACGAGGCGGCTCTTGATGCGCGAGTCAAGATTCGCTACCCAATTCTCGAAATTCGTTATCAGGATGATGCTCTTCTTGTACACGCCTTCCAGGATCCAGTAGAGCAGGTCAAGGTCCTCGAGCTTGTCCACCTCGTCCAGGACAAAGACGCCCGCGCCCTTGTTGACAATCTTCGCTACAATCTGGAAGAGCTCGTCAGTGCGCTTGTTCTGCGTGAACTTAAAGCCGATGGCCTCGCAGATGTCCAGCATTGCCTTATAGCTGGAAGTCTTCTGCCAGCAGTTGATGTAGATTGCGCTGACATCATCTGTCTCTTCTTCCAGCTCTGCGAGAATGTGCTTGATGGCGACGGTCTTGCCTACGCCTGGCCTGCCGTAGAGGATGGCGTTGCGTCCGTTTCTCCCGGCGAGCAGTGGTTTGATGCACAGCGCTATCTGCTGCTGCTCGTTCTCGCGATACGGCACCATCTTTGGCTGGTGGTCATAGTCCAGCGCGGCGGCCATGCGAAACAGGGATTCATCTGCGCCGAGCATACTGTCAAAATGACCCATAGCGGCAACGAGCCGCGGTTGCTATATATATTTTTTGACAGGATCGATAAAGGCGATGGCTATCGGTCATAGAATCGTTTCTACTCAAGAAAGCATTGGAACCAAAAAAGAAAAAATCGCCGGGAACTGCTTCCCGCGCATATGGTCTTACCTCATGCCTCAAGCTGCTGTATCTGGGCCTTGAGGTTCTCGATGGTCCTGCCATTCTCCTGCACGGACAGGATGCTGCTGCACTCCGGGCATTTGAACTGCAGATCAGCTGCATTGTCAAATGTGGCTCTGACACAACCATGCGGGCAGAGATAAAAATTATCCCGCTGAGCCACCTCGCGGCGTAATCTGGTCTTGAGCTTGTCAAGCTTCTGCGCCTTGAGCGACTCGACTATCTCGTGCACTCTTGGCTTGTTGAAGGTCCAATAGCCAACATACCATCCCTTCTCGCGGTCCTTTTTCTTAAAGTATGTCGCCAGATGCTGTGCGTAGAGCCTGTAGAGGAGGTTACGTACTTGATGTATCTCCATCTTCAGTTTCTGCGCTATGATGAACTCTGAGAGATCCTGTTTTCCCCACAGGGACTCGACTACAGGAACTACATCAGGTCCAACTGCCTCTGACACAGTCTTAACAACGCGGCTCTTTGTGAGCCGCACCGTCTGTTGCTTCATCGAAACACCCCCCATAGCAAAAGCTATGATGATGAAGTTTGTCTTAACGGTGCTTTCTGAAACCCCCCATTCTCATTTTGGGCACACCCCTATTTAATAATTTCGCAATGGCTATTTAAACCAGTTCTGCATCCTTTTAAAGAGCATGGTTATGCCTAAAAAAGGATGCGCTGATTCGCACGCCAGTGAGGGGCATGGTCCCGAGTGCGCAGGCGCTCAAGCACCACATCCTGCAAATTCTGCACGCATAGACCATGAGCGCTCTGCTGGAGTGATTATCTACCGGCACTGCCATAATGCTTCTGGCGGGCATAGACCTGATGCACAGGCGCAGTGCGCGCCCGAATTCTTGCTCATCAAGAGCGCCAAAGGGCATTGGGACCTTCCAAAGGGGCATGTTGACAGTCAGCTAGACAGGATAGCAGCGCTTCGTGAATTACAGGAAGAGACGGGCATCGGCGAGACCGCAATGGCATCAGGTCTTGAGGATTTCTACACAGAGATAACGTATACCTATGAAGACGCTGCAGGAAGGCATCCAAAGACCGTGGCTTACTTTCTCGCGAAAGCGGACTGCGACGTCTGCCTATCTCCCGAACATACTGCTTTCAGGTGGGTCGGTCTGCAGGATGCGCTTGCGCTGGTAGTGTTTCCTGAGACGCAGCAGCTGCTCAAGGATGCCGCAGCAGTCCTGGATAGGAAACAGTGCTGAAACGCGCTGAGCTGCCACTGCTCATCATACGCACGGCTTATTGTACCTTGTTGGTCATTGGCGGCTATCCGAATCCGAGCAATGCCAACAACAAATGTTATTAATCACTGTCACTTGCGTCTTTCTATGAACGATATCTCCCTGGCTGACTGCGGGCTACTGGCTGCTGAAGCGATTCCTGGATCAACGCCCATTGCTGTCGCGCTGGAAAAAGTCAAGCAGCAGCCCGCGCTCATTGTCATTGAGGATGGCAAGCCTACTGGCACGCTCACGGAGCGCGATATCGTCAGGAGCCGTCTGGAACAGGGCACGGCCAGCGATATCCTCACACATACACCGGTGCTCTCGCCCAAAGCCACGGTCGCTGACGCGGCGGCTGTTTTTCTTGGCAGCCAGAAGAAATCTGTTGCCATCGCTGACCGCAACAAGCCGCTTGGTGTCGTCACTGACGATCATGTGCTCTCCTGCATGGCAAAGGAAGACTTTGGCAAGCGCAAGGTCAAGCACTTCATGACCGCCAAGCCCGCCATCGTCACTCCTGATCAGAGCATTGGATCCGTGCTCGCGCTCTTTAGACACAAGAACATCTCGCGCGCGCCTGTCGTCTTGGACAAGAAGCTTGAGGGCATCATCACGCTGCACGATATGGTCACCAAGTACGGACCGCAGCATAAGATGCGCAAGGGCGATCTCGCTGGCGAAAAAGTCAAGATGGCCAAGGTCAGGGTCAAGGACATCATGACCAGGCAGCCCATCACCTGCACGCCTGATGATACAGTGCAAAAAGTCATCGGCATCATGGTGGATAAGAGCATCACAGCCATTCCTGTTGTTGACGGTGACCTGCTCGCAGGCATCATCACGAAGCACGATTTGCTCAGGCCCCTTGCTGAGGCAAAGGATACGACAAGCGGCCTGGAAGTGGAAGCGCAAGGATTGCAGGATCTTGATCCGTTCGAGCGCTCCCGTGTGCAGGGCGAGCTCGCCAGCTTCTCCGATGACATGGGCCGCAGGGAAGGTGAAGGCAGGCTGCGCGTGAAGCTCAGTTTCTTCAAGGAGCATGTCAAGGAGAAGCGTCTGACGCGCACCCAAGCGACGCTCACCGGCAAGAAGGGCAAAGTCCAGGCCGATGCCAAGGGATGGGGCCCGTATGCCTCTGTCAAGGAAGCCCTGAAGAATCTCAAGCGGCAGCTGTCAAGAAAGCCGTAGCGCTGCTGTGGTCATCGATACCTGCCGCTCGTTTGCTATCTCTCGCGGCGCGCTCCCTTGTCAGAAATCGCTATAGCTCTCTGAGTAGAATGACATACTCTGGCAGAGATACCGTGGCATCTATCTCAACGACTTGGGCCAGGTTCGTCGCCATCGCGGCGATTGCTGCTTCAAACCCTCTTGCAGCAGCAGCAGGCCCAGCTGCCTGCACAGCACCTGCCACATCCTGGAAGGTCATACCCGGCCTGTAGGAAGCGACCTGCTCAAGCTGACTGGCGTCCATGCCTTGGAGTACTATGTGTTCTGCCAGCGCATCATAGTGTTCCAACTGCGATGCTTGCTGTGTGCTTTGCATCCGTCCAAAGAACCAGTCAATGATTAAATAATTTGTGCGGTACGCCCAGTCATTTCTGCTGTGTTCATATCCCCTTATAGGGCTGATGGAACGTGACACCGCAGGAGCCGCACCTGGTCGCGCCTGGATACAGGATACCATGGCAGATGGGACAATGACCGGTGCGCACGCGGGCATGGCCTGGTGCAGGTTGTCTTTGATCAGGTTGCGCCGCATTTCTCTGCGCTGGGCGCTGCGCCGACTGATGGACTGGAAGAGGGTGTTGGGTCGCCTGATGGACGCTTTGCGATAGATGCGCTTGCGCTGTGGCAGGCGTCTGTTGCGTGTTGTGCTGCTGCGCAGGTGCCTGTCTCGCCTGCTGTGGCGCCTGCTGTGGGTGGGATGACACAAGCGGATGCTGCTGCGCCTGATGCCTTGCTCTCTCTGCCTGCAATTGCTGCGCACGCGCATGCTCACGCGCCTGCTTCTGCTGGCTTGCCGCCGCGCGCTCGCCGCGCAGGCGAAACAGTCCGACGAGCAGCATGACTACGCCTATCAATTCAAAGATTATCAGTTTCATGGTGCCGGTCTTGAGCTGGACAAAGTAGCCAAATGCCGCGATAATGGCGCCGGATATCGCTAAAGGGGCGCCTTTGAGTCTTGCCATGGAGTCTCGCTTCACTTTGGGTATTAATATGCTTTGTGGATGCAAAGGCTTCCTGTTTGGGTCCTGCCTCCATCCTTGCGTGCGCTACCGTCCTTCACAAGTTTTATATAATAGGAGACATTCCCAAATAATAATGGTTATCAATAAGAGCGCAGAGCTTCCTGATTGCGCACCTGACGCCGGCTGCCGCAATACGGTCCAGCGCCAAAAGATCATGGACTACCTGATGAGCGTGCAGTCACATCCTACGGCAGAAGAAGTCTATCGTGAGGTGAGCAAGACACTTCCGCAAGTATCGCTCGCCACCATCTATCGCAATCTCAATCGCATGGCCGAATCAGGCCAGATACGCAGGATCTCACTACATGGCGAATATCGGTTTGATGGGCAGGTGGGGGAGCATGGGCATCTGCTCTGCACACGCTGTGGGAAGATACTGGACGCTCAGCAAACTCAGGTTCACGGCGCTGTCCGTGATCGTGCGCTTCGCAAGTTGCCCTGTGGATTTTCCGCAAAGCGCGTGTCGGTCACCATAGAAGGCACGTGCAAGGACTGCGGCAAGCAGGTCAAGGCGTGATCGCATGGCTACATTGCAGGTGAATGGCATCAGCATGGCTGTCGACGGCCCCATCAAGGACGCGTGCGAAGAGCTGGGGATCCCCTTCGGCTGTCGCAGCGGTATGTGCGGGACCTGCAGAGTGACGGTAGAGTCAGGCATGCAGCATCTCGGCCCCAAGAACGAGATGGAGCTGCAGATGGGACTTGCTGACGACGAACGGCTCTGCTGCCAATGCATCCTGCAGGAAGGTACGGTGAGCATCAGGCTGTGATCGTGCATTGCGCAGACGTAGTGCGACCGGGCATTGCGCAGACATTGGTCAAGGGTTGATTCAGGTTGATGGATGAAGAAGTGAAGAGACATGGGACACACGAATAATCACACAACACGCTCGACGAGACTGGACAAAGGAGGCGTGGCTCCGGATTTCTCCCTGCCCGACAGGGACGGCAGGCTGTATGCGCTGAGCGCCATCACGACCCCCTATGCGATCGTCTATTTCTATCCAAAGGATAACACCCCCGGCTGCACCATCGAGGCGCAGGAGTTCCAGAGGACGTTGCCCGCGCTCACGCAGCTTGGGGCGAGTATCATTGGCATCGGGGGCGGCGATGAGAAGAGCAAGGCGAGCTTCTGCGAGAAGCACGGGCTCACGTTCCCGCTGCTCAGCGATCCGGGGTTCAGCGTCTGCAGGCGATGGGGTGTATACGGTCCCAAACAATTCATGGGCCGCACGTTCGATGGTATCCATCGCACCACGTTCCTGCTGGACAAGGACAAGCGCCTGCTCAAGCGCTATGATGATGTCAAGGCGCAGGGGCATGCACAGGATGTGCTTTCCTATCTTGGGGAGGTGAGCGCATGAGCGCTGCTCCCATTGGTGAACCCGGCAATAAGGCTATCCCGGCGTCTGCTGACGCAACGCTCAGCGTGCGTCCGCTATCCTCTGGAGTGCTTCCTCTGTTCGCGCAACGCTGGTCGCCGCGAGCGATGAAGCCAGGCGTCAACGTAGAGCAGTTGCATACGCTCTTCGAGGCCGCACGCTGGGCGCCAAGCAGTTTCAACGCGCAGCCCTGGAGATTCTTGTATGCGCGTGCGGAAACTTCAGACTGGCCATTGTTCTTTGACACGCTCATGGATGCCAACAAGTCATGGGTCGCCAATGCCGGCGCGCTCATCTGCGTGCTGAGCAGGAAGGTCTACACGCACAATGAAAAAGATTTTCCTGGTCATGCCTATGACACGGGCGCGGCGAGACAGAACCTTATGCTGCAGGCGACTGCCATGGGCCTGATCACACACGCCATGGGTGGCTTTGACGCTGCATTGGCCCGCAAGAACCTGCAGGTTCCCGATGGCCATGATGTGCATTGCATGATTGCTATCGGGCTGCCTGGCGATACCGCATCGCTGCCAGCACCGCTGCAGGAGTTCGAGAAACCTAGCCAGCGCAGGCCAATTTCTATCATCGCACAGGCGGGCGCATTCAGCGACGCGTTGGAGGCGACGTGGCCATGAACGGCGCACATAACCGCCTGGCATCGAAGAGAGGGGACACTATCAGCATCGCATCCGCTTTACCATCAAGAGTAGCGTTGAGCAAGTAGCAATTAGCAAAAAGGTGATATCAAATGTGTGAAACAGCAACAATCGGAAAACCAGCGCCAGTCTTCGCCGTGAAGGCATACCACGACGACAAGTTCATGGACGTGAGTCTTGATGATTACCGGGGCAAGTGGGTCATCCTGTTCTTCTATCCAGCCGACTTCACGTTCGTGTGCCCGACAGAGCTCTCTGAGCTCGCGGACAACTACGCGGAATTGCAGAAGCTCGGCGCAGAAGTGCTGAGCATCAGCACGGACACGGAGTTCGTGCACAAAGCGTGGCATGACCACAGTCCTGCCATCAAGAAGATACAATTCCCCATGCTCGCTGACCCGAAACGTGAGGTGGCCAAGAGCTACAATGTGTACATTGCGGAGGAGGGGCTGGCGCTGCGAGGCACCTTCATCATCGACCCTGACGGTGTCCTGCAGGCCATGGAGGTCAATAGCAACAACATCGGACGCAGCGCGACAGAGCTGGTGCGAAAGGTGCAGGCGGCGAAGTTCGTCGCTGAGCACAAAGGGCAGGTCTGCCCTGCCAGCTGGAAGCCAGGGGGAAAGACGCTCACGCCCGGCATCGACCTGGTAGGGAAGATATAGGATACCATCAGATAATCAACACGAGGTGAACGAGATGCATACATTGCCTGAACTGGGATACAGCTACAACGCGCTGGAGCCTTTCATCGACGAGACCACGATGAGGATACACCATACGAAGCATCATCAGGGCTATGTGGACAAGCTGAACGCAGCGCTGGAAGGGCATGCTGACCTGCAGAAGAAAAGTGTCCACGACCTGCTCCAGGTGCTCGACCAGGTGCCTGAGGCCATCCGCACCGCGGTGCGCAACAATGGCGGCGGGCACGCGAACCACAGCTTCTTCTGGTCATTGCTGAAGAAGGATGGCGGCATGCCAACGGGCAGGATAGCTGATGCCATCAAGGCCTCCTTCGGCAGTGTCGAGGAGTTCAGGAAGCAGTTCGCGGCAGCCGCCATGACGCGCTTTGGCAGCGGCTGGGCGTGGCTGGTCAAGGACAAGCAAGGCAAGCTGGTCGTCATGAGCACCGCCAACCAGGACTCGCCGCTCAGCCAAGGGCTCGCGCCCATCATCGGGCTGGACGTCTGGGAGCACGCGTACTATCTCAAGTACCAGAATAAGCGAAACGACTACATCGACGCGTTCTTCTCCATCATCGACTGGGAGCAGGCGAGCAGGAACCTTGGTTGATGAGCGTCCGAGGCAGGAGCAGAGCATCGTCCTCGGCATCGACCCCGTCGTATGAGAAGGTTTAAAACCCTCAGGGATTCCTTAGGATCCAACAGGTACAGGCAGGCCATGGGGCTGCCATGGATGACACAGTCACAGGAAAGGATTAGCGAGCAAAAAAGGTGAACATCATGGAACTGACAGAACGAATGCACGGCGCGCTCAATGACCAGGTCACTGCGGAATTGCACGCAGCTCATCTGTACCTGGCCATGGCCGCTGATTTTGAAGCGCAGAACCTCACGGGTATGGCTGCCTGGATGAAGACGCAGGCGCAGGAGGAGCTAGCCCATGCCATGCGCATCTATGACTATATCAATACCCGAGACAGCAAGGTGACGCTCAAGTCCCTTGATGCCCCCCCTGCGGATTTTGGCGGCCCCATAGGAGCGTTCAAGGCAGCGCTCGAGCACGAGAAGAAGGTGACCGGCATGATCCATCGTCTGGTCGCGCTGGCCCGCGAGGAAAAGGACCTGGCGACGGAGTCGTTCCTGCAATGGTACGTCAATGAACAGGTCGAAGAAGAATCCACGGCGCAGGCCATCATCGAGAAGATAGAGCTTGTCGGCGACAAGGGCACCGCGCTCTACCTGCTCGACAAGGAGCTTGGCGCGCGAGGGGGTGGCAAGAGTGGATAAGGCCGCACCTGAGCAGGGCGCGGAGCCGACCACGATGCAAAGTAACCTGCCATCCGATGATGCAGCAATGGATACAGCGCCTGATGCATCTGCGGATGCATCTACCGGCAGGGAAACACCTGCCATCACCAAGGACATGCTCATCGGCGACATTGTCGCCGAGCATCCGGAGGTCATCGAGACATTGCTCGCCGAAGGCGTGCATTGCATCGGGTGCGGGGCCAGCGCATGGGAGACGCTCGAGCAGGGGCTTGCCGTGCATGGCAAGACGCCTGAGGAGATAGACACGGCAGTGGCTAAACTCAATGCGGCGGCCATAGCGTCCGGCGACGCTGACGAGGGTCATCCTCGGACAGGACTGACCATCACGAGCGCGGCAGCGGCCAAGGTCAAGGAGTTCGCATCGCAGCAGGACAGCACGCCCTACGGGCTTCGTGTCGAGGTCTTGCCGGGCGGCTGCGCAGGGTTCCAGTACGCGCTCGAGTTCACGGACACTCGTGAAGAGGATGACCTGGAATTCGAGCAGGACGGTGTCAGGTTCGTGGTCAACAAGGCGAGCATGAGCATGCTGGAAGGAGCGAAGATAGACTTCCTGAATACGCTCAATGGGGCCGGATTCAAGATAACCAACCCCAACGCCAACAAGAGCTGCGGGTGCGGCAACAGCTTCGGCTGAATAGCGGCGCTGGGCGTATGGTCCGCTGCTCGCCGCTCACCTATTAGGTAGGAACACAAATCCTCTGTCATCCTTGCAGGAGGTCATGGACCCGCTTTGCCTGCTGCTCACGCATTCGGCAGGAGCACGAATCCTCTGCCGTCGAGCGTGGATGTTGCCTTCGCCTGCGATCCTGCCGGCAAACCTGCGAGCACTGCGACCTGAAGGCGTCTCGGGGGCTTGGCGAGATTGGTGACCCTCGCGAGGATCTCCTGGCCGGGGAAGCATCCTTTCTTCGCGTCGTAGAATTCTTCCGGGTCGTCTGTGATATTCAGGAGCATCTCGTCGGTGTAGTCGATAAGATGCAGCGGTATGCTGTTGTCCAGCCGAAAGCGCAAGAATTCCTCGTCAGTGACTATCGCCCGCTGGTCGAGGTCGCGCTGTGTGATGAGCAACGCGCCCTCGCGCTGCGGGATGGTGATATCGCCAGATGAGATGCTCGTTCTGGCGCCCGTCTCCTGTGTTGCCGCGTCACCTTGCGCTGCTTTCTCGCCCAGCATCCAATAGCATCGCAGGCCCGTCGGCAAGATGCGCGTCCTGCACAGCTTCAGGTATGGCCTGAGATGCAGCATCAATGGCTGGAAGGCCGTGCGCTCGATGACAAGGTAGGCAGCGTCGGCTTCATTGCCCCTGCGGCCGGCTGCGGGGACGAGCGTATGGTCGGCGGTGGCCACTATCCTTCCGAAGCGGTCAAGGAACGCCGTACGTGGCGCGCCCGCGTTGTTGCTCGTCATGCGCAAGAGGAACGCCTCTGCCTCTGGCTGCACAGCGAGCACGAGCTTGCTGGTCCTGTAGAGCCGTCGAGGAGGCGCTCCTCGCGTGTAGTCCTTTGCCATTGCAGGGATGGAAGCATGCAGGGGTATATGGCGCTTGCGGTTGATGCCTGCGAGCAGGGGATCGCGCGGAATATTTTTATACTACTCTCAAATAGTGCTCGTAAAATGACACCACCGCAAGCATCCTCTGACGTCAAGATCCCTGTACCCGGCTTTCCTCTCTTTGTCGCTAAGGTCCAGGAGTGGTTTTCGCAGGCTGTTGATCCTTCGCACACTATTGAGGACGCGTTCCAGTATGCAGGCGATACACACATCGAACATCGTATGCACCCGCTCACCCGTGTCCAGTATGCCCTCAACCAGACCGCTCCTGAGAGATATGTTGCCCGCGTTTCTTATCAGTTGGACTCAGGGGTCTGGGTCCCGGAGGAGCAGCGGGGCGATTCGTCACCTGTATCAGCTGCGCTTGGTCTCGAGCATGCCGTCGCCATCATACCGTATTTGCGCGAGCAGGGCCTGCAGAGCATGCAAGTCAACCATGTGCCGCTCCTGCGTGTCGATCTCTCAGGGACGGGCCAACCCTATGACCCGGTCACGGTCGGTGAGCTCATGCACGCGGTCAAGGAAGCCTACGATGTGCTGGCAGCCGAGGCGGCATGCATCCCAGAACGCACGATGATGCATTAGCTAATGGTCCCCGATGACGTAGCTGTGTGCCTGTAGATTGATGGACAGGCAGCAATGGCCTTACTCATGCTGATTCATCCCACGGACCAATCATGCAGACCCGGACCGCAGCAGGCGCGTGCCTTCACTGTCCACGGTCGCTATATGCGATGTACTCCTGACACCATTGCTCGCGAACGCGGCAACCATGGCTCCGGCAATCGTCGTCGCCTTCTTCTCGCAATCAGTGATGGCAAAGACCGTCGGCCCTGAGCCGGAGATGGCCATGCCGTCAGCTCCTGCGGCGAGAGCTGCCTTGCGCACGTCATCATAGCCGCGTATCAGCGTGGCCCGCACTGGCTCTATCACATAGTCGTGCAGCGAGCGCGCGAACAGGGCATAGTCATCCTTGGCGAACGCAGCGGTTATGAGCGCGGTGTTGGCCATGTTGCGCACGAAGTTATGCAGCGACACATGCTTTGGCAGTATCGCTCTCGCCTCCTTGGTGAGCACGATGATGTCGGGCGTGACGAGGATGACGCGCAGGTCCGCGATGCTGCCGATGCGCGTGACATCCAGCGGCAGGGTCGAGCGGGTCAGGGTCGCGCCGCCGAGCAATGACGGCGCGGTGTTGTCGGCGAAGAATCCTCCGGAGACCACGGATTCCGCCTTTGTTGCGGGGAGGATAAGCTCTTCCTTGGACAGTTTCCCATAGAGCGCATTGGCAGCAAAAGCGCCTGCTGCCGCCGACGCTGCGCTTGAGCCCAGGCCCGAGCCGGAGGGCAGGCCTTTTTTCAGCGTGAGCGCGATGCCCCCCGGATCACCGAGCAGGGAGAGCACCTCCCTGGCGGCGATGCCTGCCGTGTTCTTGTCAGCATCCTGCGGCAGGGGCATAGGTGACTCCAAGGACTCTATGATGACCCCGTGGGGTATGCGCCGCGCTTCCACGATGTCGCCAAGCCCTGTCACCGCGAGGCCCAGCACGTCGAATCCGGGTCCGATGTTGCCGATGGTAGCTGGCGAGTAGACGCGGATGCTGCTGCCTGCGCAGGCCGCTGGCTCCGCGGTGTCGTGCTCCGCAGCATGGTGGTCCGCAGCATGGTGCTCCGTAGTGTGGTACTTCGCAGCGTGGTGCTCCGCGATTGCAGCAACCGCGACAGTCCCCGATCCATGATGCCGGCTCCGGTCGCTCATGGGCGCGTCAACTCCGCGATGAGGCTTTCAATATCATTCGCCATGCGTCTCACCCTTGCTGGCCTGCGCATCATCCGTTCCAATGCTTCGGGCGGCCGTGGAGCATGACCGAGCGCCTTCTCCATGGCTTCAGGGAATTTGGCTGGATGAGCCGTCTCCAGCACCACTGCGTTGCAGGGTCCATAGAGCTCGCGATACTGTTCCAGGGCAGCGATGCCTACTGCGCCATGCGGCTCGAGCAGCGTCCCTTTCGGGAGCCCCGGCATCGTACCCTGCCACGCCCGGCGCATGGCCGCGATGGTCTCTTCGTCGCTGATGGATACGGACCAGAGGTCGCGGCGCATGCCTGCAAGGTCTGGCATCTGATGGATGAGGCCTTCCTTGTCCATGATGCCGCCATAGAGATGGATGAACCGTGCGAGGTTGCTCGGATGTCCGACATTCATGGCATTCGAGATGCACTCCTTTGACGGGGACACCTTCCGGTAGATGCCGGATTGCAGGTAGGCAGGGAACGCATCATTGCTGTTGACGGCCACGATGATGCGCTGGAACGGGAGGCCCATGCGCCGCGCTATCTCCGCGCCGAGGGCATTGCCGAAATTGCCCGAGGGAATGAGCATGACCGGGGCGCCTGTCTGGAGCCACGCGTAGACATGGTAGGCCACCTGCGGCAGGACCCTGCCGATATTGATGGAATTCGCGCTCGTCAGGCCGATGCGGGCCAATGGCGATAAGGTATCGTCATGGGAAAGCGCGAACGCCTGCTTTGCCAGCGCCTGGCAATCATCGAAGGTCCCGTCGATGGCTAGCGCTGTCACATTGTCCCCGCAGCGGTCCAGCTGCTGGCGCTGCACGTCGCTGACACCATGCGCAGGATACAGGATATAGACACGCGCGCCTTTCATTCCGGCGAATGCCGCGCCCACCGCGCTGCCCGTATCACCGCTGGTGGCGACGAGGACCGTAAGGTCCCTCTCGCATAGACGTTCCATGGCCCTCGCCATGAACCGGGCCGCGAAGTCCTTGAAGGAGGCAGTGGGCCCCTGGTCAAGGCGCAGGATGAACGTGCTGTTGCCTGCGCCCGGCTGTGCGCGTGATGCCTGCCCGGTGAGAGGAGCATCCGGGGTGCATGGCTCCAGCGGCACAGGGAAGTTGTAGGCATCCTGGCAGATGCTGCTGATGACCGAAGGTCCAAGCTCATCACCGAGGAACAGGTCCAGCACAGCCGCTGCGACCGTGGCATAAGGCGCCTGCCGCAGCCCCTCCAGTTGGCTGGTCGTGAAGACCGGGATGCGCTCAGGCATGAACAATCCTGCATCAGGCGCCAGACCCATGGACAACGCCTGCCGGAAGCTGACCGCGTCCGTATATCCTCCTGGCAGGTCCTTGTTGGTGCTGAGAAAGCGCAGCCCCATGCGTGCAGCAGAAAGAGAGGGAGCGCCAACGGCCATGGAGAAGTGACCATGCCCACCTTAATAAAATGTGTTCCTGGAATCCCGGAGATATTCCGGACCATCCAATGATTCGCTGCTGTGGCAGCCTCATGGCCTTGGCCCAAAGCGACAGGTTCTTATGAGCAGCATACGCCCCATGACCATGGCCCCCTACCTGGAGCTGCTGGCGCTGTCAGGAGTATCGCTCAGCGGCTATGCCTGCCTGGTCACCCGGCGCATGGCTTTCGCCGCATCCATGGGCAAGGCGTACCGTCCATCCTGCGACCTCGCCGCAAACGTCAGTTGCAGTCGAGCGTTTACAAGCCCTCATGCCAGCATCTTCGGGATCCCGAACTGCGCTGTGGGCGTGGCATACTACCTCGCGGTCTTGGGGCTTGCGCATCTGGGTCTGGGTACGCCGCTGCTCGCCCTGGCAGGCGTGGGACTGATACCTACACTGTATCTTGCCTATATCTCATCCTTCAGGTTGAAGAACTTCTGCCTGGTGTGCGGCGCAATCTACATTATCAATGTCGCGATAGCAGCCCTCCTGCTCCGGGGACTGTCCTGAGGCACGCGTGCACGTCACGATGACTGCCGCCGAATACCGCAGCCCTGAAGGTGTCACGACCGTCGACAACCTGCACGACCTTGCCAGCAGGGGAATCGCTCACCCATTGGCCACGATCACTGGCACCAGCATCTCAGCAGGGCTCACACCGCCATGATTGCCGATGAGCACCGCGGGTTCCTGCCCGAGGAGCGCGTCGCGCAGGATATAATCCTCCTTCATCAGCAGCACAAAATCCCCCACATGGTCCCGCAGTCTCGGATGGGGCCTGCCGCGGCCGAAATATCCCTGCGCAATCAGGGACTCGCCGCTGCGCATGGTGCACGCATGCGCCAGCCGTTTTCGCACATACGCCTTGAACGCCGCGACCTTCGCGGGCCGGACATAGCAGAAGGCCGCGCGCGCTTCCGCGCACAGGGGCAAGGTGAGGCAGGATTCCAGCGAGGGGTGATCCTTGAGCGCGATACGGTGCCCGGGAGGGGTGTCGAGCATCCCGTGGTCTGCCGTGATGATGATGGTTGCCTGCGTCCTGCGGGCCAGCTCCTGCATGGCCGCGTCAAGCATGCTGAAGTGTGTCAGCGCATCCCTGCTGCCGATACCTCTCGCGTGCCCTATTGTATCCAGATACGGCCAGTACGCGTAGGTGTATCGCGCGCGGCGCGAAGCAGCCGCGGTCTGCCGCACGAATCCCTCCAGCGTCGTGTAGGCCCGACGATGGGGATAGCATGCCATGCTAAACGCTGTATGAGCGATGGACGCGGGCTGGACCGCTTCAGCACGCAGTCCCTTGGCAAATGCCCTGAGGCCATAAGCATCGTTGATGATGAACGGCAATGGCTCGCCGCTGCGGTAGGTGAAGGGCAGTGTCGTGATGACGCCTCCCATCGTCTTCTCATGCATGAACCATCCGGTCAGGCCGTGCTGCTGGGGAGGCAGCCCGGTCGCGAAGGTCGGTATGCACGCGCCTGTCGTCGAGGGAAACACGGAGGTGACCTTGCCGATGCAATGCTGATAGAGGTAGCTGTTCCTGTGCTGGCAGAGGAACTCGTAGCCCATCCCATCCAGTACCACGAGCACGATGTTGCGTTTGCGCCTCTGACCCTGTGCCCGGGGCCCCTTGGTCTTCCACGGACGTCCTCGACGCAGCGCCTGCTCCAGCTCAGGCAAGGACGCATACGGATGCTTCCTGCCCAAGGCGCGGGAGATGGACGCCATGATGTTCACGATGGAACGCGAGTAATCAGGACGCATCCATGGCACCCCTGCACGCGGCGCTGTCCATCGATTGGTCGCAGATGCCGGCATCATCAAGGAGTGAAGCGAGCTTGGCGAAGCAATGCACCTGTGTGTCACCAGGAATCTTGCCGCAGTACAGGGGATCGCGCTCTTCGAGCGCGTGCGCGGTCATGCACTGCTGATACGAGAGCACATCATGCTGGCACTCCTCCATGCGGCTGCGCAGCATCGTGTCTGTGGACAGCTTCGCCCCCGGGGCGTCAGGATCGATGATGCCGGTGCATGATGCACGCACCACCTCATCGTCATAGTGTATGCAGACACTCGCGTCCGTATTGTACATCCCCACGACGATGCGGCATTGAGGAGGATCATAATCGTCTTTGCAGAGCTCCTGCTGGTGGAGCAACGCCGCTTTTGCAACGATGTCCTTGCCCGCCTGCTCTGGATGCGTGTACTTCTCTTCCACGCCCTTGGCATCACGGCAGCTCCATTCCAGGGTCGGGAAGGTCTCGCAGTCAGCAGGATCACCTAATGCGGCCGCTCGGTTGAGGCACAGCTTCGCAGCGTCATTGGCAGCCTGCCTGAACTGGTCCCTATCCCAGAAATCAAGGGCAGAATGGTCTATGCGCGTCAGGACTGCCTCATAGCGAAAGCAGGGATGCTCTGGTTGCGCTGTTGTGCTCGCCGCGCAGCTCGCCAATAAGGGCAATGTCAGAAGCGGCAGCAAAAGCCATGTGCCCACTGACATGCAACGTGGTGGGGTTCCTGACTTTATAAGCTTTGATGGTAGTGGCAGGGATTTGCGCGGCGATGCGGGCTTCAGACCTCAGGGGGCATCAGACCTCAGCGGGCATCAGACCTCAGGGGGCATCAGACCTCAGGGGGCATCCTGCCGGCGAAGAGGCATCCGGGGCAGCGGGGCATCCGACAGTTGGGCAGCTTTCGTAATAGTACCTGCAAGAATTCATCGTTTCGCGCTCGTCACGCGATACTCCAGCACTTTCTGCAAGAAGGCGCCAAGCTGCTCGCGCACATTCGGCGGCAGGTCAGGCAGTAGCTTCCTGAGCTTGGTCGTGTCGATATCCGCGACCTGCTCGAACAGTCCTGCTTCCCTGAGCATCGCGACCAATGCTCCGCGTTCTTCCTTTGGCGGGAAGCGCAAGGTTTGCTGGCCTTTGACCGTCACCTTCATGCTGCGCCCATAGACCGTATCGATGCCTTCGTGCTCGGCATAGGCGATGAGCTTTTGCCGCAGGCCATCCAGCTCCTGCTCGATGCCGCGCTTCTCATCCTGCAGCAGGGTGTAGCGGTCCACCAGTTGCACGCCGTCTTCTGTCCTGATGTCCTCCGCAGGCAGCTGCTCAAGTTTGCGCTCGTGCGCGAACGCGGGGCAGAGAGACTTGTAGACGCACCAGTCGCACAGGCGCGATGGATTGGTGGGAAACTCCTTGGGGTCCTTGCATGACTCTATCGTGCTGATGGTCCGCAGCACCTGCGCTTTCAGGGCAGCCAGCTGCGCGGGGGTGCGCGTACTCATCAGCGTCTTGCTGAACGCAAGATAGTGCCATACCAGCTTGACATCCTTGCAATCCGGGAACTGCTCGCGCACCCAGATGCTGTACATGGCCAATTGCCTGTCGTGGTCCACGTCATCCTTGGTCGCCAACCGTCCTGAGGTCTTGTAGTCGCAGACAAAGTAGTTGCCCGCATCATCGCATTCCAGACGGTCGATGCGCACGTGATAACCATCCCGCGCGCTGAGGCGCAGGTAATCCTGCGTCTCCAGGCCCAACACCCTTCGACCCTTGAATGGTGCATTGGCATCGTAGTAGTCTGCCAGGAACTGCGCGCCCTTCTGGATATAGTCTCCTGCGGTCATCTCCTCACGCGCGATGAGGATGTCGTCGCTCCATTGCTTCGCCCATCGGTCCTGGTAGTAGACGAGCAGCGCGCGCTTGTCCATGAGATGGCCGTCAAGCAGGTCCTGATAGAGCCGTGCCAGGGCCTCGTGGACAATGCCGCCCATGAATGCCTCTACAGTATTGGGTATATCGACCTTGACGCGGTCGATGTACTGGAGCTTATACTTGTAGCGGCACTGCTCAAAGGTGCTGATGCGCGAGTGTGAGTAATTGGTCATGCGGCTGTCGGCAATGACGGAGGAGGCGGGGCTTTATATGTGATTCGGCAGGATGACCAGTGGGGCTGTGCGCTGAAGGCATTCACTGAATCTACCGCAAATCTTGCCATCATGCGGGGAATGGTTTTTGAATCTCTGCTTAATCCCCTGAGTCATGAGCGTCCTGCCCCATGAACGAGAGAGCATCCTCGCGTATCAGCACATCCTGCTCCTGCCTGAGGAGATCGTCCTGTCCTATCGGGGCGAGCTGCCCTATCATCTGTTCAGTGATACCATGGATGCGATGGAGCGCTATCTGCTCGGAGAGTGCGGTGGCAGGCTCGACGTGGAAGAGCGATGGGAGGCCGGCCATGGCATGCGGGATGAGGAGATCCCGCCTGTCATCATGACCGCGCCCGGATATCTGCTCCACGCGCACTACCTTGAACCGGGTGCTGATGGCATGAGCTACCTGCTCTTGGTGCAGGATGAGCCGCTGATAGAAGAACAGGACCTGCTGACCGGCTTGGCAGGGATACTGATCGCGTGCAGGGATGGCAGCTAAGGCCGTTGTTCTGTAGGGCAGACTCAGCTGAAGGGACGCTCTCAGTAGCTCCTGTCGCTTTCACGAGCGCTTGCCGATGACATCCTTTCCCATATAGGGAACAAGCGCCTGTGGCACACGGATGGTCCCGTCAGGCTGCGCGTGGTTCTCGACGATGGCGCGCATGGCGCGCTGCACCGCGATGGCTGTGCTGTTGAGCGTGTGCACGTGCTTTCGCTCCTCTTTCGCGTGATACTTGATATTGAGCCGTACTGCCTGATACCCTGTGCAGTTGCTGCAGGAGACCGCTTCCTTGTACTGCTGCTCCCTTGGCATCCAGACCTCCAGATCATACTTCTTGGCGGCCACGATGCCTATATCGCCGGTGCAGATATTGACGACGCGATACGGCAGCTCCAGCTCCCGGAAGAGCTCCTCGGCATTGGCGAGTATCTTCTCATGCCACTCCCAGGACTCTTCGGGCCTGCAGAACACGAACTGCTCTATCTTCTGGAATATGTGCACGCGGAAGATGCCTTTCTCGTCCACGCCATGGCTTCCCAGTTCCTTGCGAAAACACGGGCTCACGCCTGCGTACAGGACAGGCAGCGCTTTGTCCTCGAGCACCTCGCCCATGAGCAGCGCCGCGATGGGATGCTCGCTCGTCGCGATGAGGTGCAGGTCCTCGCCGTCTATCTTGTACATCATGGTCTCGAAATCCGCGAGGTCAGTGACGCCCTCGTAGGGCTTTCTTCTGAGCATGTACGGCGGCATGACCGGGCAGAATCCCTTGGCCTGCAGCTTGTCCAGCGCGAATCGTTGCAGCGACAAGTTCAGCAGCGCCATGTCGCCGAAGAGATAGTTGAAACCCTGGCCTGCTACTTCTGCGGCCTTGTCAAAATCAGCCAATCCAAGCGACACCAGCAGCTCGCCGTGCGGCAGCGCCGGAGCGTCCTTTCGCGGCTCGCCCCAGGTCTTGACAACCACGTTGCCTGACTCGTCCTCGCCATACGGCACGGAATCATGCAGAAGATTCGGTATGCGCATCATGAGCGTGCGCAGGCGCTCCTGCAGCTGCTGCTCGTCTTCCTCGGCCTTGCGGATCTGATCAGGCAGTGTTTTTGCTTCAGCCAGCAACGGCGCGATGTCATCGCCTTTCTTTCTCGCTTCATTGATGCTCTTGCTGGATTGGTTGCGCTTTTGGCGCAGCAGGTCGAGTATTGTCTTCATCTTGCGCCATTCGACATCCAATGCAAGAGCGTTGTCCAGCAGCTGCAGCTTCTCCGGGTCCTGTCGGCGCTCCAGGTTCTTTCGTACTGCATCCTGGTTCTCGCGCACATACGCTATATCGAGCATGGTGAGGCGGAAGGGTGTTGTGTATAAAAGCATTGTCGCTGGATGTGGCGATCTGATGGAATCTCCTGTATGTAGTACAAGACGCTAGGCCTTCGGATTCTAAACATTTATATATAACGGGTGAATTATTTTTCACGTGAAAAGCACTTCACCAAAGGCTGCGGCCCCGGGGACATATCCTGCAGGATCAGCAGGAGATGCTGCATCAGGCTCTGCCGCATCCAGCTCTGCTGCTGGCAAAACCCTCCCCGATGGCTGCAGCTTCGCCCATCCGTATCATCTCTGCATGGAGACGCTCAGCAATGACCTTCGCCTGCAGATAGTCGAGCTGCTGCGCGATGGTCCTCTAAGTGTCTCTGGGATCGCCCGCGCTGTCAGCGCAGAGCGCACCAAGGTCAGCCACGCGCTCGCCAAGCTGCGGGCGTGCAGCATCGTCACGACCGAGCGCGCAGGCAAGCGCATCCTCTATTCGCTCAATGAGCGCAGCTGGGTCGCGGCGCCTGCCCATGCGCTCTTTGCGAGAGGCGGCGGCAAGAGCGCGACCATCGCTGGCGCGTCGTCAGGCCTCTTTTATGTGCTCGATGAGCACATCCATTCCAACTGCCCGGTCTGCAGCAGGCTGCAGGAGGCTGCGGCAGGCAAGCGCCAGGTCGACCTGCCTTCCTCAAGCACGAAGTCGTCGCGGAGGCGTTCGCCATGAGCCTGCCCATCCTACAGCAGGAAGGGACGCCTGGCGGCGCGCATGGCGCCAAGGTCAGCCAGGCCTCAGCGCAGCATGCAATGCAGCTGAGCATCGCGCGCGAGATGTTCGACCATAAGAATCCTGTCCTGTTCACCAAGCGTGCGCCTCCTGGCATCACGGAAGACGTCGTGCGCATGATATCCAAGGAGAAGAACGAGCCAGACTGGATGTTGCAGAAGCGGCTTGCCGGTCTGAAGGCGTTCAAGGCAATGCCCCTGCCTGAGTGGGGGCCGCACCTGCAACTGGACCTTGACAAGATCACCTACTACCTTCGCGCAGTGGAGCAGACCAATGAGCACAAGTGGGACAATGTCCCTGATGACATCAAGCGCACCTTCCAGAAATTGGGCATCCCTGAGGCGGAACAGAAAGCGCTTGCTGGCGCGGGCGCGCAGTACGAGAGCGAAGTCGTGTATCACCATCTCAAGGAAGAATGGTCACGAAAGGGTGTCATCTTCGAGAACATGGATGTCGCGCTGCGCAAATATCCTGAGCTGGTCAAAAAGCATTTCATGACCCGATGTGTCCCCATCACCGACCACAAGTTCGCGGCGCTGCACGCCGCGGTCTGGAGCGGAGGGACCTTCATCTACGTTCCGCCCGGAGTATCGATGCTCGTTCCCATGCAGGCGTACTTTCGCATGAACAGCCCGGGCATGGGGCAGTTCGAGCACACGCTCATCATCGTTGACAAAAGCGCGTCAGTGCATTACATCGAAGGGTGCAGCGCGCCGCAATACAGCGTCAACAACCTGCACGCGGGATGCGTGGAGATCTTCGTGTATGAGCACGCGACCGCGCGCTACAGCAGCGTCGAGAACTGGAGCAAGAATACCTTCAATCTCAACACCAAGCGCGCCATTGTCGAGGAAGCCGGCGTCGTCGAATGGGTCAACGGCAACCTTGGCAGCAATGTCACGATGCTCTATCCGTGCAGCGTCCTGAAGGGCGACCGCAGCCGGGCGGATTTCCTGGGTGTCGCGTTCGCGGGACCCGGCCAGAACCAGGATACCGGTAGCAAGGTCATCCATCTGGGCAAGGACACGAGCAGCACCATCACGTCCAAGAGCATCAGCTCCGGCGGTGGCATCACCATGTATCGCGGCCTGCTGCGCATCGCGAAAGGCGCGAGCAACGCCAAGAACAGCACGAACTGCGACGCGCTCATGATGGACCCGCAGAGCAGGAGCGGCACCATTCCAGTCATCCAGGTCTCCGAGGAGACGGCCGATATCGCACACGAGGCGACGGTCGGTCGCATCAGCGAAGAGCAGGTCTTCTATCTCATGACCCGGGGGCTCTCGCAGGAAGAGGCGGTGCGCATGATCGTCTCCGGATTTATGGAGCCTATCCTACGGGCGCTGCCCATGGAATACGCCGTCGAGCTCAACCGGCTCATCGAGCTGGAGATGGAGGGGAGCATCGGATGAATCTCTCCTTGAACCCGAGGCTCTCCGCGCAGCTTGGCCGAAATGAGCCATCGTGGCTCGCGGCGACGCGTGAGCGAGCCGTAGCATCGCTATCGGCCCGTGGGCGATTAGTCTTCCTGCGCTCACGTCTCGGCAATAACTTTGATACTCTGCTGCAAGGCACCCAGGCGCCAGCGCTTCCGGCTCCTGCGCTCAGTCTGCAGGAAGCGGTTGTCGCAGACAACGCCACGGACAATGCAAGGTCATCTCTGCTGAAGGATATCCGCGCAGTGCTTGAGCAGGATATCACGACGCACAACACCCTGCTTGAGCCGCGAAAGGCCGGGCAGGTGCTTGAGGCCAATTCGGCCATACAGGCCTGGTGGTCCGCGGGCACGGTGCTTGCGGTTCCTGATGGCGCCGACTGGGCAACACCATGCATCATTAATGAGCCCGCGGGCATCAGCCGCACCGTCATCGTGTTCGGCGAGCGCAGCAGCGCGACCGTCGTCCTTCGAGCACAGGGCAGGGTACGCCTATCGCGCATCGACGTCGTCTGTAAGCAGGGCAGCAGGCCAAGGTTGCTATTGCTCTCATCGACATCAGAGCCGCGGCTCCTGAGCATGGGCGTCAGGTGCGAAGACGGATGCATGCTGCAGCTCTCAGATATCATCGGATCTCAGCAGTCCACCTGGTCGCGCATTGAGACCGTGCTCGAAGACAATGTGTCTGCGCAGGTCAGGCAGGGGTTCATCGTTACGGGCGGCACTGCTGAACTGGCGACAGACGCGCATCATGTCGGCCGTAACACCCGCAGCGATCTGCTGGCAAAAAGCGCGGTCACAGGCAAGGGCATTGCGCGTTTCGAAGGACTCGTCAGAATAGCGCGCGACGCCAGCGACGCCGATGGTCAACAGAAGGCGGATTTCCTGCTGCTCTCACCTGACGCGCAGGCCAATGCTATTCCCAACCTGGTCACGGACAACAATAAAGTCAGCTGCGCGCACGGCGCGACCATATCGCGACTTGACGAAGAGACGATGTTTTACGTGCGAAGCCGAGGCATCAGCGCGGCGCAGGCGCGCTCGCTGCTGGTACATGGTTTTTTTTCTCAGGTGATGCACGGACTTACTGAGCAGGAGCACACACTCGCCAGCGCGCACTTGCATGGCATGCTCGCGACCCTGGTGGAATCCCACCAAAGGTCTATAGATCCCTCACGGTGATTATATCATGGCAGAGTCAAAAAATATTGCGGGTATCAGGGATGATTTTCCCCTGCTCTCGCGCCGTGTTCATGGCGAGCCATTAGCGTATCTAGACAACGCGGCGACCACGCAGAAGCCCCGACAGGTGCTTGACGCGATGGAACAGTACTATGTCCGGCATAACGCGAACATCCATCGGGGTGTGCACACCCTCGCCGGAGAGGCGACCGACGCGTATGAGGGTGCCCGGGAGAAGGTCGCGCGATTCATAGGAGCGCGGTCGCAGGACATCATATTCACGAAGAACGCGACCGAAGCGCTCAACATCCCTGCCTATGGGCTGGGACTTGGCCGCGACGACGCGGTCATGGTGACCGAGCTCGAGCACCACGCGAACTTCGTTCCCTGGCAGCAGCAATGCATCCGCACAGGCGCACGCTTTCTCATCGCCCGCCAGCAGGACGGCATGGTTGATATTGAACAGGTCAAAGAGCTGGTGGCTGGACTGCGGAGGACGACGCGCGGTCCAGCAAACGGCACTACCACGGCGCCTAAACTTCGCGTGCTGGCTGTCACGCAGACCAGCAACGCATTGGGCACCAATCAGAATATCAGGGAGCTCGCGGACATCGCGCATGACGCTGGCGCGCTTCTGGTTGCTGATGGCGCGCAATGCATCCCTCATCAACCAACGGATGTCAGGAAGATAGGCGCGGATTTCCTCGCGTTCTCCGGCCATAAGATGCTGGGGCCGACCGGCATCGGCGTGTTGTGGGGAACTGAAGATGCGTTGTCAGAGCTATCACCCTTTATCATGGGAGGCGATATGATACGCAAGGTGGGCAAGGAGGATACCGAGTTCGCGGAATTGCCACATCGCTTTGAAGCGGGGACGCCGCCTATAGCCGAAGCTGTCGGCTTGGGAGCGGCTGTTGATTATCTTTCTTCGCTTGGCATGGAGCAGGTGCATGAACACGTCGGATTGCTCGGCAGGAAGGCACGCGAGGCGCTGTCGGTGATTGATGGCGTGCGGGTTCTTGGCGACGCTGGTATCACTGCTGATGGACGCAACGCCAACGCATCGGGCATCGCAAGCTTCACCGCACCTGCGCATCCGCATGACATGAGTACCTTGCTGGACGCGCAGGGCATCGCTGTGCGCGGTGGGCACCACTGCGCCATGCCGCTGATGGCCGCGCTTGGCGTCAATGGCACGACCCGCGCGAGTTTTTACGTATACAATGATATTGCTGAGGTGCGCTTGTTTACCGATGCCGTCGCAGGGATTGCCGCGAGGTGGCAGCATGAATGAGAGCGCAGACCTGACGGGTAGCGGGCGCGCGGGGGAGGCGCATGATGAATCAGTACGCGGCACTCCTGTTAGTCGCGATGATGGACGCTCCTCGTCGGCCGATGCCATGTATCGCGATGACATCATGCATCATTGCAAGCATCCCTGCAACTTCAGGGAGGTGGCGGGAGCATGGTGCTATCATGACCACAATCCTCACTGCGGCGATGAGATAGCGGTCTATATCAGGGTACGAAGTGAAACTGCTGCTGATTCCGGGACTCGCCCGACACGCGCTGCTGTTGATGAGATAGGCAACGCAATCATCGAGGACATCAGCTTCAAGGGCAGGGGGTGCTGCATCAGCATGGCCGCCGCGTCAAAGCTCAGCGAAGCGATGAAAGGCAGACCATTGTCAGCGCTCATGGGCCTGACGCCTGAGGGCATGCTCGGCATCCTCGGCATCCCTGTCGTGCCCATGCGCCTCAAGTGCGCCACGCTCGCGCTGCAGGCGTACAAGAAAGCGGTGATGAAGGCACAACTGGAATATCTTGAGGCGATTGAGGCAAATGCTGCTGCCGGTGATTCCGGGCAGAAATCTCCAGCATCCACGCTCATCGCATCATCAGGAGGGAACAACCATGCTTGAAATAAAAGATTTGCACGTCAGCATCAAAGACAAGGAAATAGTCAAAGGGGTCAGCTTGTCAGTGAAGCCTGGCGAAGTCGTCGCCATCATGGGGCTTAATGGCAGCGGCAAGAGCACACTTGCCAGCGCGGTGATGGGAAGTCCGATGTACACCATTGATTCAGGCAGTGTTCTTATGGACGGCAAGGATATCACGAACACCGAAGCTGACGAACGGGCCAGAACGGGGTTGTTTCTGCTGTTCCAGCATCCGCCCGCGATTCCGGGGGTCAATATCATCTCGTTCGTGAAGGCGGCGAAGAATGCGCTTGGAAAGGAAGGGACGTCTGATGCAAGTGCTGTTGAAGGCAATGCTTTTTCCCATGAGCTTGATACGGCGCTAGGCTCCCTTCGCATGAGCCCGGCCATGGCGGAGCGTCAGCTCAACCAGGGATTTTCGGGCGGCGAAAAGAAACGTTCGGAGATGCTGCAGCTCGCCTTGCTTCAGCCGACCATCGCCATCCTGGACGAGCCTGATTCCGGCCTTGATGTCGACGGTGTCAGGGCTGTTGCCGCGGTCATCAATGAGCAGCGCAAGAAGGGTATGGGATTCTTGCTCATCACGCACTACCAGCGCATCCTGGACCATGTCAAGCCTGACAAGGTGCATGTCATGGTGCAGGGAAGGATAGTCAAGAGCGGTGACGCGAGTCTGGCGCTCAAGATAGAGCAGGAAGGCTATGATTGGCTGGGAGGCAACGCTGACACGACCAAGGGCTCTGCGTAGTCTTCGCGCGCCGCTCAGCATTTCCTGTTGCTAAGCTCGCCACTGCGCTGGATTGGTGCGATGATGCGATCTGAACGACAGAAGGTGTTATAAACAATGTTTTCCCCCTAGATCACATGGCCAAGCGACTGCTGCGTGAGACGGGCGCGCTGTTGCGCGACCTTTTGTTTCGGTACCGCATCCCCATATTCTTTTTTGGTACGGGCCTTATTGTCTACTACTTGTTTAGCCAGATATCGCTTCAGTCATTCACCACCGTACTCACTCATGCCGACTGGCGTCTGGTCCCTGTCATCGTGCTGCTCATCTTGCTCATGCTCGCGGTCAAGGCCCTGCGATGGCGCTACCTGCTCATGGGCATCAAACCCTGCGCGTACAGCGAACTCTATCACGCGACCGTCATCGGGCATGTGATGAACCTGCTCTTGCCCATCAATATCGGTGAGTTCATCCGGGGGCATTATCTTTCACAACGAGCAGACATCGCACTCAGCAGCGTCTATGGCAACATCGTGCTGGAAAAAGTGCTTGACGGTGTGTTCCTTGTCCTATTGATGGGTATTGCCATCTGGCTCTTTCCGCAGGCGCGCCAGGGCCCCTACCTTATCGGCATCATTGTTCTGACGGTGGTGCTGCTCGCGCTGGGACTCTTGCTTTCCCTGCTGCGCAGCCGACAGCAGACCATGGAGCGTATTGTGTTTCGGGCCCTCTCCTATGTCATGCCCGCCAGCGCACTGGAAAAGCTGAAGAACGGCGTGCAGGGTTTCTTCGAGGGTCAAAAGATTGGCAAGGGCCAGTTCCTGGCGATCTTTCTGCTCTCTGTGCTCATGCGCGTGTTCTCCATCCTTGCTGCATGGGTTTCCGGGCTGGCATTTGGCATCAACATCGGACTGTTGCCGTTCCTGTTCGTCGACCTGCTCAGCGGGCTTGCCGCAAGTGCCGGGCATGTGGTCGGCATCGCCGGTGCTTTTGAGGCCGCGGCCGTCCTAGGGTTATCGCTCTTTGGCGTAGCTGCTGAACCCGCGCTCAGCATGGCCATCCTGCAGACCGCCACCTATGGCATCGCGCTGGTGCTCATCGGACTGCATCTGTGGATAGTGCGCAGACAGGTGATCATCGACTACCTGTCCAGCTGGAAGAAGCTGTTCGGATAAGGACCATACGAGCGAGATGTCTGCTGGCATTTCGCGCCAGAGTTCTTTCCACGCGGCTTGAGCGCAAAGTATGCGACTTTTCCGGATTCCTGACACAAAACCTTTTATTGCAGCTGCTGGCAACGCATGCACCATGAAACGCGAGGGGACTGTCACGATGAAAGGTGCTGCTGAAACGGCTGCAACCCGCGGCGATACCGGCAAGCCGAATCAGGTGCACAAGCCTACCATGCTCTTTCCCTTCGCGCAGCCGCGCAAGCCGCAGCAGTCGCTCATCAATGCCATAGCAGGAGCGCTGGCCTCTGGCCGGAGCATTGTCGCGAATGCCCCTACGGGCCTGGGAAAGACCGCGGCGTCTCTTGCCCCCTCATTACCCGTGACCGGTAAGGTCATCTTCCTGACGAGCAGGCACACGCAGCATGCCATCGCCATCAAGACCTTGCAACTCATCCAGGAGCGCCATGGTGTTGTATTGCCAGCGGCGGACATCATCGGCAAGCGCCATTTCTGCCTGCAGGACGCTGCCGCGAATATGCCCCCTTCTGAGTTCCCTGAATACTGCAAGAATATGCGCGAATCCGGCAGATGCAAGTACTACAAGGCGTCCCGCGGGCATGACGGCACGGTAGCTGTCGGCGAGCTGTCGGTCGTCCCCTCGTCGTTCGCGCAGGTGACCACAAGTTCAGCACGGCACGGTGTCTGCCCGTATGAGACTGCCATGGAGCTGGCCAAGAAAGCGCGGGTCATTGTCGCGGACTACAACTACCTGTTCCAGCCGCGCATACGCGAGAGCTTCCTTGCCCGCAGCAACATCGCGCTCAAGGACGCGGTGGTGATTGTTGATGAAGCGCACAATCTTCCATCACGCCTTCGCGAGATGGCGTCGGCGCGTCTGACCGCCTATATGCTCTCCCGCGCCATCAAGGAGTGCAGGACGCACAGGAAGAGGGACGCGGCCAAGGCGCTGCGCGAGCTCGAGCGCCAGTTCCTCGCGCTGCAGCCGCGCGATGGAGAGCGCCTGGTGCAACGTGATGAGGTCTGGCTGGATGAGGACGCGGTCGAGGAATTGATCATCGCAGCAGAGGACATCAGGCTGCGTCAGCAGCGCAGCAGCGTGCACGGCATTGTCGAGTTCCTGGACAAGTGGCTCGGTGCTGACGGCAGCAGAGTGGTACCTGGTCAGGACGGCGCGGAGACAGGGTTCATCCGCATCGCGCGCACAGAGCAGGGCAAGCAGTCGCTGCTGTATCGGTGCCTTGATCCATCGCTGTTCTCTGGCGAGGTGCTGCAGGGATGCAAGGGCGCCATTGTCATGAGCGGCACGCTGACGCCGACCGAGATGTACCGCGACCTGCTGGGACTGCCCAAGGATACACCATGCCTCGCGTTCCCCAGCCCGTTCCCCCATGAGAACCGATTGCTGCTGATAGTGCCCAAGACCACGACGCGGTTCGCGAAGCGGTCCGTGGGGCAGTACGCCGACATCGCAAAAGAGATAGACGCTGTTGTCGCGGCGCTTCCGGGCAACTGTGCGGTGTTCTTCCCATCATACGCATTGCGGGACGCGGTCGCGGTGCATCTCCAGCATCGGCCGTTGCTGCGCGAGCAGGCGGGCATGGAGAAAGAGGACAAAGATGCGTTGTTGGCCAAGCTTGTGGGGTCCAAGCACGGGGTGCTGCTGGGCGTCGCGGCCGGTAGCTTCTCTGAGGGCCTGGACCTGCCGGGCGTGCTCTCTGGTGTCATCGTCGTCGGCTTGCCCTTGCAGAAGCCGGACCTGGAGACGCAGCAGCTCATCGCGTACTATGACAAGCGCTATGGCAGGGGATTCGACTATGGGTATACATTTCCTGCGCTGACAAAAGTGATACAGTCTGCCGGCAGATGCATCCGACGTGAGCATGACAAGGGCGTCGTCGTGTTCCTGGATGAGCGCTATTCATGGAGCGCGTACAAATCCTGCTTTCCTACAGATTGGCGCATGGACGCCAGCCTGCATCCTGGCCGGGCGATAAAAGCATTCTTTGACGGGCATGATCATGGGAAAAAGGCATAAGTGACTGGACGTGGCGAATGTCCCTGCGTTGAGGGATAGCACAGAGGGATACAGCACCGTTACCTTTATATTCTGACGGGCTTTTTTGCTTCTTTGCGCGGGAGTGCCGGAGTGGTCAAACGGGATAGGTTCAGGGCCTATTTGCTTAGCGCATACGCAGGTTCGAACCCTGTCTCCCGCAGTTTTTCTTTTCAGTGTTTCTTTTTCCTAGGTCCTACAACAGAGACCCAATCACATTGGTCTGCATGCGCAGATGGCTCACGCAAGAATCAGCGATGCGTAGTGATGGATGCTGCTAAGGGACGGGCGCTCTCTCTGCACATGCATACATCTGCACGAGCGCATCAGGGATAGGTCAGAGCAGTGATGGCATCGACACTTCATAGCGAGGATGGCATCAACACCTCATAGCGAGGATGGCATCAACACCTCATAGCGAAGATGGCATCGCCTGCTCATCCGCGAACAAGGACAGGCGCTCCTTGGCCGAGAGCAGGTGCTCGGTGGTTCCTTGCACATGCGCCGCGACCATATCCGCCCGCGATTCTTCCTCATCAAGCTCCTTGCCGAACGCATTGAACCCTGCGATTGGCAGCATCAGGCGCAGCATGCTTCGCGCGGTCTTCAGGAGGCCGGTGCGTTGGCGTATGTGACCGAGCTCATGGAGCAGCACGGCGTCAAGCTCGTCCTGGTCGAGCAGCTCCAGCATGCCGACGCTGATGATGATCAATGGCGAGATGTGGCTGACCGTGTACGCTACGGGCTGGGCGCTGTCCTTGACATAGACCCTCGGCACCTTCACGCCGACCGCGGTGGCCAGCATACGCACGCGGGCGTCAAGGTCAGTCCCGGGCTGGACGCGCTGCTTGCGCCATCTCACCAGGAGGGGCGTGAGCAATAGCAGCGCGACCAGAGCGATGCCGAGACTGCCCATCAGCGAGTAGAGCAGCGCGTGCCATTTGCCGCAGGAGATCATGACCGACCCGCAGGTCTTGGCGTACACATAGTGGAATATGGGAAACACCGTCAGCACGATGCTCCCGTAGATGAGCGCTATCTTGACCCTGTTGCTCATCGTGTCCCGATAGGTGTAGAAGAGAAGTATCATCACGGCAGCGGCGGTGAGGCTCCCGGTGGTGAGCCAGAAATTATAGGGGATCGCCATGAATGAGCGAAAGCATGTGAGGCACATCTTATCTGCCTCCCTCAGCCGCGCTGTCGCGTGTCTTTGATGCCTTGGCTGATGTGCCGAAGCGCTCATTGAAGTAGCTCGTCGCGCTGGCACCGAAGGTGTCTATGAGCTTGTCCACAGCGTGCTGCATCGCACTCCTCTTGAACTCGTCCTTTGATTCCACAGGGCGGTAGATGTAGCGAAAGCCGCCCTTACAGGATTCTACTTTCCTTGTGACCAGTTGTTTCGTATGCATCCTATCCAGCAGGACTGCTATAGTTGTATGGGCGACCTGGTGCTTCTTGCTCACAATGTCATGGATCTCGCGTACCCGGGCTTCGCCCTTGTCCCAGAGCACGTCCAGTATGCTCGCCTCAACGTCGCTGAGCACGGGCTGGCTGACCTTGCTGGACAGGGACATGCTGCGCATGGGACATAGAAGCACAGAAACCTTTATTAACTTTTACTTTTACACGGTATGTAAAGCTTAGAAAAGCGTGCAATGATCAGCGAAGATGAGCAGGTGCGACCGACAGCAACGGGCCCATATCGGCTGATGGGGGCCTGCAGGGCACCGACCATCGCGATGCGTATCCAAGGCCGCGATCATCATCATCACCATCCATACCATCCATAGACAGACAACACAACGACGTGATACCATGGAAGAACATCCAGCTGTGTACATCGCGATCGCGCTGGTCGCGGTCTTGGTCCTGTTCAATCAGGTGCAGGTCAACGCCTTGTCCGCGGCCGCGGACCAGTTGACGAGACCATCGACGAGGGCCTCGCTCTCCGGCACTGCCAGGGAACTCGGAGGCATCGACCTCGATGGCCTGCAGGGAACAGCGCAGAACCTCGCGGCAGTCTTCCCTGAATTACAGGGCGCAACAGACGAGCAGGCTGTCATGACCGTGCTGTTCCCTACAGGAACGCCTGAATACACCCAGTACATCGGCGGGGCGAATTTTGACGATCCCATCAACAGCCTCACGTATCTTTCCCAGTGGTTCCCCACCATCAAGGACGAGGTCAAGCGCACCGACCCTGACGCATGGAACCGCTACCTTGAGCTCGCGGCAAAGCCGCATGGGCTCTCCTGCGAGTACTGCTGCGGCGTGGGCCCCATCGCCGCTGCGAGCAATGGCGAGAGCCTCTGCGGCTGCCAGCACAACCCCGCGCTGCTCGCGGTGACGCTCTCGCTGCTGCACAACACCGACTACTCGGACGCGCAGGTGGTGCGCGAGGTCATGCGCTGGAAGACCTTGTTCTTCCCACGCGACATGGTGGGGCTTGGCATGCAGGTAGCTGGCACAGATCCTTCCAGTATCAAGGCCTTGCCCGGCATGGTCGGAGGGTGCTAGAGAAAAGGGAGACAGAGGATAAAGGAAGATGGACAATGATACCTGCGCTGTACGGCGTGAAGGTCGTACAAGCACAGCATCGTGCAGGAACAGCACCATACAGGCACACCATAGTGAGATATATTGCGACGCGGCAGGGCGGGTATCTGTATGACACGCGCGGCGTGCAGGAACAGCACCGTACAGGCACAGCATAGTGAGATATAATGAGAGTTCGGGACGAGGGATACAGCATGGCACAGACCAAAGACGCACATCACGAAGAGCATACGGCCTCGCATACGCGGGGGACAGGGCAAGCAGCAGGAGCACATCCTGCACCACCCGCATACCACCACCTTCCGCCCCAGACGCCAGCGCCAAGGAACACCCGCGGCATCGTGCTCGGGGTCATACTGGGCCTGCTGCTGGTCATGGCGACCGTGCAGGCATTCACGCTCGCTGGCGTGAAAGCCAAGCTGCAGGGCGCCTCACTCAATGGAGCAACTGCATCAGTGAACCCGCTCTCGGGGTCGTCGGCGCCCTCAGGCGGAGCCGCGTCCGGCGGCGCTGCTGGCGGCACCTTGCAGCAGAACATCCAGAACCTGCCGCAGATGGTCGGTGGTTGCTGAGGGAAGCTGGGTGACGACATAGGAAGAGACCCGGTGCTCAACGATGGTGCCGTTCAGGAGATAGTACTGGTCGACAAGGAGGATGAATCACATGAGGATCTTGCCACTGATGGCTGCGCTACTGCTCGCGCTCATCGTGTATGATGCCACGGTCAGCATATCGATGTCCCGCACCGTCGATGATGCTATCGTCGCAACACAGGAGCGCTCCCGGCCCGCGCAGCTGCAGCTGACACTCATCGACCCTGGCTGCGCGGACTGCCCGACTCTGCCAGATGTCGCGCGCATCAAGCAGCAGGCGAACGTGACCCAGGAAACCACGCTGCTGATGTCCGGTCCCGGATCGACAGCGGAGTCGATAGCGCAGGCCAGAGCGCTCATCGATCAGCACGGCATCACGCGCCTGCCGGCGATGGTCATGGTCGGTGAACTGGAGAAGGCCAAGCTCCAGGATCCTGTGGTGCAGACTAAGGCGATACCCTTTGTGGACGCGAATGCACTCACCACCGTGGGCGTCGTTCGCGCCGTCGTCCTGGAATCATCGTGCGTGCAATGCTTCAATTATTCATCCGCGCTGGACGCGCTCCGCGGCAGCGGCGTGGCGCTTGACATCCAGCATGTCGCAGCCCCCGACGCGCGCGCGGGCATTGCCGCAGGGCAATGGAATGTGACAAAGTTGCCGGCGCTGCTCATCGACGCATCGCTTTCGGCCTATCCTGACATCGCGCCGAACCTTGCGTCGCAGGCCCGTCAGGACGGATCGTACCTGTTCACGCCTGACGCTCCCTTCGAGGATCCAACGACGGGCGAGGTGCAAGGGCTCGTCAACATCACCTTCATCACCGCGCCTGCCTGCGCCGACTGCTACGATGTGAGCGTGCATAAGGGGATCCTCTCGCGTTTCGGCGTTGGCTTCGGCACGGAGCAGTCGCTCTCCGCGCAGAGCGATGAAGGCAAGGCGATGCTCGCCCGCTATGGCATCACCAATGTGCCGACGGTGATCTTGAGCAGCGAGATGGGTATGTATGCCAATCTGATTACCGTTTGGCAGCAGGTCGGGACGCAGGAGCCGGATGGATCGTTCATCTTCCGGGACATGAGCGGGCTGGGCGTCGGCACGACCTACCTTGCCAACGGGACGCGCAGCATCGTCACGGAGGCGGCGACGTGAGACGCCAGCGACAGGCCACAGCAGTGCGCTCCTGGGCGGCGGATCGATGCCCGTCAGGGTATCGACGATGTGCGCAAGCGCTTCGCGCCATGGCGATGCTCTGCGCGTTCTTCCTGCTGGCGCTGCCGGCTCTGGCGGAGCTCCCCCCGGGGCTGGCGGCCATCACGGACTACAACCAGCAGCTGGCTGTGCAGACGCTCGCCACCGTGTCCCTGTTCATCGCGTTCCTTGCAGGCCTGACCAGCATCTTCTCGCCCTGCATCCTGCCAATCCTGCCCGCGTATCTGGCCAGCACGTTTCAGGACCCTCATCGCCTGGTGCGGGCAACACTCTTCTTCTTCCTTGGCTTCGCAGGGACATTTGTCAGCATGGGATTGATAGCAGCCGCGCTTGGCCGCACACTGGTGACTCTCTTCTCCGGCGCAGGGTGGCTCGTTCCGCTCGCAGGACTCGTGTTCATCGCGCTTGGCTCATTGACCTTGTCAGGACACGGCTTTGCCAGCCCCTTTGCCTCCCGCGACCCCGGCCGCGCAAGGCAGAGCGCAGGGGGCATGCTCGGGACAGGCGCCCTGTTCGCGCTCGGCTGGACCGCGTGCATCGGGCCGGTGCTCTCCAGCGTGCTGCTGATGGCGGCGGTCATAGGCCACTACGGGAAGGCGGCGCTGCTGATGATGTCCTATAGCATGGGGATATTCGTCCCCCTGTTCCTGCTGGCCATCCTCTTTCGTGGACGGGTAAGCAGGGCATCCTGGGTGCGAAGGCAAGTGCGCCTGCGCGGCCGCGACGTCGCCCTGCTCAGCGTGGTCTCCGGCGCCATCTATATCCTGATCGGGCTGGTCTTCGTCTTCTATGGAGGCACCTGGAAGGCCAACGGATTCAACATGTTCGGCCTCAAGGACCAGTTTTACGGGATCCAACGCTGGATGCTCGCGAACGATACGTTTCTGCATGGGATAGGCGCGCTGCTGCTCGTCGCCCTAGTCGCATCCATCATCATCGCGCTGAGGCGCGAGAATCAAGAGGTGAGACAATGAAACCAATAGTCTGGATACTGCTTGTCGTGATCATCGCCAGTGTCGGGGCACTCGTGCTCAAGCCCGAGCCAGTCGCTGCCGCTGGCGAGCTCACCATCTACAAGTCCGCGAGCTGCGGATGCTGTGGATCGTATGGTTCATACCTGATGAGCAAGGGATGGAAAGTGAATGTCATCGATGTGCCGGACGTGAATGTCTATAAGCAGCAGTACGGTGTCCCCACAACGCTGTATAGCTGCCATACGACCAGGGTCGGCGATTATTTTGTCGAAGGGCACGTCCCGGTGGAAGCGATCAGCAAGCTGATGCAGGAGCAGCCCGATATAGCTGGCATCGGGCTTGCCGCCATGCCGTCAGGCACGCCCGGCATGCCAGGGCCCAAGACCGGGCCATGGGCAATAAGCGCCGTGGGCAAGGATGGCCGCGTGAGCACCTTCATGACGATATGATGCAGCATGGACAGACACTCACCGCACACATGCACTGACCGCGCGCGACCGCGCGAGCTCTCGTCGTCACTGATGCCGTCGCGCGCCACCTCTGCGCGCAAGACGCGCGGAGGTCTCGCATCGATGGTCGGCACAGGCATGCTCGCGTCGCTGCTGTCCCTGCTCGCCCTGCCACGCGCCGCGGCGCATTGCCCCCTGTGCACTCTGGGAGCGGCCGCTGCCGCGGGCGGCGCTGTCGCGCTTGGCGTGCACCCCGCGGTCATCGGCATCTTTATCGGCGCGTTCGCGGCGAGCATGGGGTACTGGATCGGCAGGAGGGTCCGGCGGTTCATGCGATGGCAGGTTCCTGTCTTTGTGGTCCTGTCCTGGCTGACCACCGTGCTGCCGCTGCGCATGGTCCTCTTTGTCAATGTGCCCTTGGGGGTCTTCTGGTTCGGTGACTATGG
>MNWW01000020.1 GCA_001871415.1 Candidatus Woesearchaeota archaeon CG1_02_57_44 | reverse complement strand
CCAAATTTACCGAATAGTATCAGAATAACAAAAATCCACCACTCGGCGCTAACCGCGGCCTGAAGGCCGCGGTATTACCGCGCCTCGTCATTGCAGGCGGATTTTTGAATTGCAAAGCACGTCCTGAAGGACGGGGTATTCAACCCCGTGCTTTGCAATAACGTTGATGAGAATCGTGGCCAATACCCTTGCCGATGCAAGGCGCTGTCATGACCGGCGATATAACCAGTAGGTCATATGCTTCCTATCCGCACATCTTGCGGAAAATTCTACAGCAATCACATTAAGGAGCGGCACTTGAACGGGCGTCATGCGATTGCACCCGCCATGCCACCAATACCCTGCCAAAGGGATGACAGCAGGCACAACATTAATAAGTAAGATACAGTTTACTTATCCTACAGGTGATGCTCGTATGCACATACAACTGACACGCATATCCGAGAAAGGACAGGTCGTCATACCGTCATCGCTGCGCAAAGCGATGGGCATAAAGAGATCCGACCAGTTCCTGGTCTTTGGCGAAGAGGGCACCGTTATACTCAAGAAGCTTGATCCTGAGGCCCTGAAGCAGAGCCTTGATGAGCTGGCAAGACCTCTGCGCAGAGCAGCGAAAGACCTTGGCGTCACCAGAGCTGAGGTGCGCAAAGCTGTGAAGGATGTGAGGAAAGGTGCCTAGGCTTGTGCTTGATACGAACACCATCATCTCGGGACTTCTCTGGGACGGGAACGAGGCAACCTTGCTCCGGAAAGCAGAGCAAGGCGCCATCACCATCTGCACCAGCCAGGACATCATGATAGAAGTGGCCAGCGTCCTGCAAAGGGCTAAGTTCTCTGATGCTATCTCTCGCACGAACATCACCCAGGCCATGCTTCTTGCCAAGGTCATACTCCTATCCGATGTAATCACCCCGAATATCACAATACACGAGTGCAGAGACCCTGAGGACAACAAGTTCCTTGAGTGCGCGCAAGCTGCAGACGCAGATTACATCGTCAGCGGCGACACCGACCTGCTATCATTGCAAGCATACCATGGAATCCCCATCATCACCACGGGAAAAGCGCTTACGCTTCTACAGTAACATCACTCCCCCATCATGCCCATGTGGATTTCATTGTAGAGCTCGCTGGCCTGCACGAAGAATTCGCGCTTCTGCGCCTTGTTTATCCTCGCCGTGTCAAGCACCGCGCTCACGCGCTCATAGAGGTCGCGCGCGTCCTCGAGCTTGCCCAGGCGCACGTAGTCCTCGCACTGCTCGAGCATTGCCTGGATGCTCTTGGCTTGGCCGCGCAGGGACTTGCTCAGGGCTGGCCGGGATGGATGGGAATGGGACACGACAGGACCCTCTGATGATGCAGCAGGAGATGAGCCATCACGATGCTGCTTGGTGTGCGCTCTTCTGGCTGCGCTCCTGGCCTCGCCCATCTTCACGGCCGGCGTATCCGGTATGTGCGCGGGCTTGAGCTGGTCGCGGATGCCTAGCACCAGATTCAGCTGCCGCTCAAGCTCCTGCTCGCGCGCGGCCATGCGCTCCTCGCGCGCCCTAAAGTCCTCCTGCCTCGCCTTGACGTGGCTGTCGAGCAGCTCAAGCTCCTTGGACTTGTTCTGGTAGATAGTATCAAGGCGCTTCAGGTCGGCCTCGAGCTTCTCTATGTCCATGATGGCTTCCTTCGCCCTTTGCACCTTGCGCTCGCGCGCCTCGACATCGTCAAGCTCTTTTTTCAGCACTGACTCCAGACGCGCGACCTCATCAAGCTTTCTGGACATCTCGCGCTCCGCGTCCGCTTTGCGCTGCTCCACACGCGCCTTGACCGACTCCTCAAGCTCGAGCGCCTCCTTGAGCTTGCCGTCGATATCCAGCTGCACCCTGGTGACTTCAGCGTCCTTCTCTGCCAACGCATTGTCGCGTCCGTCGAGCACGCGCTGACGCTCGTCAAGCTCCAGGCGCAGGTCGGCAAGCGCCCTTCGCTCCTTTTGCAGCGTTGCTTCCTTGTCGGCCAGCTGCGAGGCCATGGCCTTGAGCTTTCCTTCCTCAGTCTTGATAGTAGTATCCAGAGCGTCCTTCTTCTTCTCGATGCCCTGCAGATCCTGCTCTTTTTTCTTGAGCGCCGCCTCCTGCGCCGCGACCCCCGCTGTCGCCTGCTCAACCTTCTGCAGCATGGCCTGCATGCGCTGCTCGGATTCCTCAAGCTCCTTCTCGCGCGCGTCCAACAGCTTCTGGTGCATAAGCACTTGGTTGTCCAACGATGCCAGCTCAGACTCACGCGCTTTCAGGTCCTGCTCACGCGCAGCCAACGTCTCCAGGCTGCGCTGCAAGAGCTCCTCGTTCTTGAGCATGTCCTGGCGCTGCTGCTCTGCTTCTTTTTTCAGCTGCAGGAAGTGCTTCTCCTGCTCTGCTGCCTGCCTGAGCGCCTGCTCGCGCGCGTCCAGCTTCTGCTTTGCCATCTCGATATCCTTTTGCAACTGGGAGAGACTCTTCTCCTTGGCCAGCATGCCAGCAACCTTGTGCTCGAGCGCGTCCTCGCGCTCCTTGATGTGATCCTCCTGGCCCTGCAGCTCCGCTTCGAGGTTTCGCAGATCAGACTCCTGGTCAGCCAGCTGCTTCTGCTGGGTCTTGAGTTCCTTGAGATCGTCTTTGAGCTCCGCTTCGCGCTCCCGGAGTTCTGCTTCCCTGTCCGCGATGCCCTGACTCAGGTCGTCGATGATATCCTGCTTCCTGCCGGACAGCTTCTGCAATGCCTCAGCCGCTTCATGCTCGCGCGCGGCGACGGTGGTCTCGCGCTTGGCGAGCTCCTTTTCCCAAGCAGCATATTTCTCCTGCTGACGCTCGAGCTGATCCTCTAACTGAGACAGCGCAGACTCCTTCTGGGCCACTTCCTGCTCCCGCGTCTTCCTGCCCGAGACCTCGTCCGCAAGCGCCTGCTCACGCCTCGTGAGCTCGTGCTCCTTGGCCGCGATGGCGCGCTCGCGCCCGAGCATCTCATCGCGCTTCTCGCGCACGTCCTCGGCCGCCTTGTCGCGAGCCGACTGCGTCTTGGCCAGATCGACCTTAAGCTGCTCAAGCTTGCGCACCCACTTCCTGCGATCCTTCTGCAAGGTCAGGTTGCCGGCCCTGAGCATATGCTCGGCCTCGTCCAGTTCTGCCTTCTGCTCCTCCAGCGCCTTCTCCAGAAGCTGCAGCGCCTTCTCCTGCTCCTGCGCCTTCTGCGCCTTTGCTATCGCGAGCTTGTCGACTTTTTCCAGCTGACGCTGCTCTGCCGCGAGCCTCGCCGCGGCCTGCTTCTCCTCAGCAGCCATCTGCGCCATAGCCTGCTGATGCTTCTGCTGCGCCTCTCTCAGCTGCCGGTCAAAGCCGCGCAACTCCTCTGACAATGATTCCTTGCGCTGCTTGAGCGCCTTGATGCCTGCCTCAAGCTTTGCCTGCTCCTGCGCCGCGTGCTGGCGCACGCGCTCGAGCTCTTCTGTCTCAGCAGCCACTCGCTGCGCCTTGCTCTTGAGCACGCGACCCATCACGCTCTGCTTGGTCGCTACTGAATTCTGTACCTTGGTGAGCGTCTTTTTCTCATTGGCTATCGCCTTGTTGAGCTCAGAAAGTGTCTGCGAGAGATGCTCAGCGTGCGCATTGACGGCCTGCTCCTTCTGATGCGTGGCAAGGCCCGCAACCTTAGAATCGAGTTCCTTGATACGGTCGAGCAACTGGCCCATCTTGGCCAGATCATCCTTGATCGTACCCAGCCGAGGCTGGTCCTGCTTCAGCCGTTTGAGTAGCTCCTCCGGCGGAAGCGGAGGAGGCAGTGTCGTGTTCAAAATATACCCCCCACAAGTGTTGAATCCCGGAGGGTTTAAATAGTTTGCGGGGCGGAGTTTCCAGAATCCGCAGGGAAACCTTTATAAAACGCCCCCTGTTCCGGCAGTGCCATGGAAAAGGTCTGCGTAACCACCAAGGTCCCTATCACGAACATCGAAGGCAGTGTCAATTTCCCCTGCCCACAGTGCAATGAGGAGATTGTGCGCTCCGGCAAGGCGCGCGCCATCGCGGCACGCTACACCTGCCCGAAGTGCGGGTTCACCGGGCCCAATTAGCTTTTTTGAAGAGGTGATTTTATGGCTAACGTCGTCATCACACTGAAGATTATGCCCAGCGACATCCCCGGCGACCTTGAAGGGATCTCTGCCAAGGCGCAGGAGCTCATCACGGCTTTTGGCGGCGACGGCACCCAGGAGAAGATAGAACCTGTCGCGTTCGGCGTCAAGTCCCTGAGCCTCACGTTTGTCGCAGACGAAGCAGGCGGCGGCACGGATGAGCTGGAAAGCAAGATCCGCGAACTTGATGGCGTCGCTTCCTGCGAGACGACTGATGTCCGAAGGACTATCGGGTAGCATCAGTCCAACAGCCCTGCGATCTCTGAGCATAGTGCTTCAGCATACAGGAGCATCTGCACTTCAAGACCCTTCCATTCAGCGCTCCTGACGACTGAACCATAATAATGCAACTTGTTTCTCTTACTGCGCATCTGCTCGCAGATGCCCCAATCAATGCGCAACGCAGGAAACTTGCTGCAGACATAGGCAAATAGGCACTGATGATTCTTTGGTTTTATTTTCTGCGCAAGCAACAGTGCTCCTGCCAATGTATGCAAGGCATCATAGGCTATCTTGAACATGGTGTTGTGCAGTCCTGCGCCCTCCAGCAAGGACAATGCTGCAATATCCTCCTGCGCGACCCGCACCATGGCACGCACCCTGCCTTTTGGCACTGATTCCAGCGTCAGGTACATGCCGTCTGTCTCGCACTGCCTGAAAGCTTCTGACACGAGCGCAGACTCAACCATCAGCGCGCACCTGCAGAAATCCCAAGTCGCCGCGAAGCAGCATGCCCTCAGCAATGCTCCGGAGCAAGGCTCCATCAACGCTCGCGAGCGTCCTCCTGTCGGAGTAGGTGAAGAGCTGGATGTCCCTGCGCATACGTTTCTCAAACCGGTGCTTTCGTATCTGTGCAGAAGAGCCCAACACAAATACATCAATATCACTGTCAGTATGCCAGTCAGAGCGCGCCATGCTGCCAAAGAGCACCACCGCCTCAGCAGGCAGTGACGCAAGATAGGCGAGCAGCCCACTCGCTCGCATGTCCTCAAATGCAAATGCCCTCTTTCGCATCCTATAGTCAGGAGACTCGGACAAAGCTCGATAGTATGACCGTTGGCCTTCGAGCTTCACCCGCCGGACCAGGTTTTGCTCATGAAATCGCTCCAGCCAGACAACCAGCCGATGATCCGGCAGACCTGTTGCCTGCCGCAGGTCTGTGAAATGCCAGTGACGAGAAGGTTCATTGAAGAAGCATCCCATCAGCTCCCGCTCCTTGCTCGCTCGCGCCATCCTACTTACTTTGAAAGTAAGTAAACTACTTAAGGGTTGCGAATGATGTTCGTTCTGGACATCCATCTTGATCACAGCACGCACACATGATACCCTGGCAGCGCCAGCTCCTCAAGCGACAGGCAATCCTGGCAGGAGACGAGAAGGCGCGCGTCCAGGTCGAGCAGGATGTATTCGGCAGCGTCAGGGTTCTCTGGCGATACGGCCATCAGCCCTGCCACGCCCTTCTGCTGCATAGATTCCAAGAGCCCTGCGACCTCGCGCCAGTGCGCCTCGCGCACGAGCATACGACCATCTTTTCTGATGAGCAATAGCAGGGACGTCATGACTACATCGACGCTTCGCACCTTCATATGCGTATGCAAGAAAAAACCGCTCAGGTTCCGGTGAAATCGAAAAGCCCACGCTGGCTGGCGGAAAAGCGCTCCATATACATCGGCGGCACGACCATGACCCAGGAGAAGCCGCGCTCCTGCAGCATCGCCTTGGCATTGTCGCTGATGCGCGGGCTGGCCAAGATACCACGCACATTACCCACACCCTTTGAGGCCTTGATACGCTCGACGTAGCGGGCCAGCTGCGAGACAGCCGAAAAGTCCGCGCCATAACGCTTGCACTCGACCACCACAAGGTTCCCGTCCTTGTCCTTTCCGAGCACGTCGATGAATCCGAACTTGGTCTGCTCCTCCTGGCTGAGCGGCCGAAAGCCTTCCTCGATGACCTCAGGAGTCTTCATTATCATGTCCGCCATATCCTTCTCGGTGCCTTGGAGCTGGAGCTTCGCGCTGTCCTGCAATGACGCTGTCTGCACGAAGTGAAAATACAGTATCTCGATATCCATGAATTCCTTTGCCGGGATGTTGCTGGAGCGCAGCATCACGCCCTCATCCTTATGGACATCATGGACGGTTCCTGCCTTCATGTAGTTTACCGGATTGCTGCCGGTCGGCTGATGCACGAGCAGGGTCCCGTCCGGCTTGATAAGGATGATACGGTCACCCAGGGGAAGATAGGACTCCGCGCGGCCGGAATAGCGGATCTGGCAGGACGCGCTGAAAATTATCGTCTGGGCCGACGCGAGCGCTTCGGTCACCTTCACTATCGCATCGGTGGTGTTCATCGCACTGCCTCCATTACCTGCTCAAATGACGCGGTAGTCCTGATAGCTGTATCGCGGATGTGCGTCGACGCTGCCTTGCTTCCCTGCTGCTGCAGGCGCCTGATGACATCCATCTTGCGACGTAATTCCAGACCATTGGCTGGGCAGATGCGATGCAGGTCAAAGAAGCCGATAGCAGGGACGCTCGATTCTTCAGCGATGATAGTCAGCAGGCGGCGCGTCTCGGTGCTGATGGGCAGCTCTGTCTGCATCGCCTTTGCCGCGACGTCCGGATCGAACAGGGGGCCCAGCCACAGGGGACCAGCGACAGCGACTTGCTGCGACGCCCAGAAGTTTCGCGTCTTCTCATCAAAGCCCAGCCAGCCCTGCTGCGCCATTACAGCGTCCACCTTCTGCTTGCCTTTCTCCGCCCGAAAATAACAGCGGATGTAATGCAAGGTGCTGTGGCAGTAGACGGGAATCATCGCGCGGTCATGCGCTGCCCCGGCGACCTGCACGCGACGGATGAGCAGACGCAAAGCCACCTCGTGCATGAGCTCGTTGCGTAGTGGCATACCAAGATATTTTCTCAGGCAGGCCTTGGGATTCACACCGGAGAGCGCCTGCACATCAGTAGCAGTGACGGCCAGTATGCCATCGCGGGCGATGCGACAGCAGGCCGCGTCAAGGAACGGAACAGGCGTTCCGAACGGATCGATGTCGATATAATCAAAGCCCGTCGAGTTGTATAGGAAGGTCTGCGCGTCAAGGTTATGAACCTCGAGCGCGACATTGTTTTTTTCAGCATTTGCCTTGATTATCGCTACTGCTTCAGGACTTGCGTCATTGGCATGCAGCGCGCGGATGCGCCCGGGCATGGCTTTGGCTATACGTATCGCGCGGATGCCTGAACCTGCCATAACATCGGCTATCTGCAGCTGTTCTTTCGGCTGCGAGGAGAGCATGACGAGCGCGATATCGCGGTTGAGGCGCTGGAGCGGATTATAGAAGACTCCCTCTGGGACATTGAACACTATACCCGCTTCGGTCGGCATGGAGAAGGCGATGAGGCGGCAGCACAAAAAGGTTTCGGCTAATCGACCGGACGCAGGCCCCCAGCACCTCGAAGCTTGGTGTTGAAGTGCTGACGGATGGATTCCGGGATGCCATTGGATGACAACAAAGCAGCGCGTTGCGGCACCTCTTTCGCCAGGAACCTCAATTCCACGACAGGCATCCGCTGTTCTGCCGGACGGTAGGCATCTGCGATGACCAACTCGTGCAACCTGTCGATAGGATCTCCCGCATCAGTATATAGCAATCGATGCAACGCATCTACGTCATGAGGGGTCTGTAATTGTGTCGCGACAAAATACTGCCCTTCAGGATGATACGGCAGGCGAAAATCATTTGCCACGCTTCCATGGTCGTCTTCCTTCTGCACCCAGACATCGCCCTTCAGCACCCATGTTCCTGGACTGCCACCATCTGGCGCATCCATGTACGCAAGCGCGGTCTCCCAGCGGTCGGGCTTTGCCGCCAGCACCTGGTCGAGTGTCACGCCAAGGTAGGTCATGCTGTCATAATGATTACGGGATAGTACTTTAACCTTGCCCTGCCGCGTTGCGAAAATCGCAGGTCGCCTGGCCTTCCCATGGGCCCGACCGCAGCCCCGATAAGGTTATAAAAGCCCTGAACCTTCTATCAAGCATGGCCCTTCGCTCACCAATCTGCACGGTCGTCGGTCATGTCGACCACGGCAAGAGCACGCTGCTCGACCAGATACGCCAGACCAGCATCGTCAAGGCAGAGGCAGGAGGCATCACCCAGCACATCGGCGCGTCGTTCATACCGATGAAGCGCATCGCCCAGTGCTGCGGACCATTGCTCAAGAGCATGGGCATGGATTTCACCATCCCCGGCATCCTCACCATCGACACCCCCGGGCACGCGGCGTTCACGGGCCATAGGCGCAGGGGAGGAGGCCTCGCGGACATCGCGATACTGGTCGTCGACATCAATGACGGATTCATGCCACAGACACAGGAGGCGCTGGAGATCCTCAAAGGATTCAAGACGCCTTTCATCGTCGCGGCCACCAAGATAGACCTTCTCCAGGGATGGAAAGCGAAAGGCGGCCTGCTGCAGACCATCAACGCCCTTCCGCAGGCGACGCAGGAGAAGCTGGACACCCAGCTCTACCGGATAGTCGCCAAGCTCGGCGAGTTCGGCATGAACGCTGATCGCTTTGACAGGGTCACTGACTACACCAAGGAAATCGGTATCGTCCCTGTCTCAGGCATCACGGGCGACGGCATTCCGGAGATGCTGATGCTCATCGCGGGACTCGCGCAGCGCTACCTTGAGAAGAACCTGAAGGTCAATGCTGCAGGCCCTGCGCGCGGTACAATTCTTGAAGTCAAAGAACAGAAGGGGCTGGGCTCGTGCATGGATGTCATCATCTATGATGGCACCATCCACGCGGGCGATACGCTCATCATCGGAACGACCGGGGAGCCCATCATCACCAAAGCCAAGGCGCTCTTCACGCCAAAGGAATTGGGCGAGATGCGCGACGCAAAGACAAAATTCTCCAGCGCATTGCAAGTCACTGCCGCGGCAGGCGTCAGGATTGCCGCACCAGGCATCGAAGGCGCACTGGGTGGTATGCCCATACGGACGGGCGATGCTGCGAGCGGCGCTGAGGACATCAAGAAAGAGATAGCGTCCGTGCTGCTGGATACTGACGCGCATGGCGTGCTCGTGAAAGCTGACAGCCTCGGCAGCCTTGAAGCCGTACACAAGCTGCTCTCGGGCCATAAGATCCCTGTGAGAAGCGTCGCCATCGGCGCGGTCACCAAGAAGGACCTGACTGACGCGGAAGCGGCCAAAGAGCCGACCCATCGCGCAGTGCTCGCGTTCAGCGTCGGCATGACGGACGACGCCACCGCGCTCTGCCGGGACTCAGGAACAAAAGTCATCAGCAGCAATGTCATCTACCGACTCATCGATGACTATGACATCTGGATAGCAGAGGTGAAAGCGCACGAGGAAGCTGCCAGCCTGGAGCATATCAGCAGACCCTGCAAGTTCCAGGTCATGAACGGCTACATCTTCCGGCAGAGCAACCCTGCAGTCGTGGGCGTCGATATCCTGATGGGCGATCTTCGCTCGGGCAATAAAGTGACCAAGGACGGCAAGAATTTCGGCAAGCTCAAAGGCCTGCAGGAGAACAAGGAGAACGTGACCGAGGCGAAAGAAGGCAGCCAGGTAGCAGCCAGCATCGAGGGATTCACGGTCGGCAGGCAGATAGACGCCAATGATTTTCTCTACACGGCCATCAATGACGATGAGTTCCGCGAGCTCAAGAAGTTCAAGCAGTTTTTGACAGGGAAAGAGAAGCAGGTCCTGCAGGAATACGCGGACATGATGCGCCAGGAGAACCCGCTGTGGGGATTGTAGGTCCCGGCACTGGATGACGAAACATTCTTATACTTGCTCGTTTGCACACACATGCAAATGTCAGCGAAGCAGACACCGAAGCAGACCCTCGCATCCGCGCGGCACAGCCCGCGCATGCTCGCTGCCTTCTACAAGGCCCTTGGCGATGAGCAGCGCCTGGCCATCCTGCGCCAGCTCGCGCAGCAGGGCGAGCAGTGCATCTGCGACATCGCGCACAGCCTGGGAAGGGACCAGTCCGTCGCCTACAGACACATCAGGATGCTGGAAGCCGCGGGACTCGTACTGACACGAAAAGATGGGCCATACCTGCTCTGCAGGATAGCGCCCGGAGCGAAAAAACATCTGGAGGAACCACCATGTTTGAAAGCATCGCGAAGAAGATAGACGAGAAACTCAAGAAGAAAGCGAAGCAGGCAAAGACGTGCAGTTGTGAATGCTCATGCTCGAAGAAGTGATCGCGTGGATGGTCGGCAAGTTGCTGCCTGCAGGATCCTCCTGGCAGGAGCCGCTCAGCTTCTTCCTGTACGACACCATCAAGATACTGCTACTGCTCGGAACGCTCATCTTCCTGATGGGTGTTTTGCGCACCTACATCCCGACGGAGAAGGTCAAGCAATGGCTCGCCAAGCGCAAAGGCGCGCACCTGTACGCCGCGTTGTTCGGCGTCGCGACACCGTTCTGCAGCTGCTCGAGCATCCCCATCTTCATGGGGTTCCTCTCCGCGGGTGTCCCTGTGGGCGTGGCGTTCAGCTTCCTTATCACCTCGCCTCTGGTCAATGAGTACCTGCTCACGGTCATGGCCATCACCCTCGGCTGGAAGGTGACGGTCGCGTATCTTGTTATAGGCATCGTGCTCGGCGTGCTCGGTGGGATAGCGCTTGGCACCATGGGCCTGGAGAACGATATCGAAGCAGACTTCGCGCCCAAAAAACAGAAGAGCCGCACGAAGACAATGGCGTTCAGAGAACGGCTGGCCTTTGGCTGGCAGGAAGCGTCCAGCATCATCCGCAAGCTCTGGCTCTGGGTCGCTGGCAGCGTCGCCCTCGGCGCGCTCATCCACAACTACGTGCCGCAGCAGAGCGTACAGACATTGTTGTCGGCTGGCGGCGTGTTCGTCGTCCCGCTGGCCGTATTGCTGGGCATCCCGTTCTACGCCAGCTGCGCTGCCATACTGCCCATCGCCATCGTGCTGCTGGATAAGGGCGTCCCTGTGGGAACAGCTACCGCGTTCATGATGGCGACGGTCGCGCTCAGCCTGCCCGAGGCGATACTCCTGCGCAAAGCAATCAAGCTGCGCGCCATCGCCTGGTTCTTCGCCATCGTCGCAGTCGGCATCATGCTATCAGGATATCTGCTGAACGCGATAGGATAGCGCGCTCACAGAGAACAGGGTGACAAAAGACAGTATCAGCTCCCATGACGAGAGATGGTATGGTGCAGGACGTACAGGCAGCCCACATTCAGAACCTGCCGGAAAAGCCGCCTCCACCAAAGCCGCCGCCACCTCCGGAGAATCCACCGAACCCTCCGCCGCCAAAGCCGCCTATGCCGCCGCGCGGCGGCCTGCCATAGAGCATCCAGCCAGCCGCGATGTAGGGGGCGTCATCACGTTTCTTCGCGCCTGGCGTCGCGATGGCGATGATGAACGCCAGCGCGATGACGATCGCGAGCGCCCAGTAGATGACTTTGGGATCGACGTCGCCTGAACTGTAGCTTGCAGCGCCATAGGTGACAGGGACGATAGTCGCGTTGATGCCCGCCTTTGCCTCTACCTCTGCGACACCCGCGGTGATGCCGTGGGCAAAATCGCCCGACTGGAACGCGGGCACCATCACAGCCCTGCTCATCCGGCCAAGCCAACCCGCGCTCAGGTCGCCCTCAAGACCATAGCCCACTTCCCAGCGGAACTGCCTGTCGGCCGTCACAAGATAAAAGAGCAGACCGTTGTCTTTTCCTTTCTGTCCAAGTTTGTTCTGCTCGGCAATGGCCAACGAACGCTCCTCCAGCGTCGTCCCCTCAGGGATGCGCTCTTCTGTGAACACCACGAACTGCATGCCTGTCGCCTGGTCAAGACCTCGCAAGTGTGCAGCGAGCTCGTCGGCTTGAGCCGTGGAAAAGACACCCGCGTGGTCAATGACATAATCATCGATCCGCTCTGCCGGCGGAAGCTCTGCGCGCACAGCCTGCGTCAACGATGACGCCAACAAGAGCGCCATGATGATGATCGATGCGATGAGGAGGGATGAAGAGAGGGGAGCGACAGAAAAGGAAGAAAAAGGAGAAGAAGAAAAAGAAGATGAAATGGCAGCGCGGAATCTGGAGTGCCTTCCGGGTTCCCGCAACACACGCATCACCAGCACCTCAGGTGAACGCGACAGTCGGCGCCACATCAGCGCCTGGCGCTGCCTCAAAATACTGCTTTGCCGCAAAGCCCATGTTGCCCGCGATGATATTGGTCGGGAACGTGCGCATCTTGGTGTTGAACGCGCGCACCGCGTCATTATATCTTCCGCGCTCGACCGCTATCTTGTTCTCGGTATTGGCAAGCTCGTCCTGCAATGCCAGGAAATTCTGGTTGGACTTCAGGGTCGGATAGTTCTCCGCGACCACCAGCAGGCGCGAGAGCACACGCTCAATGCCTGTCGCGGCCTGCGCCTTCTCATCGATGGTCGATGCGGTCTGCCACTGGCTGCGCAGCGCGGTTATCTCTGTCAGCGTGCTCTTCTCAAAGTCGGCCGCCCCCTGCACGGTCGCCACCAGATTGGGGATGAGGTCGACACGACGCTGGAACTGATTCTCCACCTGCGCCCAGGAGGTCTGCACCTGCTCGTCCAGACGAACGACGCTGTTGTAGACGCCTATGGTCATAAAGATGCCCAAGAGGACGATAATCAACACGACGCCCGTCACTATCAGGCCCATACGGGGCTTTTTCTCTTTGCTGGATCTTGCCATGGTCTCCCTCCAATACTTGCTTGTTGAAACGAATCACCTGCTGCATTGACACGCAAACAGTCACGTATCAGTCCCTGCTCAGTCCCTGCTTTTTCGCGCGCGGATTCCTGCGCGTGGTGGATGCTTTCGCGCCCGTTGTCTTGCCCGCCTTTGCCTTGCCAAAGAGCGCCTGCACCTCATCACCATCGACCCACATGCCACCGCAGCGGTCGCACACATCAAGGGTGACGCCTGCTGGATGCGCCAGCTTTCGCATGGGCGCGCCGCGCCACAGACGGACGCATCGCGGGCAGTTGATTATCCCATCCGGAAATGCTGCAGGCATACACGCTGCGGTACTGAGGGAGTTTAAATAGGTTACCATGGGCAAACCTTTTAATGCATCCCGCGCAAACCATTGCCCGATGGACGATATCCAGGCAAAGATAATAGAGCTTGAGGAGGAGCTGACAAAGACCAAGTACAACAAGCGTACGCAGCACCATATCGGCCTGGTCAAGGCAAAGATAGCCAAGCTCAAAGAATCGCAGGTCAGCCGTTCCCGCGGCAAGGGCAAGACCACTGGCTACTCAGTCAAGAAGACGGGCGACGCCACAGCGGTGCTTGTCGGATTTCCCTCTGTCGGCAAGAGCACGCTCATCAACCAGCTCACCTCCGCGGAATCAAAGACCGCTGAATACGCGTTCACCACGCTTGAAGTCATCCCTGGCATGCTGGTGCACAAGCATGCGAGCATCCAGCTGCTGGATGTGCCTGGACTCGTCAGCGGCGCCGCCGACGGCACAGGCAGGGGCAAGGAAGTCATCGCCGTGGTAAGAACTGCTGATCTCGCCATCTTTGTCATTGATGTGCGAGTACCCCACGAGCTGCTCGCTCTCGCCACTGAGCTGCAGGCAGCGGGACTACGCCTGGACGACTCGCCGCCGAAGGTGCGCGTCATCAACAAGGAGCGCGGCGGCATCAGCATCATCGACATTGTACCACAGGAGCTCGACCAGGGGACCATCCTCGCAATCCTTCGCGAGAACAAGGTCAACAACGCTGAAGTGCGGCTCGGCGAGGAGCTCTCCATCGATCGTCTCATCGATGGCATCCTGGGCAACAGGGTGTACTTGCCCAGCCTGGTCGCGCTCAACAAGATAGACCTCGCTGACAAGAAGGTGCAGGACGCAGCGGTCAAATACATCAGGTCAGTCCTTCCGCGCACGAGAATCGTTCCTGTGTCTGCGTCCGTTGGCTCGAATCTTCCGGCCATCCGCGATGCCATCTATGAGCAACTGAACTTCTACCGCATCTACCTGAAAGAGATCGGTAAGAAACCTGACATGGACGAGCCGCTCATCATCAGGCACCAACCCAGCATCGAGGAGACCTGCAGGAAGATCCACAAAGATTTTCTCGCGAAATTCCGGTTCGCTCGTGTATGGGGCAGGAGCGCGAAATTTCCAGGACAGAAGTTCCTGCTCAAGCACCTGCTCGCGGACGGCGATATCCTGGAAGTGCATCTGCGATAGATGCACTGACGACCTATGTATCGTGAAGAGACAGCTCTGCGCCATTGCAACAACAATTCCTGCGCCTGCAGGATTCCTGAATCACTGCGGACTTTCAAGCGCCTTGTCTATCACATCAGCGCCACGGTGGATTATCTGCACGCATTTTCCCGACGAGGAGCCGCGCATGATATCCGAGGACTGCAACGCGATGCCGACGGCGACGCACAATCCTTCACCGGCGATGATCGCCACAGGGCTGTTCTCGTGGAATTCCTCTTTGATGCCCGTGACTCCCGGGCGCATGAGGTCCGCTCCCTTGAGCACGAACTTGATTGCGCCCAAGTCAATTGCGACTTTGGGAAGGATAGTCGCAGCGGTGGTGATGGTCGGATAGATGCTGCTGTCGCGCTCGAAGAAGAGAGACTTGGCTGATCCGCCGGTGGACGCGTAGACACAAAGATCGCTGTCCTGCAACGCGATGACATCTTTCGGCAACGTCGCGACCGCCGCATCGCCAAAGGTCTGCTGTATCCTGGCTGTCAGCTCCCTGATGTCGCGTTTGCTCAGTTGCTTTCGCTTCATTGCCTGGTTCCTCCGATAGGCGCTTGCCGTTGTTTTGGAATCTTCATTGGATGGACAGCATGCGTGGAGATCTCCTCGTCAGCGGGTGCGATCGTGACCGTCATCCTCGTATCAGGATTCTGCAGCGCGTAGATAATGCTGCGATTGATGTTGCACGCGGCCTTGTCAGCGCGGATGCCTGCCGTACGCTCACTGTGGAACACGCTGCGCCGAAAGACCATCTCATGATGGTTGAATCCTTCGATTATCTCTGAGGTGAAGGAATCACGCAATTGTTCTGCGGAACTGACGCCATCTGCGGATTCTGTCTGCAGCTGAAGCATTATACGCGCGCGACCCTGCGGCAGCGAGCGGCAGTGCTCAGACGTGAAATCACAGGCAATACCGATGATGCAGTCGCCTTGTGTTGTCAGCGTTTCGTCCCTAGTGAACTCAATGGTGCTCGCGTGGGCAGCCCTGATGTTCGGGTGCCCTTTGCAAGTAAAGCTCACAGGAGAAGACGCATTGGCCTGAACAGAAGGATATGTCCTGGCCTGCACAGGAGTCATATGGTGGACAGCAATGGGGGCAGAGGATTTACGCATGCACTCACACTAATTGATCATGTCCTCTATGGGCTTTTGCTTCTTTGCCTTCTCGGCTTCTGCCACGAGATCGACGCCCAGTTCCTTGAGGGACTGCACATGCGCCTGCATGAGTTGCTCTACGATGCCGAGAATGCGACCAAGCTCCTGGCGCTCTTTTGCCAGTGTCGATAGCGCCCCCTTGTGAAAGCCGACGCGCTCAGCGCGGGATTGTTCATTCTTGGATTGTTCAGCCATGAGACGAGAGGAATGTAGCGGCTATAAAAAGGTTTGCGGGAGGTTGGCAGAGTCCCCCAACCTTCAAAGTATTAACTATAAAGTAACAACAAATAGAAAAGCTTATAAATGGGAAAGAGGTGCTGCGGATGGAATGGACCCTCTGGGCAGGTTATTGCGTACGAAGCATTCGCTGGTCTCGTTGACGCCTCGCATCCACTTGCTGACAGACCGGCATCTTGGCCTTCTCGAGCGTCAGCTCTATCGGCACCGCATGGAGGCGGACATGGGATTCGCGGCCTACGCGCACATGCATGACGCTACAGACCTGATGAGGTACGCGGGAACAGACCCTTTCGAGATGGAGATCAACAAATACCATCGTTGGGTCCCCTACCTGGAAATGCGAGGCACCATCGGTGCTGGACTTGAGCAGGAATACGCGTTCATCATGGGCAAGTTCCTCCACACGCAACGCCAGTTCACCGCTGTGTCCGCAGCCTCGCATCCGCTCGACTGCACCTTTCGCGCGCGCCGCCTCGAGGAGCTTGCTGTCGCCAGGAGACAATATGTGTCCCCGGAGCTGCGGAAGATAACCATGGTCCATGACGCTGTCGAGGACCTCAGCAACAACTGGGATGACGCCCTCTCCTGGATAGCCGCCATCGGCGAGATGAGCGGCCCCGATGTGGCCGACCAGGTCTGGGCGCTCACGGATTTCAGCTCCATTTTGGTGCGCAACATCACCGGGAGCCTGACAAACAGAGCCCACCAGAAAGCGTCGTGGGCTCCCCGCCCCCATCGTGTCAGAGGCATGCTCGCGCAGATGGACCGCGCTGACCGGGCGCAGCTGGTGCTCGACACCCTGTCGCACATCCAGGTCCCAGAACACTTCAGAGAGATGCAAGCAAACGTCGGCGCGTTCGTCACGGCATATGCTGAAGGCACTGACCGATGGCAAGACATCGGACCAGGCAATCCCCTTCGGACAGAAGACATCGTAGAGCATGAACGACCAGAGTATCAACCAGAAATCCCACACCCCACCCTGGACGATCGCCTGGCACTCTGGAACTCCTGGCAGGCGCATCCGACAGAATATTTCGCCGGCTACTCACCCCTGGATGATCCCAACCTGCTCAATGCCATACGGTTGTACCACTACAAGGAGGGGTACCTTCGCAACCTGGGCAACCAGGCCATACTCGCGTTGCGGGCAGGCCGCGAAGATTACGCCACAGGACTCATCGCAAAAGCAGCATGCGACATCACGAGCAATCTGCGCACTGTCGGAGATGACCCTCGCGCCAGGCGCAAAGTCACCACCAAGGCATCGCTGATAGGCGATGAAGTCTGGAGCGTCATGAAAGAACGACCGCCGGGGACACAAGACCTGCTCGACACCGCCTACGCTGCGCTGGTCCTTGAGTCCGGGCGCAACCTGCACCTGGAACGCACCCGCATCGTGTCACGCCCTGACACCGCCTATGGCGCCGAAAGCACCCAGATGGCCGCGCTGCACACCTATGGGTCGCTAGACCTTCATGCGCAGCTGCACGGCAAGCCATGGCGCGCAGGGAGACTACTGACCCTGGACTATCTTCGCACCATGAAACAGTACATCGATACGGGGCGCACACAATGAGCATCCGGTTCAACAGCCCTGGCGAAGTCTACGACACGGCGCTCGAACTAGCGCACCCATACGCAGACCTCGACTGGCAGGAGCTTGTCCCGGAGGACGGGACCCTCGGACTGTGGGGCACCATCCTCCGCGACGATGAGGCCGCGCAGGCGCACCTGGGCGTGCAGGACTTCCTCGCCCGCCACACCAGCGCGCTGGAAGACACCACCAGCATGATGGCCAGCGCCCCTGGAGGTCTGCAGGCACTCCTTGGACATCAATCATCAAGGGCGCTGTATCATACCATAAGACCCGTGGCCGATACCGAGGAAGGCCCTCTGGAACTCGGCAAGGCCATCATCCCCTTCGGGCAGGACACCCTCCCAGGCACCGAAGCGCTGCTCTACACCGACCTCTATTTCCATCAGGGGAAGCACTGCGAGCAGCTCCGCGTAGAATCGAGCAGGGTCGTCGCTGGCAGTCATCAGCAGAGCAACGCCGTCCTCGTGGGCAGACGTGAACGATTCAGGCCATGCGCGCACGATTGGAGCAGCATCGAGCAGGAGATCTGCCGGCGCGTCTTTGCATCGGTCATCGCCAAATCCGACCCCGACTTGCCGAGGGACAGGGCCACCATACAGACCGATCTTGTCCACCTGCTCGCACAGAACGGCTATTTCGGCCAGGGACATCCCATCTTCGCCGCCGCCCAGCATCTGACGGATGAGGATATATCAGCGCACCACCTCTCACGGGTCGACCGCAGACGCGGGGAGCGCTCCAGGCGCATGAATATGGGATACCTCATAGGCCCACTCCAGCAGACGCTTGAAGAGATGCGCCAGAACCCTTCTTCTCCATCACACGCGGACCTGCGCCCCTATGCCTTCGACCTAAGCAGCAGGACGAAGCAAGATTTCTTCATCAAGCTCGTGCAGTATGCTGTGACGCCTGCCTTCGATGTGGACGCGTTCTCTGATCTTGGCGCCATGCGAATCGTGGTCCATGAAGCGCATTATCCTGGACTGACCTACCTTATCGATAATACCGTCCGGGAGCTGTTCCGGTTCAACCCCGACCACTACGACCACAATACTCATGCCCTTGACAGGTATTCAGGCACCATGGTCGACGCGGACAAGTACATCATCCAAAGCGCACATCACATCCCCACCCCAGGCATGCCGTATCTCATCGAGATAGACAACCGCACAGGCCGCTTCCGCCGTGAGCGCATCGACGGTGAGGGCAACACCTCCTACTACGAGGCCATCCACTATGCTGTCCAGACCCCTGGCGGACTGCGTCTGGAGCTGCAGCTGGTCCAGCGTGACCAGCATATCCGCCAGCAATATCAGGACCCAGTGGTCAGCCACCATGTGTACAAGGATTCCAACCGTGTCGATGTCATGCGCGCGGCGCACCAGGTAACCCTTGGCGACGGACGAGGCCCGAACCTCTCAGAACTCATCGTCATGGGCGCCATCATCGAGAACCTGCGTCCATCCCGCAACAATATACTTGCAGCGATAGGTGATACACCATGATCGACATCCAAGAAGCATTGAGCGAGCTGGGGCTTTCGGGCAGACTCCTGTCCTATGAGACCCTCACGCTCAACCCGCACCAGCGTGAGCTCTATTCGCGCGTGGTGCTCGAATCTGCTGGCGCCGCCACAACCCAGGCGTTCATCGTGCGCTCATTCTCCACCCGCGACGGTGACAAGCCCCATGAACGAGAGCTTGTCAAAACATTGTTCGGCCTGCAGGGCGAGCAAGGCAGAAGCCCGTATACCAGCATCACCAGGGTCAGCGATAAATTCTACGCCGAACGAGAGATATCCGGCCTTTCATGCTTGGAAGATATCTCCGCTCGACTGGACTGCGGCACCACAGCGCAAAAGACCTACCATGTGCTAGCAGACCTGCACGCCAGAGGCTACGCGTACAACCACGCGTTCGAACAGGGCGTCCTGGTGCATACGCTCCCCCCCGTCGTCCCGGACAACCTGGACAACCCCCAAGGCATCTACCTGCGCCATCTCGCAGGCGTGCTTCCGCTCTCCATCACCATGCGTGACGCTGATCTCGCGGCGCTGCGCACGTTCCTGCATGGACTGTATCCGATGCAGGATGGTGACATCATCGCCGCGAGACAGCTCAGCTACCATCCCGACGCAGTCCTCGGCGGCGGCACAGGTAGCTGAGACGACGCTCGAGCGCGTCACGGCCTGGAAACTTTTTTTCATCACGCAGGAACGCGCGCGTATGATGGAAGGTCCGACGTCCCGCAGTATAGAACTTATGCTTCTTGTGGAGCATCTCGTGGTACATGACATAGTCGAGCAGCTCCAGGTCATGCGCGACTGCTTTGCTGATGCGGATGGTATCGGACGCGTACTCGTAGGTGCCCAGCACCCTTGCCGACGAGCCAGACCACTTGAGGTTGCACTCGCCCAGCATGCCGTCGAGCATCCGCTCGTTGACGCGCTCAAAAGACGCCTTGAGCAACGGGTCCTGCACGTGGTTGATTATCGCCTTGTGCAGGTTGCGGATGAAAGCGTCATAGAGGTCGATGTATGATGTCCTGGGAGCAGACTTGTAGAAACGAGATAGCAGACTCTGGATGAGTCCCCGTTGGATGTCGCGGTCGATATCCTCCCACTCTCTTGACGCTCTGACTTCAAGCAGTTTCCATGTGCGCCTCAGATGCGCGTTGTATGACTTGAACCTGCCGGAATAAGTGAGCTTTGTCTCGTAGGGGCAAGGCTTTTGCATCAGGTGCTCATACGCCTCTGCCACAAGATCAGGCATCCTGCACCTCATAGCGCAGCATGCCCGCGATGCCCCCTATCTGCTGGAGCTGCGCGCCTTCGCGCGTGTCCGCGCTGATGAGCTCGACGCGGGTGCCGAACTGCACGGCGATGGCCTCGAACTCGTCGATGAGTTTATCGTCTGTGCTCTCACTGAGCAGGACGATATCAATCGTGCCCATCTTGAGCAGGCGCAATGTCTCATCCTTACCGTAGCAGGCAGAGCCAGGACTCGTCGCCAGACGCTTGAGAAAATCATTGACCAGGACTTTTTCCTTCGCCACCTCTTCCGCGGCCAACACATCCTGACAGCGCTCGAGCAGCTCCTGCAGTCCGAAGTCGCCGGTATAGCTGAGGTCTTTGACGGCAATGACTTTCTTGGCCAGATCACCCGTCAGGAAACCACCGTCGACAAACTCATGCTTATTCGGGCCAGGACCGCCGATGAGCAGACCCTTGAGATTAAGATGCAAAAACTGGTCTTTCGCGTAATCCGCGACCTTCTTGTAGAAGGCCAATGCCTCGCCTTCCCTGATGCGCGCGAACCTCGCCGCCGACTGACCGCCCGCCTTGAACTTTCCGGGGACGCTCGAGCGCGTCTCGACCAACGTGGTGATGAGCTTGCCCTTGAGGGTCGCCAACGAAGCGTCGCGACGGTCCATGACTATCAGGCCATAGAGCTCGTGCACCTCAAGCATCTCCTGCAAGGGCTCAAGGATGAATTGCTTGTCGCAGCGGTATATGCGGATCTTGAGCTCCATCGGAGGCTCAATGCTCCAGACACCGACATCCTGCTGCCCTTCCTGCTCCGCGACATTACCAGAAAAGGCAGCGAGGCCATGCGGTGGTGTCTTGTCGTAGAGGCGCAGGTGCTGGATCATGCGCTCGAGGCCGGAGAGGACATTCTTTCTCGTGGTCGTGCTCTTGATATTGGTCGCTGTCCCCTGCTCCTGCGCGAGCTGCTGGATGACTTTGGTAAGCTCGTAGCCCGCAGGCACATAGACCGTGACCAACTCCGTGTTGCGGCCGCGCGGCTTTTCCAGTACCTCGATGAAACGCTTGAGCTTGTGGCGCTGGGCCGCGGACAACTGTTCAGCCATGGGTTGCTGAAACCGTGGTGATTTAATAAAGGTTTCTGGGTCGAAAGCGACGCATCGTCCAACAGTCTGCACCGAGTCGTATATGGGCAAGAACATTTATTAACTCTCAATCCCTGGTCGCGGTTGTGCCAACAACACGCCTATCATTGGATTTCGGCGGAACCATTGCCGAGGTCTCCATGGACTTCCTGCAGTTCCGCGCCGTGAAATACGCACACTTTCTGCAGCTGCTGCTCAAGATAAACACGGGCGCAGAACTGAGTGAGGCAGAACAGGCGGAGCACGCGTACCTGAGCCGCAACCTCTATCATATCTACAAGCGGGACGATATCACCGAGGGTCTCGCCCGACGCGGCGGCCTCCCACGGCACAGCTTCGATGAGTTCTGCACCGTCACGGCCAAGCTCTTCCTGCAGATGCTCGATCACCTTCTCGCCGGCGATATGCGCGGCGTGCTGGACGGTGAGGAGAAGGTGGTCTTCACGGTCAAGGTCGTCGACGGCATCAAGAAGGACCTATTGGCCTACCATGACGAGATCATCTCCACCCCGGACCATGTCTGGCTCTGGATATCCGGGCAGACGCTGCTAGGCAGGATGTACGTGCCGTGGCTGCTCACCGGACGCTTCGACGCGAGCTTCTTTCTGCGCACCCTCTCGCACGAGCTCGAGCATCAGGTCGAGCACAAACGCGGGCTCTACAATCGAGAGTATGCCATGCAGGACCGCATCGAGCAGTGGATGGAACGCGACGGCAACAATTGGCTCGGCTGCATGGCGCCATTGTACACCATCTTCTGCGACACCTACACCGAGGGCGTCGCCATGTTCGCGGAGACGCAGCATCGAGAGAGCTTCAGCATCGAGCAGCCTAGACTCAAGACCATGTATGGCACGCTCTGCGCTATCGCACGCGAGACTGACGCGGGACGCGCCGAGAAGATGAGCGATAAGGAATTCACCCCGACCAGCCAAGATGGAACGTACTATCTCGGAAGGCTCATGTGCTACACCATCGGACTCGCCAGACAGCTTCACAATGTGAGTATCCGCTCACTGTCGCCTGAGCAGCGCTGGCTGGATAACAGGAGCATAGGAGCATACCTGCGGGAGAATCTCACGGTCTCGCTCGCAGGCCTGGAACCTGACGTATTCTCAGACACGCTCAAGGAACTGCAAGGCATACACCACCATCGGCAATTCATCAAGGCATACACGCAGGCCTGCGACTATCTGGGACTAGTAAGACCGATACGTTTCCTGGACCAGGAATTGTTCGACTGGCTCAAGCGCACCGCGACTGCGGCGAGAGCAGACGCGGTGAAGGTTGTGGCTGAGCGTTTCGACTCCGCAGCCTGAACATGCAGGGAATCTCGCGCAACTCCTGCCGTGAACAGCGATCGCAGCGGTTCTTCCCGCGCACTTCACCCGCGCCAGGCACCGCACAAGATTTATATACCAACCCGGGCTCTTTCGCAGCATGCAACTCTCGCAGGCAACAGACTTTGTGCAGGAGGTCTTCAGTGGATTTGTCGCTGATCTCGTGCTCTCGGTCATCATCCTGCTCGTCGGTTTCATCCTGGCCAAGATCATCGGCAGGTCCGTGCAGCGCATCCTGTTCGAGCTGGACTTTGACAAGGGCCTGTCGCGCATCGGCTTTGGCATGCCCATGGAGCCCATCATCGGCAACATCATCACGTACCTCGGCTATTTCGCCAGCGTCATCCTCGCGCTCAACCAGCTGAAAGTGACGACCGCCGTGCTCTACAGCATCGGCACACTCGTCGTCGCTGTGCTGGTACTCTCCATCCTGCTGGCCATCAAGGATTATGTGCCGAATTTCTTCGCAGGGTTGTTGCTGGGTTCACGAAAGTTCGTCACTATCGGGGATCGCATACGCCTGCGCGGTATCGAGGGCATCGTCGAGCAGCGCACCATGACCGAGGTCATCCTGCGTACGTCAGGGGATGATTTAATCAGCATCCCCAACGCGCACCTGCTGCGAACTGAAGTCATAAAGATCAAGCCGAAGAAAAAGTAGGGTCGGCATCAGGAACATAGGATAGCAGAAATTCTTGCTGCAATAAGACTTCAGCAAGCACCGCGTCCGTTGCTGCAACACGACTTCTACTTGAGCAGCGCCTTCTCGAGCATGCTCGCGATGTTCCAGAGCTGCGTTCGCGTGTAGGTCTGGATATTGATATCCTCGCTGACTTCCTCAAGCTCAGCCAGCGCCTTGTTGACCTTGATAGATAGCTCAGTATCCTTTTCGCCCAGAAATCCCCTAGCCGCGTTGACTTTCTCGCGCACGTTCTTTGGAACGCTTGTGTCATCAGCCAACTCCGCCAGGGCGTGAATAACGCCTTCAATGATGTCCATGAGCATCACTCCTTCTTCATGCCTTTGAGGAATTCTGCCTGCAATGACTTGCCGCGCTCCTTCAGAAGGCCTTCCTGCTTTTCTATGGTCTTGCTGCGGACCTGCAAGAGCTCTTTTTTCTTTTCCAGTTCCGCGCGCAATGAATCCTTATCAACTGCGACCATGATGCCCCCGACGATGCGGTAGGCTTTTCCTGACTTGTCAAGCTCCTCCAGGGCAGAATCGGTTTCCATCAGCTGCATCTGCACCTGCTGGCGTTGCGAGCGAAGGTTCTGAAGGTTCTGCTCAATCGCCTGCAGCTGCTCAACGTCAGCCATCGCTACCTTCCCACAACCTTGGTCAGGGTCTGCCGTGGCTTGAAAAGAATCTTGGAGCCGCAGTACCTGCACAGGACCTTCTTGCGAAGCGTGGTATCCTCGATTTCCTTGTTGCAGTTAAAGCAGCGGTAGGTGACCATCTACTCCTCCATCTCAAAGGACTCCAGGTACGCCTTACCGGCTTGCTCCATCACGACCTGCACTTTCTTTACCTGGTAGGCGCCGCCAGCGAACTTGGTCTGACACTTGCGGCACTCCCAAATACCCGCAGATACGCGCTTGGCAGCTATCTGATTGCACGCCGGGCACTCGTACTTGGCCTTCTGGAGAGTCTCCACTGCGTCAAGGCGGTGGCGGGTCTTGCGACCGTAACGGCTCCCGTAGCGCTTGATGGCACCTGAAGTCATAGTATGGAGGATTTTAAGAGGTGTTTATAAAGATATCGGGTTGACAATGATATCCCTGCTGAAACCACGAGGGAATGAGCAATGACGCGATACATCAACACCTGAAAGAAACGATGTTCACCTGCTTTGACCTGCAGGGGAAAAAACCGATTGCGCGTGTTCCCTCGCATGCTGCAAGATACCGGGCAATGCTTCATAACCGCTTTTACCGCCATAAGCCCACTGGCTTATCGCAGAAGCATCGGCCTGCATGAACGCCATCGCTGGATTGACGACGCTTTTTACGTACAATTCCTCTGCAGCGAGCTCAGCAGGGGTGCAGTTTCCTGTGAGGGGAACACTCGCTGCCTGCCCGGTGTAACTTTCAGGCCGCGCACCCCATTCGTGCACAGATTTCCCAAGCAATACTGCTAGCAGCATATTCTTGTCACGGCTGCGATTCTCATAGAGGGCAGCATGCGTCACATGCGTCCACGGCGCGTCACCGCTCTGCAGAGCAGCCTTGAGCTTAGTGTGCGATACATAGCAGATAATAGCACCTGAATGGACACATGTTTGCTGAGGGCGTTCATCAAACAACGTTCTTGGAAAATAGATATTGCTCGCATCCAGCTCTTGGATAAGGCCGTTGACGACATCCGCCACCTCTGAACGTTGGCGCGCATAAGGAACGTGCAGCGCCGCGATGTGATACGGATTGCTACGCCGCCTACGTTCCACTGTGCGATGGATGAACGTTCCGTCATAATTAGGAGTCAGCTCAATCAATACCTTGCCATCTAGATGGCGCCGCTCACCGAACAGGTCAAGCGCGCTTTGGGCGCCGGACGCGTCCAACATGTCCTGGACAGCAGGGTCCTGCTCAGGATCACCAGAGTAGACGACAGGAACGTGCATATGTCGGGACGCCTTGCACACAGCAATGACCACAGGCGACATGGACGTCGGGTCAGGGAACTCCCAGAAGAAGCCCGGCACAGTCGGGCATCGCTCTTCGTAGTCTGTCGCTCCCTCCACGGTCTGGATATTGCAGGCGTCATCATGCAGCTTGATGCGGAACCTACGAGGCTGCAGTGATGGTATGACCAGAAACTCGATCGGAAGCCCCCCAGTGACGCCTGGGTCACGACGCCCGAAGAATCGCCATGATACGTCAGCTCAAGTCTTGATTCAAGGCCAGGTAATACTGTCGGAATCAGAAATCCGCTGCTCGACGCTGACCGCGGCCTGAAGGCCGCGGTATGACGCGCCTCGCTGCTGCACGCGGATTTCTGGTCCTTGCGATGGTGCGCCCTCAAGGGCAGGGTATGGACCCATCGCAAGAAATCATATCATTGTTGGGATGATCCAGACAATATAATGATTTGCCAGGTCATTTATAATGTCCAAGATGATGAGATCCGAAGAGAGAAGTGCGGTTGCCTGGACAGACAAAAAATCCTCTGCAGGATTCCTGGACCCGGAAGCCACCAAGCGCAAGAATAGCTACAGCGAACAGCAGGAATAGAATGGTGGGGCTGCCCGGATTTGAACCGGGGTCCTCAGGTCCCAAACCTAAGATGATAGACCAGGCTACACTACAGCCCCCGACCTTTTCCAAAACGGTCGATCACAAGAGCCGGGCTTTGCAGCCCTGCCTCGCCTTTTGGACAGGGAATCGACGCGAACCGATTACTTCGCATCAACAACCTGTGGTGAATTATGGTTAGTTTTTAAATATACCAGATAAATCGTGCTTCGCATGCAGGAAATCAAGTTTCTCACCAGCAGAGAAAAAAAGCGGCTGGGACAGGAAATCCAAGAGCAATGGGACGCGCCATTACCTGAAGGGCAGTATCTGGCCAATAACAAGAACCGCTACTACTTGTTCACGGGTGATCTTGCTGACGAGGATCAGCGCAGGAAAATCAGCAGCCTCGGCTGCTATTTCGCCGAACAATCACCTATCGGACTGCGGTTGTCGATCGAAGGAGCCCAGACCATCGGAGCGCATGCGACGAAAAACGTCATCGATGTCGATAGGTCGATGCGCAAAGCGTGGTTCGAGGGCGAAGATCTCAGCTTCGGCGAAGGGACTGCTGGCCAGGACGCTCTGAAGGACTGCTCAGGATTCGTCATCCTGCGCTACGATGGCATCGTGCTCGGCTGCGGTCGTGTGAAAGAAGGCAGCGTCCAGAACTATCTGTCCAAGACACGGCGACTGGTCGATCCTCTCGATGGGTGAGCAGGATGCGCAAGCATGTCACCATCGGATCATAGGATATTGCTTCCGGATATATCGCTTCGCGAAGGGATAGATAAGCGGATGCATGCCTCTGTAAGTATACATCTTATTCAGTATAGGGAGAGGATCCCCTTTGCGCTCAAGCACCTTGCCGCGCAGCACATTCGCGTAGCCTTTGCTGGCCCAACGCTCCCAGATATAGCGATTGACCACACCCGCCTTGAGGCGCGGGGTGAAGACTGGAGAGGCAAGCCGTTCATACGAGGCGCCCTGTATGATGGACTGCGCGGCCAGATGGCCGGAGAGCAGCGCGTTCCTCATCCCAAAGCCCCACATCAGGTCCTGCAACCCTGCTGCTTCGCCGACCAGCAGCGCATGCCCGCGACGGAATTCCGGCACTGCGCTGATACTGCCGACGCCGCCGACATTGCGTGGCTGGCGGATGTCAAGATCCACCAAGGTCGCGAAGAGGCGCTTTGCCTCCTCAAAGCAGGGATTGATGAGACGCAGGTCCTTGCAGACCATGGAGCACAGGCAGCCATATCCGCCAGTGACCAGCAGATACGCATAGGCGAGATGAGCCGCCTTATCATTGAACATGCCCAGCGCCATATCAGGCAAGGAGGTCTCAAAGACAATACCCTTGGCGATTGCCGGAACCTCACCCATCCGCGGTCCGGTAGCGATGATATCTGTGTCCTGCTCTGTAAGGGCGCTCTTGTAGCGTATTCGGACACCTGCCGCGAGTGCCTGTTCCCTGAGCCCCTGGTCGATTGAACCAGCGACATTGCCCCGCTTGACCAGATAGAACCCTGGTCTGCTGCAGGATATGGGCCAGATGGTCGAACCATCAGTCACTGCGATATCCTTGAATGGCGTGGTGTCAAAATTGACGCTAATACCCATGCTTCGCAGCGAGTCAAGGACGTCAGTGTCCTCAGACCAGTTCTCCAGGCCCTGCAGATCACCATGGAAACGCATACCGGCGTCAGCGTTGCGTTCGTGCACTTCGACAGTATGACCAGCTTTGGCGAGCGTTATCGCCGCTGACATGCCTGAGGGGCCGGATCCTGCGATGCGCACCGTCCTGATCATTCCGGGACTTCTGGGCTGAACAGTAATATAGTTTGTGGTGTTGTGGACTGAATAGTAATATAGTCAGTGATATTGCCGGATTATGGTCCGCGACAGGCACACTTACGGGTATGCCGCATGCTCCTGAAAACCCTGCGGGCATGGGAAGATGACACCTCCAGCTTCTTGAACACCAGCAACAACCTTTATAAACCGACCCGGTTTCCGTAGAACTCGGTGATATCATGAGCACAAAGCCCGTTTCCGCATCGTATCTCAAGAAAGGCAGTTATGTGGTCATTGACGGCGAGCCAAGCAAGGTTTCCAATCTTTCTGTTTCCAGACCCGGCAAGCATGGACACGCGAAAATACGCATCGAGGCTGTGGGTCTTTTTGACGATAAGAAGCGTGATCTGGTCATGCCAGGCCACGACAGTGTCGACGTCCCAATCCTTGAGAAACGCAATGCGCAAGTACTTGCGGTCATGAGCGAAAAAGTCAGTGTCATGGACATGGAGAGCTTTGAGCAGTTCGAGCTTGATGTACCGGATGAGTTCAAGGACCAACTCACAGAAGGCCAGACTGTCCTGTTCTGGCAGATTATGGGCAGAAGGGTCCTTAAGCAGTTGAAAGGTGAGTAAATGACGAAATTCCCTGAAGCAGAATTCCGGCTTTTCAAGAATGTCTTTGTCTGCAGGGCCTGCAAGCGCAAGACGCGAGTCTCTGGTCTGAAAGTGTCAGCGGGCAAGGCGTCGTGCGGACGCTGCGGCTCAGCCGCGCTGCGACCTGTCAGGAAGAAATAAGGGAATGACCTGTTTTTTCTGGTCTGAAATGTACAGCGAGAGCGCTGATAACCTGCTGCGAATCGGCGTTCTTCTGCAACAATCATTTTATAGCGCACGAAGATTGCCTGACATTGTGACAGATAGCAAACCAGACGACCTGGAAGCGCTGCTTCGCACGCTCGCAGAGATACACGCGCTCTCCGTCATGGATCCTGAGCTGCTCAACCAGCTGCTTGCTGGGCAGACCACTGGTGCGCTCACCTCTGCGCAACAGCGCCTCGAGCAGGTGGCAACGCTCGCGGGAAGCTTGCCTTCGGGCGCGTCGTCTTCTGCAGCAGGCCTGTATCGCCCTATTGAACTTGCTCTCGATGATCATGCCTATGTGCTGCCTCCTGAGCTGAAAGATATCCATCCAGAACTGGTCAGACATCTGGCCACGGGAACACCCATCACGCGCATGCCCTGGAATGGACTGCTGCTTTGCGGCGAGCGCGCAGGAACAGGCAAGACTGAATACGCCAGCCATCTGAAAGGGGTGCTCGGCGATGCCGCGCTCTTCTACGTCGCTGATATCAGCGCTATCCGCGAGAGCGAGAGCAGAGGCAAACGGCTCACGCAGGTGTATCGGGAGCTTGAGGACATCGCCAGGCGTGAGAGCAGAACAGCTATCCTGTTGCTCGATGAGTTCGACACGCTGGTCAATGAGCACCTGGAGCGGCACACGCACAGCAGGGAAGAGACGCACGAGCGTTATGGCGAGCGCAGTGGATCATCGACCACCACCAGGGATAGAGAGGACAGATTCGTCGTCGACCCTGTCGGCCAGGCGCTCATCACCACGCTCAAGACGCTCATCAGCGGGGGCGAGGGAACAGAGCATGTGTTCACCATCGCCACGAGCAACTACACCGCGTTTCCGGAGCCGCTGGTGAGGAGGTTACATATGGTCCCTGTCCAGGCATTCGCGCTGCGTCTTGGACAGTTCAGCAATACCTCAGACATCCCCTTCTATGACGATTACTGCCAGCACATCCCACGCATCGCGCGCATCCTGTCTGCCACTGCGTACCGGGCCAATAGCCCTGCACACACCTGCCTTGCCCAGATAGCAGATGAACTAGACGCGCTCGCTATCGAGACCATGGAACAGACTGCACAATATGAGCTCATAGGGAGCGTCTTTGGACTCAATACGGACTCATGGGCGCGACGCAACAACCTGGTCTTGGATGCATTCCTCAGCTATCTCGGCTGCGACTACTCCGCTGTGCAACAGCGGTTGCATGAGGCAGAACCAAATCCATTCGTGAGATCCCATGATTTGGAGTTCCAGGGAAAATTCCGGCCTATGCATGGTGACTGGCTCAGCAGCTCGTACGGTAATCAGACCCCAGAAGTCCGGGTCATGCAAGAGCTCACACCCTGCAAGGTCGCGCAATGGTACCATGCTGATCCTGAATCATACAGCATCTATGAGAGCGCCAAGCAGACCCTTGGGTTCGCACTGTTCCCGCAGTGGAAGGCAGCGGTGGAGTTCCTGGCAACTCATCATTGACGCAAGTATTATAAACCCCGGGGGCGCAAAGCGATTTAGTAAGAGGTGCCCTGCTTGAGTATCGACAATATCGCCCTAATCATCTTCCTTGGCCTGATGCTCTGGTTCTGGTACACCAAGCGCAAGCAGATAGACATCCAGAACATCTTCTTCCCCTTCCTCTACTTCATGATGTATCGCACCAAGTGGGGACTCGCCTGGATGGACCAGCTGGGCAAGAAGCACCCTAAAGGCATCAAGCTGCTAGCGGACATGGGCATTGTCATCGGCTTTCTTGGCATGGGATTCATCACCTATCTGCTGATTGATAACCTGCGCAAGCTCATCTTCATACCAGGAACCCCGCCTGGGGTCATGCCTGTGCTGCCGATAAAGGCAGCAGGAGTCTTTTATGTCCCGTTCTTCTACTGGATAATCAGCATCTTCGTGATTGCTGCCATCCACGAGTACGCCCACGGCGTTGTCGCGCGGGCACACAAGATACGCGTGCTCTCCAGCGGCATCGCGTTCCTTAACATCCTCATCCCCATCGTGCCTGCCGCGTTCGTGGAGCCGGATGAGAAGCAGATAACCAAGCGCAAGGCGCGCGAGCAGCTCGGCGTCTTCGCGGCAGGGCCGTTCGCGAACATACTGTTATTCGCTGCGCTCTATCTGGTCCTGCTGTTTGCACTTCCCCCCATAGATAACGCGCTGATACAACCGACCGGCGTGCTCATCCAGGGATTGCATGCGCATGACCCACCGTTGGCGGCAGAGGCAGCAGGCCTGCGCACGGGCGAGCGCATCCTCAGCGTCAATGGAGTAAGCACGGTGACGCTGGAGGAATTCATCACTGTCCTCGACGGCAAGAAGCCAGGGGATGAACTCAGCATCACCACGAATGAGAAGACCTATACGCTCACGCTCGGCAGCAATCCCGACAATGAGAGCATGGCATACCTCGGCGTGTTCGTCGAGCAGGCGCGCACGCTGACCGGAGGCCTCGCAGGTTCCAGCAAGACCATATTGCCGGTCTATGACTGGATAGTACGACTGCTGCTCACCATCGCGGTGCTGAGCCTTGGCATCGGGCTCTTCAACCTGCTGCCATTGGGCCCCATCGACGGCGGGCGCATGATGCTCGTCAGCTGCGAGCGACTCCTTGGCAAGAAAAAAGGGATGAAAGTCTGGAAGGGCATCAGCATGTTCTTCCTGCTGCTGCTGCTCGTCAATCTCGCGTTCGCGTTCTTATGAGAATGTCTGAGCGCGAAAAAAGTGGTCCTTGCTCACCCAGCGCTTTCTCCACCATATTCGCGAGTTGAGGAATCCTTGGATTATGCACGATAATCGCGGTCTCTCCCGCATTGCAATAGATACCCTCGTCCTCCAGGCAATAAAGGGAAGTATAGAAGAAGATACGATCGGGCGTGGCTGGAAGGGTCAAGTGGGGAGGGATGCGATCATACCACGCGAGGGCCTGTGTCGGGCCGCCGAAATCAGGGACAAGCTCCGAGCACCTTGGCTTCTCGTAATGTTCCACCCCGGTATCAGCCAAAATGCCCCTGCCACCCGGCCCCTGCACAATCCTATTGTACAAGGCGTCAAGCACCGGGTCGTAATTACCATGCAACGCGAACAGGACCGCAGATGCCTAGACATACTCCTGAGCCACTCCACCCATAGTGTTAGTATTTAGCAGTAGTATAAAAAAATTATCGTTTGGGGGCGGCAATCAGCTGCAGGCAGCCCATGATACCCCTCCACTGAACCGAAGCATACCCCGAGGAGCGGAGGGCGAGCACACTTGCCGCTTCGCAGGATTTCTATATATACCCCTGCGGATTCCTGCGTTGCATGCGAGCCCATTCCCTTCCCCCCGACATCAGCGTCGCGCTCATCGAGCCGCAGACACCAGAGAATATCGGAGCTGTTGCCCGCAGCATGGCAAACTTCGGCGTCCATTCGCTTATCATCGCCAGCCCCCGGTGCGATCATCTCAGCATCGAGGCGCGCAAGGTCGCCTGCCACGCGCAGCATATCCTCGAGAAGGCGCGCATCGTCGGTGTCGCTGATGTCTTCGCGATGGACATGCTCGTCGCCACCACCAGCAAAATCGGCACGGACTACAACATCACCAGGACCCCGGTGCTGCTGCCCGCGTTCTCAGCGCCACCCGGATGCACATTGGTCTTCGGCCGGGAAGGCGATGGCCTGAGCAATGAGGAGCTCGCGCAGGCAGATATGATCCTGACCATACCCACCGCCGCGTACGCTGCGCTCAACCTGTCGCATGCCGTGGCCATCGTGCTCTATCAAGCGACCCATGGGTCGCGCCTCAAGGCAGCGTCGGCAGATAAACGAGGGGATGCGCGACCAGCAGGCAGGAAGGAGAAGGACGCGTTCATGGCACTGGCAGAAGCACGCGTCGGCGCTCTTGACCTGCCAGCACCCAAGCAGACGCAGCACCTGCAGGTGCTCCACCGAGCAGTAGGACGCATGAGCGGCAGGGAACTGGCCTTATTCTTCGGGTTGATTAAAGAGCTCGGAAAGGACACAACGACACTGAAGAAGGACACCGAAGCGAACCGCGCAGACGAGCAGAAAAGAATAGAACGATAAAAAGAATACAACGATAGTGATCCATACGATTCACCGACACCTACGGATTCACAGGAACCCGCGCAGCGTCCCTTCTTTCATCGCGACGATCTCCAGGTGACCGCCGAACAGGTTGTAGGGCTCCCTGCGGCAGTACTCCAGCTCCAAGGCGAGCATCTGCTCATAGAAGCGCTGGTCCAGGAGCATGTTGTCCGCGTCCTTGCGCTTCATGAACCCGAGCAGCACGGGCTTGCCGATGAGGGACTTGACCGTACACCCTGCTTTGCGAAAGCAGTCACGCAGCTCGTCGGCGTGGAAGGTCTTGACAGGGAATCTGCCAAAATATGACGTCATGCCTTTCTCGAGGAGCAGACGCACGTCATCAAGGCCCGCCCCATTGCAGGTCTCCAGGGCATGCCTGATACTGGGATAGATGTTGTCGACTGACGCGATGATGACCGCGCCAGGCCTGGCCACACGCACCAGCTCGGCGATGGCCTTGCCATGATCGCCGCAATAGGAGAGCACGTCGCCTTGACAGATGATGACGTCATAGGCATTGTCCTGCAGCGCATCCATAGAGCAGACGTCCTGGCGCAGGATACGCACACGGATGCTCTGGTCCTTGGCCTTGCGGCGCGCCACGTCCAGCATGCCGTCACTCACGTCGACAAGCGTCACGTCATAGCCGGCTTTCGCCATGCGCAGCGCGAATATGCCAGTGCCGCCACCAGCATCAAGGATCCTGCCAGACGCGGGCATGTGCTCGCGCATATTGCGCCAGGTCAGGTCGTAGTAGAGCTGCCAGTAGGGGGTACTATAGTCATAATCATAGCTCGCCGCAGTAGCGTCGTAGTAGGCGCCGGATGGATGCGTCATGGCGCATCACCGTCGCTCCGCACCCGCTGCCTTCCGGACGCTGCCGCGCTGCGCCCCTCAGAAGCCCCCGCCTGCACTTCCTCGGCAGACGATTTGGCGCGCTTGCCTTGCTGCTTGCTGAATGGCAGAGGCATGGGCTCTGCGCGCACCCCCAGCGCGAAGTAGGTGCGCTTGGCACTCGCGCCCCAGGTGTAGTCCCCTTCCTCCTCCTTGACCGATGCTATACGGAACTCACCTGTTTCCAGCCCTCTTTGCAAATGATAATAGATGGAGCGCTGGGAGACCTTTGGATACTGCTTGCAATACTCACGCCACAGCGCGTAGCCATGCGCTGAGCCCAACTGCGCCAGCATGTCCACCATGTTCTGCCTGATGACGCTTCGTCTTGGCCTTCCACGCATCTGAAAAAGGCGGCCGGACAGATTCATAAATGTTTTGGCAAGCTTTAACAGCATCGGCATCATTCCTAGACCTATGACCATCATCCCGAGTCGCATCACGCAGGCTCCAAGGAGTCCCGTAACCAAGGAACATGCACTATCCATGCGCCCTGCTCCCAAACCCCGAGGCCTGCACGCCTACTGGCTCAGCGGATCTCACCCTATGCTCGCGGCAGCTGAGCTGCACGCGGCCAGCGGACAAGAAGTCCATCGCGATGGACGCCTCGCGCTCACAGAAACACCGATACGACCAGAGATCCTGCAGCGCCTGGCTTATACCCTGCGAGGATTTCAGGTGCTCGGACGACGGCCACTAGCGCAGCTTGGCACTATCAAAGTCAAAGGACCTGTGTGGGTGGAAAAGCTTGGAGGCATCGCGAGCCCTGCAGCGGATCCCCCGGCAGCGCCAAAGAGCCGCACGGCCGCAAGGCTGAGGCAGCCTGAGCGGGCAATGCGCAACGCGCCCATCAGAGAGCCTACTACCGCGGACCTGCTCAAGCACGTTGATTCCACACTGGCCCGCGACGGTCGCATCCTGACGTTCATCATCCAGGGCCGCATGTGCACCATCGGCGTTGAGACCTTCAAGCAACCCGAGACGACCGGAGATGGGTTCGCTGCCAGGCACCCCTCCTTGCGCTCCGGCTTCGCACCTGTCTCGTCGGACGCGAAACTGCTTCGCTGCCTTGTCAACCTGACGGGCGCCAAGCACAATCAGCTCATCGTCGATCCCTTCTGCGGCACGGGAGGCATCCTGCTGGAAGCCATCCTCGCGGGCTTTCGCGCTGAAGGCAGCGACATCGATACGCGCATGCTGGACAAGGCGCGACAGAACCTGCGCAACACCAGCGTGACGGTCACACAGCAGGATGCGCTCAACAGGACGTATGATGATTTCATCGCGTCCGAGTTTCCTTTCGGCCAGAGCACCAGAGTCACCATGCAACCTGAAGAGCTCTACCTTGAGTTCTTCCGCAGGCTCGCCACATCGCGCTACCGGCGCGCAGCGCTGCTGCTGCCAGACTGGGCGAGAGCGCATCTTATCGCCAAGAAAGCAGGCCTGAACGTCAAGGTCAATGAGACCGTGTATGTGCATAAATCCTTGTCAAAACAGATTCTCGTCGTATAATCGCTTACACCGCTTCCTGGCAGAGCACAGGTGCTGATCGTCTAGGACTGTCCGGTGGACGCCCTCCCATCGTCGCCGTCCATACCCTCTGCCATCGTCGCCAGAAACATTAATAAGCGTCGTCGTGGCATCCCCCTGCATGGGACAGCATACCCGTAAGGTTCCTGGCGGCAAGCTGCTGACGGTGACGATCGAGCAGGGCAGAGCGATTATCACAGGAGATTTCTTCCTGCACCCTGAAGAGAAGCTGCCCTTGCTGGAGGACGCTCTCAGCACGATTCTGGTTGACGCACACGACAAGGGTCATAGCGCCATCTCCTCAGACGCTGTCGCACCCATCAGGGCGTCGCTTGCCCGCATAGCCCAAGAGGAGAACATCACCATGGTAGGCATCACTCCTGAAGCCATCGCTGAGTGGTTCGTGCTGGCGTCGATAGACGATGCCAGCGGAAACCATGCGCACGGCGCTGCGCACGCGAAGGAGGATTTCTGATGAACGCTCTAGAACACAACCCACGATCGCATGACTCCCAGGACGTGACCTCCGCCATGAGCAGCGGACCCTGGCGTATCATACCACTGGAGACCCATGACGCGTTCCTGAACATGGCGCTTGATGAAGCCTGCAGCGAACAGGTCGCGGCAGGAGGCATCGCGACCATCCGTCTCTATCGCTGGCAGCCCAGCGCGGTCAGCATCGGATGCTTCCAGAGCATGCGCGCAGAGATCGCCACTGAACGCTGCGACGCGCTCGGCGTCGACTATGTGCGACGGCGCACCGGCGGCGGCGCTGTGTACCACGACCATGACGGCGAGATAACCTACAGCGTCATCGCGCCATCGTCGTGGTTCTCCGGCATCACAGAATCCTACCAGCTCATCTGCGGATGGGTCATCGATGGTCTTGCAGAGCTGGGCATCAGCGCTCAGTTCTCTCCCATCAATGACATCATGGTCGGGGACAAGAAGATATCGGGCAACGCGCAGACACGTCGCGGCGGCGTGCTGCTGCAGCATGGCACCCTCCTCTACGACGTCGATGTGGACAGGATGTTCTCGCTGCTGCGCGTCGGGCAGGAGAAGATAGCGGACAAGCTCATCACCTCAGTCAAGAAACGCGTCACGCGCGTGCTTGACCATATCGACGTGGATGCGGTCAGCAGAGAGGATGTGACCCGAGCCTTGCTGATAGGACTGACGCGAGACAAGCAATGCCAGATAGGTTCGTGGACAGCGCAAGAGCTCTCGCGGGCAGAAGCGCTGGCGAAGTCACGCTACCGCGACAGGGGATGGAATTTCTCGAGATGAACCTGACATGGATATCAACACTAAAAACGCGCTGCTGGGGATGATCCCCATCATCGTCATCTGGCTACTCATCGGCGTCGTGTTCCTATTGCCCCTGAGCACACGCGAGCAGTTGGCCCTTGATGCCGATAATCCCCGTCTAGTAAAAGCCTATACTGCCAGCGTCACGCACTTTCGCACAGATCACTACCTGCGCAACGCCTTTTTATTCATCATCCTGGGCATCCTGCAGTTCCTGCTCGCCAGAGAGCTCGGCATCGGCAGGCACATGCTCATCGGAAACATCCTCATCATCGCGCTCGTGCCCATCACCACCTTTATGTTGTTCCCCCCCTTCGCTCTTGCGGATATACCCTTGGGTGTGGGAAGTTCCGGATTCCTTGCAGGCTGGTTCTGGGCCACGGTCGCGTACGCCGGCACGGGTGGCACCCTTGCGCTGATGTTCTTTGTCCTGTATCTCACGGCAAGCTTCCTGCTGGGATTGCTGGTACTCTCAGCGTGGCATCGCACTCTGGCATTATGGATAGTTGCCGCAGGATTTATCGCCCTCGCATCACGACTGCCGCAGATACAGTCCTGGACCCCAAAAGGCAAGGCAGGCAGACTAGTCTACACCATTGCGCTCATCGCCCCGCCGGTCATGTTCCGGCCTGACATATACCAACCGGCGATAGTAGTACATTTCGCCAGCGCCCTCGTGGGCACATTCATTGCCTATCTGGTCACTAAGAGAGTTATAGTAAATAAAATGACAAAAGAAAACCTATAAGCGAACACCATGAAAACACCTTCACCAACACAACACCCTCAACACGCATCAGCAGCGCCAACAAAACAGCAGCAGGCCCCGATAGCATCAACGCAACAGCAGCAAACCCGCCTACGGCTTCTTGAGCAGGACATCGCGCATATCAAGGAGCGCAACACGCGGGTTGAGCTCGACAAGGCATGGGAGACTTCAGGACTGCGACGGCTGATGGTCACTGCCATGACCTACCTTGTCGTGGTCAGCTTCTTTCTCGCAGCAAAACTCCCTACGCCGTATCTGAGCAGCCTGGTGCCTGCGGCGGCGTATCTGCTCAGCACCACCAGCCTCCCGTGGTTCAAGCGCGTGTGGCTCGACAGGCAGCAGCAAAAGCATAAATAAGAGTGCGCCATGGGTCACGTTATGCAGGGCACGCACAGTGGACAGAGTACGCAGACAGCGCAGAAGCTGGAGCACTGGAAACGGCGGCTGCTTGACCTATCTGGCAGGAACAACCTGGTCAATTACCACGAGACGTCCCGCACGCTTCGCATCAGCAGCCCTGATCTCGCAGGCGCCATCAAAGAGCTGGAGCAGGAGACACCTATCCGCGTCGCGCAAAGGCGCAAGGCCAGACGATGGGTCGTGCAGGAGACAGCAAGAACAGGGGAATCCTCTGGTGACAGGCGGACGAATGAGGACACAGATGATCCTGCTCAAGCAGCGCTTCGCAAGCGCGTCTCCAGGCTGTACCTGAAAGCACGTGATCACTTCCAGGAGCAAGGCCTCTCAACGTGCTTCGCGGCTGTCGGCATGGTGACCATCAAAGAGCAGCAGATGCCTGTGCTGCTGCAGCCCCTGGAACTTTCGCGCGGTAGCCCCGAGAAGGATAGCATCGATATCAGCTTCACGCCTGTCGAGGAGCTTGGCCTGAATCCAGCGCTGCGTGAGAAACTCCACCATGAGCATCGCATCACCTTGCCCGCCTATGCGCCGCAGCAGGGCGACGGCCCGGTCGCGTATCTCGACGCTGTAGCCAAGGCCATAGCGCCGCTGGACGGCACGCTCGAGCAGAGCGTGCTCATCGACATCTTCAGCTACCAGAAGCACATCATGGTCGACGACCTCACCACGCACGCGCAACTCGCCGCGAAGAATCCGTTGGTCAGGGCCTTCGCAGGAGAAGGCCTTGAACAAAAGCAGCCATTGGTGCGCGATGAGAGCATCGATCTGCTACCGGCAGACAGCAGCCAGAAGCACGCCATCGAGATGGCCAAAGCAGGATTGTCCTTCGTCCTGCAAGGACCTCCTGGCACAGGCAAGAGCCAGACTGTCGCCAACATCATCGCCGCCAGCATGCTGCAAGGCAAGAAGGTCCTCTTTGTCAGCCAGAAGATGGCGGCGCTTAATGTCGTGCACCAGCGCCTGGAACAGGCAGGGCTGGGACGCTATTGCCTGAACCTGCACAACTACAAGGAGCAGAAAAAGACCGTCATCGAGCAGCTCATGCAGGAGCTGCTCACGTCACCGAGGATACCTGATGATGCCATGCGCTACTCCTTCGCGCCCTACGAAGGGCTCGCCAAGGAACTGAATGAATACTACCAGTGGCTGTGCGAGCCACGCAAACCTTGGAACATCTCGGTCTATGAGCTCCGAGGATCCCTCGCGGTACGCGAACACGTCCATCTTATCGAGCAGCCACTCACCAGTACGCTCAAACTCGACGCTTCCGGATTCGCCCAGATGCTCGAGCAGGTGCGCTTGCTCGACGAGATCATGCAGCGGATCGGCGTCCCATTCGAAAACCCCTACTGGCATTTCAAGAAAGGCGGACGCGGCATCGAGAGCGGTATGCAGCACGCGCTCGCGTCCGCTGCACAGGCGCTTCGTTCGCTTGCCACGTTCATTGAGGGGCTACCCTGCAAAGCGACGACGTTTGCCCAACTGGAGGCGCTCGCGTCCATCAGCAGAGAGCTACAGGCCCTACGGGCACCGCATTGGCTGCTGACCAACATTTCTGACGAGCAGCCACGGCTGGCGCGACTACACGCCCTGCACGAGCGCAAGGCCGCGCTACGCTCCTCGCTGCTGAGCATGGTGACCACGCGATTCCTGTCACAGCAGATGCCCTCCGGCCTGCGATGCCCGTGGTGGCGCAGACTGTTCTCGTCCGAGTACCGGACAGCCCGCGCGGCTCTGCGACCATTCGCTATCCGCCGCATGAGCCACGGCTCCTGGATACGCGCGTTCTCGCTGCTCGAAGAACACCGACAGATCGAGAAGGACATCAGCAAGGAGTCCGCGAAGAGCAGGCACTATCAGGCGACCAGCGCCTCTGTCGTCGGCAAGTACCATCGCATGGCGGAGAAGGCAGGAGCCCTGCGGGAGCAGGCAAGCGCGCTCGGCAGCGCTGACGCCATCCTCCAGCACCTTGCCAAGGCGAACGCGGACATCGTCGGTGAATTCCGCCAGAAAGCGGGAGATGTCAACTGGTTCTTTTCCAAAGAAGTATTTCCGCTGGTTACCGTGAAATCGGCAGGTTCTGCACTTGGCCAGCTCCAGAACCTGCTTGGCACCTTGACGGACTGCATCGCGTTTCGCGACACCTACGGCAAGCTGGATGCGGAAGTTTCAGGGTTTGTCAATGCCGCGGCAGCAGACACTTCTGGAAAAGGGACCGCCGCATGCTTTGTCAAAGCGTACCATCATCAGGCACTAGCGCAGGTCATGCGCACAAACGCGCGTAACGCTCCCAAGGAGCTCGCCGAACGCTACCGTAAGGAGGACCACAAAGTCAGGGACATGCATCGCTATCGCATCATGGCCACAATTGAAGCCGCACAGCCAAAGCAACACTATCACACCAGCGGCGGCACCTCTGAAGTGGCTATCCTCAAGCGCGAGCACGAGAAGAAGCGCAAGCTCAAGCCCATACGCTCGCTTCTCTCCAGCATGCCCAATCTCGCGTTCGCGCTCAAGCCCTGCTTCATGATGTCACCGTTGACGGTCAGCCAGTACATCGACCCGGAGAAGATACAGTTCGACATGGTCATCTTCGACGAGGCCTCGCAGATAATGCCTGAGGACGCGCTGCCCGCGCTCATGCGGGCAAAGCAAGCCATCATCATGGGGGATACACAGCAGCTGCCGCCGACAAGCTTCTTCCAGAAGGATAACGAAGACACCATAGCGACGGGAGCAGGTTCTGGCAGCGCGACAGAAATCATCGATGACCTGGACAGCTTCCTGGCCGAAGCCACGACGACATTTCCTGAATTCTCCTTGCTCTGGCACTATCGCAGCAGAGACGAGCGGCTCATCGCGTTCTCCAACCAACAGTTCTACAACAGCCGCCTCATCACGTTCCCGCAGTGCGGCGGCGCAGGCGGAGTGTCTGTGGTACACGTGAAAGGCGCGTATGAACGCGGCGGCTCACGCATGAACCTCAGGGAAGCCGAGAAGGTGGCAGAGCTGTTCATCGAGGAGCGCAAGAAGAACGCAAGCATCGGCCTCATCGCGTTCTCGGTACAGCAGGAACGCGCGATACGAGAAGCTCTTGAGGCAAGGGGCGTCACGCTTGATGAGAGCATCGATCCATCGTCGGAAGAGCCCTTCATCAAGAACCTGGAGACGGTACAAGGCGATGAGCGCGACATCATCATCATCAGCGTAGGCTACGCTCATGACGCGGCAGGACGATTGACGCTCAACTTCGGACCCCTCAATCAGGAAGGCGGCTACAAGCGGCTGAATGTCGCCGTGACCAGGGCGCGGGTCAAGACCATCATGGTCACCGGGCTTTCGCCGCAGGATCTCGCGCACGCCAAAGGACAAGGCCCGAAGGTGCTGCATGATTATCTCGCGTACGCGCATCAGGTCAGGCATGGAGGTGCAGTCGCTGCGCATCAGCGCATAGCGACGCATACGCGTGGAGACGGTGTAAGAACTGACGATACGCTCCTGCTCGACGACTTCCAGCAGAGCGTGCATGATGCTCTGCGCAGGCAGTATCAGATCGACACGCTCGTCGGGCGCAGCGGCTACCGGCTGGACTTCGCGCTCAAGGATAAGAAAGGCGACAGCTACGTTCTTGGCGTGGAGTGCGATGGCAGCTTCTACCGCGCTGCGCCATTGGCGCGGGACCGCGACAAGGTCAGGCATGAGCTGCTGCTCTCGCTGGGTTGGACGCTATACCGCGTGTACAGCGAGGACTGGATCGTCTCGCGCGAGCATGTGATGGATAGCGTCAAGGAATCCTTAGGCAGACGGCAGACCGCCGAGGCATCGAAAGATGATGCAGCAGAACACCCCACTGGCAAGGACGGCTTCGCGAAGGTTCGCAGTGTCAAGACCTTCTCGGAGATCCCTCTTCGCGAGCGCTACAGCTCCTATCAGCAAGCCAGGTTGCCCCGATATGGTAAAGCACGATTTGCTGAACGGTCTGGAGCGGTGATGCGTCAGGTGCTGGAAACTGAGGGAATCGTGCACGAGGAATATCTGCTCTCCCGCGTGCGAGGTGCCTTTGGCGTCGCGAATACGCAGGTTGCGCGGGCAGCGCTCAAGGATACGCTCCGGCGCATGGGCGCGCAACGCTCGGGACACTCTGTATGGCTGCGCGGCGACACCGCGCCGGTTGTACGAGTGTCGACGGAACAGCAGCGCGCGTTCAAATGGGTGCCCAAAGAAGAGCTCGCACTGGCTGTGCAGGATGTATTGTCCATCAACATGAGCATGACCGAAGAGGACCTTGCACGCGATGTTATTGCTGGCATCTACGGCAGGACTGCCACCGCCGCAGCGAAGAGACAGGTGCATGACGCGGTGGTCTCGCTCGAGAAGGCGGGAAAGCTGACGCGTGAAGGGAGCGGAAAGAGCGCGACGCTGCGGATCCGCTAGCGCGCGTCAGGGTTCACTAGTATCGTCGAGTCCAACATCGAACCAGGTGTACTGACCCTTTGGCTGATAGTGCACGATGCGAAGTGTTACATCTCTCAGCCCCAACTGCTCCTGTATGAACTCTTGTGTGTCCAATAATTGCACGCGCGCTTTCTGGTTCTTCTTCCCTGAACCCTTGAGTTCCAGCGCGGTCGCGGAATCGTCCTTATGCACCACTACGAGATCCGCCAGCCGGCGCTGATGCACGCTACCTTCCTCGAACCAGACGCCATCCTGCATTATCCACTTTTCGTCCTGTACATCGACAGCGTCGAGACGAGTCACCAACGCCTCGAGGTATTCAGCATGCGTGGTCATGTCCCGTCCGGTGGTGTATCGACGCATGCCGTTGCGGTAGCCGGCGTGCATACCAGTGCATATCGCTTCGGCGTTGCCGATGGTCCCGTTAGGCACGATGTCATAAGAGAACACATCACCATCATAGTAGGCCACTTTGAGCAACGTGTCGGTGATGCCCAATTCTGCTGCGATGAAATCACGGGTCTGGTGCAGATGCTCAACGGCTGCCTGTTTATCGGTCCTGTCAGGCAGCACCTCCACCGCGGTCGCCATGCCATCCTCGTGCACGAGCACCAGGTCTGCCAGACGCCGGCCCTGGTAGACCCCACGACACATTATCCAGGAGAGGGTAGTACGTGCCTCAAAGACCGCTTCCGGGCGCGCACGAAGCTCTGCGACAAAATAGTCCTGTGGCCTGAGCCACGGCATGCGCCGCATGGATTCCTCGTAGCCGCCACCTGTCATCCGCAGTGGGAGTTGCCTCGTGTATAAAAAATATCATCGCGAACATAATAACAAAAATCCGCCACTCGGCGCTAACCGCGGCCTGAAGGCCGCTGTATTGCCACGCCTCGTCATTGCAGGCGGATTTTTGAATTGCATAGCACGTCCTGAAGGACAGGGTATTCAACCCACGTGCTTTGCAATAAGAAAAAGAAAAATGAGGAGTGACAGGTCTATCGTTGATGGACTAGTAGTCCTCTTCGTCTTCATCCATCGGCTGGGACTGCTTCTTCTTGGCCGGCTGCTGTTTCTTTGCCATGATGGTCACCTCCCTCTCGGGGGTATCGCGTTGCGCATCTGTCGTGGTTGATCGTGGACACTGTTCTCTGTCGTCGATCATGTCGTCAGTGATAGAGGGGGCACATCGCGCAGGGCGATACGGCATCGCTGCCTATTTCGCCCCGCGGGTTTGCGCCACGGATGATAGCATCCGTCTGAGACTGTGCCTTATTTCTTCTTTGCTGGCTGTGCTGGCTTGGCGGCCGGCTTGGCTGGTTGCTTGACTGGTTGCGCTGGCATTGTTCACACCTCCCTCCGTTATCGCATAGAGGAGCTTGATAGAAAGCAGCGAGCTTTCGGATTCGCTTACTGATGCATCGGCTGGATGCCGGGCATACGGTCAGGCTGTGCCTGCGTGCGATTCCTTGTTGCTCGTTTGTAGGGTCACCCGGGGCTTCGCCCCGACTGATAGTCGCTGTCTTGCTTTACGAGAGAACATGCCACGGCGCAGGGGATTAATAAGCGTTGCAATAGGGAGGAAAAAAAGAAGGAATGGGGTTGTGAAAGCCAAAGAAACAGCATCAGATGAAAAAGATGATATACCTGCGGCACGCAGAAGCATTATATATGAGCACGTATTTACTCACATGAGTAAAATGATACTCAATAAGTATGCGCTACTGCTCGAACAGTTCCTCGAGGACTACGAGCGCCGCGTCCATGGCAGGGAACTCACATCAACCATCCCCTTGAGCCAGAAGGCGATAGCGCTCTCCCTCAGGGAACTTGAAGACCTACACGTTCTCGTCAGTGAACCGAAAGGAACCATCAAGCAGTATATGCTCAATAGGCACAACACATCGGTCCCTGACCTGCTGGCCATCGCAGAGATGGGACGCAAGCTGCGATTCCTCGATGAACATCTGTTTGCTCGCCCGTTGAGCGCGACATCCGGGATGTGTGTGCTGCATGGCAGCTATGCCAAGGCAGAACAGACAAGACAATCCGATCTCGACATTCTGATAATCGGGAGCAGGGAAAAGATGCCCGAACACATCATGGGCATACCTCTCCATCCCATCTCGCTGAGCGAGCCGGAATATGTCCGCATGCTCCAGAAGAAAGACAGATTCGCAGCAGGAATACTCATTAACCACATCATCCTCTCCGGGGCAGAGCGCTACACGCGCCTGGCCTGGAGGCATTGGTATGGTTTTGATTGAATGGTGCAGACAACAGGAAAAGGGCATCCGCGTCGTCAAAGCTGATATGCCGCAGGCACGCGGGTTCCTGAGCATGGCACACATCTCCCTTGATGACCTCACCTGTGTGAGGAGTCCGCTCTGGCAGGCCACCATCACCTACTATTGCTGTTATTACTCATTGACCGCTGTGCTGGTTGCAGCAGACATCAAGAGCGAGATACATCAATGCACACTCGCGGCGATGGACCATGCAGTCCCTTATCCTGCAAGGACGAAAAGGAGCATCCATAGCGCTTTCAGGTCACGCATCAATGCACAGTATCATACACGTGATATAGGATCACAATCCACCGGTCCGCGCCTGGCGCTGTGCCGAGAGGTGTTGCTGGAGAGCCAAGCAATCCTGGCAGACAAGCACATCATCGCGGAGATCAGAAGCGCGATTGCCTATATGTGACTCACACCGCAACCTTCTTCGCAGGCCAGTCGTCGGGATTTCCTGAGCCGTCGCCTGGATCCTCAAGCATGCGCTTGACATCGTTGAGGAAGCGCGCCGCCTCAGCGCCGTCGACAATGCGATGGTCCGCGGTCAGCGAGAGCGGCAATATCCTCCCGGGAACCACCTTTGGTCCTGAGCCCTTGCCGTCAGCCGCCTGCTCGAGCACGGGCGCATCCTTCATCCTGCCCACACCCAGCACGCTGCACTCGCCGGGGTTGATGACGGGCGTGAAGTACTCTACCCCGACGCTGCCAAGGTTCGTTATGCTGATGCTGCCGCCCTTCAGGTCCATGGGATTAAGCTTATTGTCCTTGACCGCGTCCGCGAGACGCGATATCTCCTTGGCTATCGCGAGCACGTCCTGCGTCTCTGCGCGCTTTATCACCGGGACATACAGGCCGTGTTCAGTATCAACCGCGATGCCGACGTTGGCATATTTCTTGAGTAGTATCTCATCGTCGACCAGACTGCTGTTGACCGCGGTATGGCCAAGCACCGCAAGGGCCACGGCCTTGACGATGTAGGCGAGATACGTGAGCTTGATGCCCTGCTCCGCCGCCCTCTTCTTCTCCTTCTCGCGCAGCAGGACCAGGTTGCCCGCATTGACACTGACATGGTAGGTCACGGGCGCGTTCTCGCTCTGGCTCTGGAGCATACGCGTCGCTATGGTCTTGCGGATGCCCTTGAACGGCTGACGGTCGATATAGCCCCACATATCATACTTGCGCTTGATTGCGGGCTTGGCGGGCTGCGTCGCTGCAGACGCTGACGCGGAGACGGATGCTGCGGACGCCGACGCTGAAGAAGCTACGGAGGTCGACGGCGAAGCCGCTGCTGGCGATGCCGCGCTTGACGAGGATGGCCCGCCAGGTGTCGGCTCCCTGCCGACTGCGGCCTTCACATCATCCTCAGTGATGCGCCCCTGCGGACCTGTGCCCTTGACCTTGCTGATATCGACGCCCATGGCCTGCGCGAGCTTTCGCACGAGCAGGGTCGCCTTCACGCCGTCTGCCGGAGCCGATGACTGCTGCGCGTCGCGCGGCACGTCCTTCATGGATTCAGACGCTTCCTCGAGCTTGCCGACGACGCTTCCGGTGTAATGCTCTGCTTCGCCAGCACCAGGTTTTCCTGCAGACGCCGCGTCCTCGGATCGCGGTCCCTTCGCGTCCTTGGCCACGGTTGCTGTCGCGGTTGCTGTCGCTGAAGCGGTCGACGCGCTCCTCTCGCCCGTGGCGCTCTGGACCGATTCACCTTCCTCGCCGATGATGGCCAGTATCTCGCCGACCTTGATTATCTCGCCAGCGGCATGGAATACCTTGAGTATCACACCTGCCCGGGGGCTGGGCATCTCCACCACCGCCTTGTCGGTCTCGACCATGCAGAGCGTCTCATCAGCCGAGACCTTGTCTCCTACATTGACTTTCCATTCCTTGAGCATCCCCTCAGGGATGCCCTCACCGACGTCCGGGAACACGAATTCATACGCCATCAGTAGCTCACCACGTCCAGTATCGCCTTCATTATCTTGTCCTTGCTGGGGATATAATCATTCTCCATCTTGTAGAGCGGCATGATGGTGTCAAAGCCCGTCACGCGCCGCGGTGGCGCCTGCAGGCTGAGCATCGCGCGCTCGGCCACCTGCGCCAGTATCTCGCCAGCGACACTGCACGTCCTTGGCTCCTCGCTGACCACCAGCAACCTCCCGGTCTTCTCCACGCTCGCGATTATCGACGCCGTATCCATCGGAGAGAGCGTGCGCAGGTCCAGCACCTCGATGCTCGCCTTTCCCTGCAGCTCGGTCGCTGCGTCGAGCACAGACTTCATCATGCTCCCCCACGAGACCACGGTGATATCGGTGCCCTCGCGCAGTATGGACGCGCGACCCAGTGGCACCACATACGAGCCATCTGGAACCTCTGCTTTGACCGCGCGATAGATACGCTTTGGCTCCAGGAAGATGACCGGATCAGGGTCGCGGATGGCGGCGATGAGCAGTCCTTTGGCGTCATAGGGATTGCTGGGGATGACGACCTTGAGCCCCTGCGTGTGCACATAGAACGCTTCCATTGACTCGCTGTGATGCTCCAGCGCGCGGATGCCGCCGCTGTAGGGCGCGCGCAGGACCATCGGGCAGGTGAACTTGCCCCGCGTGCGGTTCCTGAGGCGCGCGGCGTGGCTGATGAGCTGCTCCATGGCGCCATAGACAAAGCCGGAGAACTGTATCTCCACGACCGGGCGCATGCCATAGGCGGCCATGCCCACTGCTGAGGCGACGATGCCCAGCTCCGCCAACGGCGTGTCGATGACCCTGCCGGGAAACTCGTCGAAGAGGCCGTCGGTCGTGCGAAACACGCCGCCATTTCTGCCGATGTCCTCGCCGAAGAGCACCACATCAGGATCCGCCTTAAGCTCCTGTCGCAGGCCATCTCGCACCGCCTCGAGGATGTTCATGACGGTCATTCACATCACCTCCCTGCGCTGCTCAGCAAGGTTCTGGGGCAGCTGGGCGTAGTGATAGTCGAACATGTCGGTCAGCGGAGCGGCAGGCGTGGACTCATACCTGACCACGGCGTCCTCGACCTTTTTTGCGCAGCGCTCGAGCAATGACTTCTCGTAGTCCTCGTCCCAGAGCATCTTCTGCCTGAGATAGACGCGCAGGCGCGCGAGCGGGTCACGCTTCTGCCATTGCTCCACGAGCTTGGGGTCGCGATACTTCTTTGCGTCATCGCTTGTCGTATGGTCCCCCAGGCGGAAGGTGTAGGCCTCTATCAGGGTCGGGCCCTTGCCTGTGTAGGCCTTCTGCAGCGCGTCGCTCACCGCCTTATGCACTCCCAGCACATCATTGCCGTCCACCTGCAGGCCCTCAACGCCATAGCTGATGGCCTTCTGTGCGATGGACTCGGCGAGCGTCTGGCGCTCACGCGGCAGGGAGATAGCATACTGATTGTTCTGGCAGAAGAACACGGCATTCGCCTTCATGACCGCGGCGATGTTGATGGCCTCATGAAAGTCCCCGCGGCTGGACGCGCCGTCGCCGAAATAGACCAAGGCAGCGGCCTTGTGGCCCTTCAGGCGCATGGCCCAGCCGATGCCGGTCGCGTGCGGAATCTGGCTGCTGATGGGAATCGCGATGGGAAAATTATTGATGCCTTCCTCGTACGCGCTGCCGCGCTCATCGCCGCCGAAATACTGGAGCAGCTGATGCATGGGGCTGTCGCGCGCGATGAGCGCTCCTGCCTCCCGGTAAGTCGGAAGCAGGTAGTCTGACTCCTGCAACGCGAGCGCAGAACCTACCTGCGCCGCCTCCTGACCGAGCACGGACGCGTAAGTGCCGATGCGGCCCTGGCGCTGCATGGCCACGGCCTTGGCGTCAAAGACCCTGACGAGTGTCATTAGCTCATAGCAGCGCTTGGCGAATTCTGGATCGATAGCGGCAACTTTCTCGTCGACATCTCCCTTCTCGTTCATGAGCTGCTGATATTCGACCTTGAAGCTTGCGAGCGTCTTTCGTGGCATATGATTACCCCCGGGACGACACGCGCCTTGGCTTGCTCGTCCTCGCCTTGCGGCGGACATAATGGACGCGAAAGCCAGCACCGTGCAGCTGCATCGACCCTGTCTGCCGAAAAGACAGATGGTTATATAGTTTTTCCTTTAAGGGGTGTTGTGAAAACAAGGGGAGCAATCGTAACGATTACGTATTTCGTATGCGTGGGGGGGTAAGATTCATAATCACGGAATAATTTGCGGGAATCGTGACAGATAGTAAAGACCACGCCAGACGGCACAGGACATCCCCGGGCCAGCGAAGCAGACAGGCCGACCTGGACTCGCTGGTGGCGCGCTATGAGACCGGGCACGCAAGCGCCTTTGAGCTTGGCGAAGCCATCAAGCTGCACGCTATGACGCAGATACCCGAAGCATTTGCCCGTTTCAAAGTAGCGCGATTCCTGCAGGAGCATCAGTTATCATGGCTCTATGGCGTAGGACTCTCCGGCAGCCTGCAGCGAGGATGGGTCCCCGGGGACCTGGACGTGCAGGTCTACATGGACTACGAACAGGTGCAGCGTGACCCTGAGGCGCGCGAGATCAGGACACAGCTACAATGCCATTTCGATGAGACACCGCCTCTGCAGGCAGGCGCCCTGAGCATACCCTGGAATGTGTCATTCATCGATGTCATGAGCCTTGGACGGGTGGGCAATGAAGCGCTGCTCGAGCTTGGCGCGCATGAGCCGGTATCCGTGCTGGACAATGGTTATCTTGAGCATATGATGGTCATGCGGGAGTGGCATGCATCCTTCTCGGTCCCCTCGGTCATCGAGGAGCTCATCGACGGAAAGGCAGCATGCCAGCTGCATGGACATGACATGACCCAGCTGCGCGAGACACAGCGTGCCCTGTACCCAGCCCACCTCAAGGAGCATTGGGGCGGCCTGAAATGGCTGGGCATGACGCTTGACCTGCGACGGGCGTATGCGCGCCAGACCGGCGCGCAGCTGCCCTATCCGACCGATGTGCAGGAAGCCGCAGGCCTGCTGCTGGACCTGCGGACACGATGCAGGTCAGCGCACCTGACCGAATTCTCACCAGCCTCCGCGCCAGCGCTGGGCCATGACAACATGCACCAGCTGGTCGCCAAGGTAGTCAAGGCGGCGCAGACCATCGACACCTATGTGCTGCGCACCATCGACCGGATCAATGAGCAGGGCATACGCCTGCCGGACAATCAAGGCAGGCGATGGAAAAGAGACAGCACCATCACCGACAACTACCTTGCCGCAGTCCTCAGTGCCGCTGCAACCGGAGCGACCAGGATACAGACCTCCTATGACCCCCTGCAGTCCCCGGATACGCAAGTGCTCACCTCGCTCATGGCGCACCCCAACCTCGCCGAGGTCTTTGACCTGCTGCATCCGTTCCTCGAGCACCAGTTGCCTGAGGTCGTCGCGATGTTCCACCAACCATACACGGTCTCGGGGCTCAACCGGACTGTCGGGTATGTGGCCGTGCAGAAGCTTGATGAGCTCTCCCGTCTCATGGAAGGTTCAAGCTGGTTCTTCCACCAGGACAGCCCCGAGCACTCGGCCAACAACTACCGCGCCAGAGAGACCACGGCGCTGCATCGCAGCCAGCTGGCCTGGGCCACCCTGTGCAGCAACATAGCTATCGCGCAGGGCCTGAACGGTCACACTGAACGAGGAGAAGCCATGGTGAAGGACCTGCTCTCCCGCCTCGGCTATGACGCGTCCTACACCGCGGTGGTCGGCTCCCTGGTACGCCATCACCATCTGCCCCGGGAAGTGCTGCTCCGGTACGGTGATGTCACCGATGAGGCCGCCACGCACGCGCGCGAGCACATGGGTCCTGGCGTGGCGCCCCAAGCCATGATCGTCGAAGGCCTGGAACTGATGACCCGGGCCGGATGGGAGCCCCTCAATGAGTATGCGCCTGACGCGCTCACCCAAGAGCGGCAGCTTGACGTATTCCGCGCTATCATGGGCAGGAATCCCCGCAGCCCCCGCGTCGAGCGCAGCGTGAGCGCCATCTCCCGCGCACGCAATGTCCCGGCAGATGACGTGCGAGCCGTGCTGTCAGAGACCGGCCTTGATCTGCTCAGCAGATTCACGGACCCGGAGGTCACGGCCCTGCTAGGGAACCTGGAGCATACCCCTGTCGTGTACGCCTCGCACACCATCAATCCCTCGAAGATCCATCCCGCATACACTGAGCTCGTCATCCTCGACACGGATGTCACGGGCCGCCTTCGCGACATCATCTTCTCCTGCTACCTTGAGGCATTCAATATCCACGACGCCTATATCGCGGACTGGAACGGCTCTGCCATCGACGCGCTCAACCTGTCCAAGCATGGCAGCGCGCTCGAGGGCGCTGCGGTCGAACGATTCACCAACACCTATCTCGCGGCGCGTGAACGGACCACACCTGCCATCGAGATGCTTGAAGCCAAGAAAAGGGCCTTGCCGAGCCTGCAGCTGCTCGATGTCTCGATCAGCCATAATGATGAGCGCAGCACCCTGAGCACCACGGCCGAGGACCTTCCCGGCTGCGCGCTGGTGCAGGTGCAGGCCATCTACAACGCGGGGTGCACCATCGACACAGCATCGTTCCAGACAGGGCATGAGCGTGCCCTGAACACCTTTGGCATCAGCCACCATGGAAGGGCGCTGAGCAGGCAGCGAGGACAGGCACTGATGCGGGCGCTGCGCGAGTACACGCCCAATGCCGAGTTCTTCCGGATGTGAGGGACCTCAGACAGAAGGGATATATAATAAAGAAAATAGTAGAGATCCGAAACACTTCGTCAGCTCATTCCCCCATGGCCCACTTCTTGAGCGCGTCGTAGTCGCAGTTGCCGCAGATCCACTTCGTGGTCTTCTCATTGTAGAAGAAGGGCACGCCCTGGCATCTGCCCTGATCATACTTCTCAAAGAGCGCGAGGTTCTTCTCGTCATGCCAGCACTCCAGATGCGTTATCCTCAGCCCGGTGTCCTTTTGCAGCTGCTCGACGATAGGATCCATCTCCTTGCAGTGCACACACTCGCGGCCGGAGAATTGTATCAGGCGTTGGCCTTCTGGCACATCGATATTCTTGTCATCTTCTTCCATCATAGTCACCTGTATGGCGGGAGGCGCGAGTGTTGAAAAAGGTTGCGATGGAGGTCACAGCGAGAGGCAACAGGTAGCGAGATGCAAGATGACACTACTTAATAAGGGCAACATTAATAAGGTCGCGTTTGTTTTCGGGGCCCATGAAGAGTTCTGTTCCACTGGGAGAAGTCTGCGAGCTGAGCGTGCTGTGCGTCGCAGACCCAAAATTCCGGCAACGCTATCCGCGATATGAGCGAACGCTGGGCAATGTCATCGAGATCGTCAACCTTGAATTGGCAAGAGCAGGAGTCGAGCTGCACCCTACGATCGAAGCATCAGACACGGTATTCTCTCCATCCAAATCCACCACACCAGAAGAACTTGAACAGAGAGCAAAATGCGGCGGA
>MNWW01000077.1 GCA_001871415.1 Candidatus Woesearchaeota archaeon CG1_02_57_44 | reverse complement strand
GCTTTTCGGAGCAGGAGGAAGAAAGGAGGCAATGCAAGGACGAGGAATGAATAACAAAAATCCGCCACTCGGCGCTAACCGCGGCCTGAAGGCCGCGGTATTACCGCGCCTCGTCATTGCAGGCGGATTTTTGAATTGCAAAGCACGTCCTGAAGGACGGGGTATTCAACCCCGTGCTTTGCAATGATAAAAAAGATGCTAGAAGCGCGACGCAAGCAACCCTGGCTTGGCCGCGAGCGCGTCAATGCCATAGATGATGGCATCAGTCGTGGGTTTCACGCCCGCGCCCGGACCCGGCCCTGCGGCATACTCATGCGAACCCGCGGTGATGGTGACCAGATTATCAGAGCCGTCCAGTTTTCCCAGGCATCGCTCTGCAGTGACAGCCACAAGACCTACCGAGACATGCACACCAGCATCCCTGCTTGCGCTGACGCGCGCGATGTACCGAGGCACGTGTCCCTCAGGAAGTGCTGCCATGAAATCAGCGAAATATCCATCAAGTCCTCTTGAGGCTCCAGCGAACGCAGGGCCGTCCAGGTCTTCAAGGACGCGGGCATTATAATCCGTGCCGTGGACGGCCGCGTCAAGGAAACTATCATGCTGCACCTGCACGACGCTGATGGGCCGTCCCCAGTGCCGCGCGCACAGCCGGCCGAGGATGGTCGCCTTGCGTGCCACATCAAGGCCGCTGAAATCATCAAAAGGCCTGGGTTCTGTGTAGCCGAGAGCGACGGCAGATTCCACGGCCTCGCTGAAAACTTTGCCCTGCTGCAGCTGGTTGCACACATAGCCGAGCGTGCCGGACAGGCACCCTTGGATGACGAACCTATCATCAGGATGCTCTCTGAGCGCCTGCATGAGCGTCTCTGGAGCGCCGATATTGGCACCGACAGTTCCGCGCAGCTGCACGCGCCCGTCAAGGGCATTGCTGAGCAGATAATCGACAGAGTGGCGCGCATCCCCATTGGCGTATGGTTTCTTGTTCACAGAGACGACATAGCGCCCATTGGCGATTGCCTGGGTCTGCACCGCGATCATATCAGCACTGGGCGTAGTATCCACAAGTACATGATCAAAAGAAGTGGGTTGCAGTAGATGCGTCGCGACAGCGTCAAGGGATCTAGGCCCCACAACGACCCCAGTGTGACCTAGTGCCATAGCTAGTGGATACAGAGGTTTCTGATCAGCGAGCTGCATCGCCTCATCAGGCGTATATGGCCCGCCTTCATGGAGCGGAAACGCAAGCCCGCTCGTGTCGGCCACTCCAGAGAAGAAATGACCTTGTTCAGCCAGCTCATGTGCCCGGAGCAATAACCCCGTACCGATTGTTCCTTTGCCGACCAGGACGATATTGACCATGGCCAGACAATTCCCGTGCTCTTTTTAATAATTACGGCCAGAAACATGCGAATCGGACTATAAAGAGCGCAGCTGCACCGTTCACCTCCATCTCAAAATACAGGGGGTCAGATCAGCGCATCAAGCCATGCAATGAGCTTAGCGACAGCCTTGCCTCTGGGGCTGAGCTGATTCTTCTCCCCAACACTCATCTCAGAGAACGTGCGCTCCTGCCCGTCAGGCAGAAAGATTGGATCCCATCCCATGGCAGATTTGCCTTCCCTACGGTCCTGCGCAGGGCGCGGTGGAACCAGACTGCCCCGTGCGCGCCCCTCAAATACCTCAATGGCGCCGTCTGGCATCCTTGCTGCGATACAGGTGACGCCTTCAGCGCCAGTATCCCCAAGCACAGCCGCCACGCGCTGTAATCCATCATTGCCCATAGCCGCGAGAAAATGCCGGATATAAGGACCAGGCATGCCACCCAGCGCGTCAAGGCAGAGCGCCGTGTCGTCAGCGACGATGATGCGCTCTTCAGCAGGACTCAGGGTCATGTTCCCGGACGATGATGCAAGCATGGCAGATGCCTTCCCATGAGGGCCTGTGCCAGCGCCACCTGCCACGTTGTCATTCTTGACGTGCAAGCCAAGCAAGGCCGCACCATAGAGAACCTTTGCAGTCGCGATGTCAGCGAGCGTACCTTGCACCTCGACCGGAGGGGGCAGCAGCTCCACGCGCATGCGCAATGCAGCTGAAAGCTCGGCTGCCTTATGCGTATTGCCAGACACAAAGAACACTAATGTCCCTTCGTCAGACCCAGGCTCTGCCAGAGATCCTGCGTCCCTGTCTGAGACTTCATTCACCTGCGCATCCATCAGCATCAGCTCTTGGCCTTCAGCTCGAAGGTGCTGATGCTCATGCCGGTCGTGACAAGGTACTTGACCGGCAGGGGGACATCCGCGCTCTTCCAGTACACGGAACTGTCACCGCGATACCGGACAGCGGAGTATGACCCATAGGGGACATTCACCATCTCCGAGACCTCTGCTGTCAATGATTCAGACCTGCCGCTGTATGGCCCATATTCCGGGCAACTGCTGCCCGCTGAAACCGTCTGGCCATATGCCGTGACCGTAGTCGATGACCTGAGGCATTTCAGATTGTCCTTTCGCACGTGCATGTCGGTCTTGCTCGTCGAGGTCTCAGACACGACTTCAGTGATAAGATGCCATGCGTCTTTGCTATTGTAAGTATCACTATAAACAGTGGTCGTTGCGAGCGCATCGCTGTCCGCGACACCCATGGTGCTGACCGTGTAAGCAAAGCTGCTCAGCCCTGAGAATCTGAAGAGATCCACTGGCTCCATCGTGCTCTTGACCGTGACCGTCTGCTGCTCACCCTGATCAGCAGTGGTGTTCTGGACGGGAGGCAAGGATTCCGCGCTCGTGTTAATAGCACTACCATTCACCACGCTCGTGTTGAAGCTGTTGTTTGCGCCGCTTGCAGCGTCAATTGTTGATTGGTTTGCCGCTGCCGCGCTCGGGGCAGCTGACGCGGATATATCAGGCGCAGCAAGGCTGAGCAGGTCTGTATGAAGTCCTTGCCCAGGAAGGCTCCTGGTGCCCGTGATGTACTTGCCGCCCGTATCGGCGAGCAATGTTGCCGTGACGCTGGGACCGACGCTGTAGGCATTGCTATAGCGATGCAGAGACCCACCCACATCAAAATCCAGGACAATAGTGTAATTGAGCGCAGGAGAGGAAGCATCATTGCCAGTTGACTGATATTGCTGAAGGTGAAGGGGCACAGACAGTGCGTCCTGCGAAACAACAGTGCGCTGTTCAGCGCCGGACTGAAAAACGCTGCCATACGAGAGCCGCACCGTGAGCACCGAGTCATCATCCGCCTCAGTGCTCATCAAAGGCAACAGCTCTGCTGAGCGCGCGAGACCCGCAAGGTCAAACGTCTTTTCAGCGCTGGTGTCACCCAACGAAAGCGTTGCCGTGAGCACAACGCCACTCTTGTCAATAGGCAGGTTATGCGCGCCGACCAGGACAGTCACCGTGGGACGCGCCATTGATCCAGATGCTGCGGTGGAGGTCGTATCAACAGAAGTATCATCGCCCGCAGCATCACCGCTTGCATCATCACCGAGGCGCGTCGCGCCTGTGCCACTGGGGACAGTGGCGTAAGGCAGCTCTGTACCAACGACACCATCCGGTTGCTCGACAACCGGACCCGTGCCCACGGTGGGTGCCTTGGAGCAGGCAGCCAATAGCAGGAGGCAGAGAAAAGCAACAGGCAAGACAGAACTGGATGCGATGCGCGATGGATGTGCAGGAATGCTGGCCAATGATATCACCACTAGGTTTTCAGTCCTGCTCCTTAATAAGGTTGTCCCTCGGTGATTTGCCGTACGGCATCAGAGGCGCCAGCAGACCGGAACAGACAGAGACAAGACCTGCGAGCGCCAAGGCCGTGACATCATCGAGTCGACAGCGCAGGCCGCAGGGGGAGGGCATCAGTCTCTGCATAGAACAGTCGTGGCAGCAAATCCTGCCCGTGGGTCAGAGACCATCGTGCGTCAAGACCGATGCGCGCCATGGTCAGCATATCCTTCTCCACTTGCCGCAGCGTCCTTCGTTCAGCACGACCGGGACACGGTGTCGTGGTGTACAGCACCCGATCAAGATTGCGATAGAAGCGCTGCACATTGTCAGACAGGATGAGGAAGGGGTTGGCCTTCAATGGGGATCCATGGTCAGCGTGATACCGCATCGCGCCATAGTAGGCAGCGATGGTATGGAAGCAGCAGGGCGTCTCTGTCTCAGACCCTCTGCCCCAGGTATGCGATTGCCCAGCGACATAGACGCGCCGGCTGGCCTTGTACTCCATCTTGCGGCAGTTATGCGTGCTCGTCAAGGACACCCAGTCAGCAGGAGTCCTGCTTGGATAGAGATTGAACTCAATGTCATGGCGAAGGTGCGCGCTGGAGGCAGGTGCTGAACCACTCAGGCTTGGCACGTTCCATAGCAGCGCACCACCAGGCCCTTTGGGGAATTGTGGTGTGACCGCATCAGGAGGCGGCTGCCCGATGAGCCCAAGACCCATCATCAGGTCCGTGGGCCTGACCGTCAATAGCTCCTGATTATTGGCGCGCTTCCAGCAATACCCGATGACTTCTCGGGTGAGCAGCTGCTCAAGATTGCCAACAATCGCCTGTCCCATCAGTTCTGTCACAGTGCCCCTCGGATTACGATGGCGGTTGAAGGGATTGTTCAGCGAGATCATGGGACCTGCGTGCTGATACTGGCCGGGTGTCCTGCTGTCGCGAAATCCAAACAGATGCTCAGGGTCTGCGCCAGTCTGCCTGTCAGCGGCATCAGGAAGCAGATCATCAGCGTCGATGATCAGCGCGGCGTTGCGGGAAAGATATTGCACCGCCATCACCAATGCTTCATAGCGCTGCGGCCGTGTCAACGCAGGATCATAGGCAAACCGCTTCACCCTGCCACGGCCTTCAAGGTCTTGGATGATGTCACTAACAGCAAAGTCCCTGTTCGCCGGTAGCGCTATGCCCGCGTCTGTTGCGATCGGCTCAAGCACATCCCAGACACCAGAAGGTCTGCTCATCAAGGACAGGAATCATGCAGGATTAATCTGGTTTGCGCCTGATCTGCCGGATAATTTCCAGTGCAGGGTGTCCCTGACAGGCCATAGTCTAATCTACGGGTAGAGCAGAACCACTACTGAGGTCCACAAGGAGAAGAACCAGGAACGCAAGAGGAGATGTAGTAGCAACCCCTTACCGGGCATATTGCCCAGTCCCGGCAGTCAGGTCATACGATTCTTTGCCAACTACTGTCTGTGCTGCCTTCGCTATCACATCCAGTGTGTGCCAGGGACCCCCATCACCATTGCTGGCCAATGCTGCCTCAAGCTCACCGGGCAGAGGTTCAACAGCAGTAT
>MNWW01000057.1 GCA_001871415.1 Candidatus Woesearchaeota archaeon CG1_02_57_44 | reverse complement strand
AAGGCGATCAAGTCGAAATCTTCCTGTTTGTCCTCAGCATAGTGGACAATAAGGGCTACGATAAGCTGTTCGGTTACAAGTGAAAATGTTATTGCAAAGCACGGGGTTGAATACCCCGTCCTTCAGGACGTGCTTTGCAATTCAAAAATCCGCATGCAATGACGAGGCGCGGTAATACCGCGGCCTTCAGGCCGCGGTTAGCGCCGAGTGGCGGATTTTTGTTATTCTTCCTCACGTCGGGAAATCAGCGTTGATGCTGACATACTGGTCCGTGAGATCGCAGCCGAAGGCGGTCGCTGCTCCCTCCCCCATGCCCAGCTCCAAGACAAATACCGGACAATCGCTCTTCATGACCGCAGCGGCCTTGCGCCGGTCATAGCTGAGCACCACGCCGTCTTTGACCATGGGGATCTGCAGGTCGTCATGCACAACCGACACCGCCAGGCGCTTTTCGTCCAGTTTCGCTCCAGCGTACGACGCGGCGCATAATACCCTGCCGACATTCGGATCCTCGCCGAACACCGCGGTCTTGACCAGCATGGATGACGCTATGGACTTTGCCACTTTGCGCGCGTCCTCCTCGGTGAGGCCCCCGGTCACCTGCACCTCGAACATGCGTGTAGAGCCCTCGCCGTCCATGGCTATCAGTCGCGCTACCTGCGTCAGGCAGTCGAGCAATCCTGATTCCACTGCCTCATGGTCGCGCTCGCGCACTTTCACCGCGCCGGTCGCCAGCATCACGCAGCTGTCTGAGAATGCCGTATCATTATCGATGGCCACCATGTTCAGGGACCTATCGACGCAGCGCTTCAGCATGGGCTGGAGCACGTCATGGGATATGGCGGCATCAGTGGAGACGAAGCAGAGCAGCGTCGCCATGTTCGGATTGACCATGCCGCTTCCTTTGGCTGTCGCGCCGATGGTCACATCACCCACGCTGGTCGATACTTTCACCTGCACAGTCTTGGACACGGTGTCGGTGGTCATGATCGCCCTCGCCGCCTGTTCATCATCGTCCGCGAGCTCGTCGGCGATGCCGGACAATGATGCCTTGATGGCGTCGACCGGCAGACGTGATCCGATGAAGCCGGTGGTGAAGAACAATACTGATTCCTGAGGGATACCGAGCTCATCCGCTGCATGAGCGACTATCTCATCAGCGTCTTGCTCACCTTCAGCTCCGGTGAAGACATTGGCTACACCTGCGGACACGAGGATGGCCTGCACATCACCTGCTATCTTCCTTCGGTTGCTGGTCACGGCATAGCTTGGCATGCTGGTCTGGGTGAAGACGCCTGCGGCCTGGCAGGGCCCGTCAGCGACCCAGATGGCCAGGTCCCTGCCGGTCTCTTTCGTGCCGCAACTCTTTGAGGCGACTCTTATGCCTTCGATTGTTCCGCATCCCATGAACTACATCCCTCCAATTGCTTACTGAATGTGAGTAGCGCATCCTGCGCTGTTTTTATGTTCTTTGCCATAGTGGTCGGATTGCCTGTCGCGCCGATAGATTTTCGGGCATCCACTAATCTTAATGCATCTGTTTTGGTCAGGGGCTTTACTTCCTTGGGCACGGCCTTACGATACGCGTCGCGGAAGGGCACTCCTTTTATCGCCAACTGGATCGCGACATCCGTCGCTGCCATGTCTGATGTGCAGGCCTTCAGGCATGCATCGTCGTCGATGCTGATGTGTCGCATCGCGTGGGACAGTATCTCCAGGCTTGCCAGCGTCTCTGCGGCGGCCTGCATCACGTGCGCTTTTGCCTGCTGATAGTCACGATTATAGCCGGAGAGCATACCTATACCAAGGGACTGTACCGCAGTGCAGTGGCCGAGCACAGATGACGCTTTCGCGCGCACCAGCTCAAAGACATCAGGGTTCTGCTTATTTGGCATGAGCGAGCTTCCGGTCGCGATATCCGGGCTGATCTTCACATAGCCGATGCCCTCGGCAGAGAAGAAGATGATGTCCGCAGCCAGTTGGCTGAGCACTGTCATGATCGAGAGCATCTGCTGGCACGCGTGCGCCTCGGCCATGACGCGTCCAGCCTGACAGCCCAGCGCGTTTTGCTGCACGCCGGCAAATCCCAGGAGCTTCGCCTCGAACGTCCGGTCTACGGTGGCAGAAGTGCCAAAGCCACTCGCCGATCCTAAAGGAGAGAGGTCGATGACGCCGAGCCGCGGCACGGTCAGCGACAAGAGCTCAGCGTACGATCCAAGCCAGTGCCCGACACTGGAGACCATGGCCTTTCGCGTGTGGCTGTATCCTGGCATAGGAGTGTCCTTATGTTTCAGGGCCATAGACTGCAACATATCTGCGAGCAATGCTTGCTTAGACCCTGCGTCGAGCAGCATGTCCTTGAGGTAGAGGCGCATGGCTGTCGCTGCCTGATCATTGCGCGAGCGTCCCAGGTGCACTTTTTTGCCCATATCGCCCAGGGCCTGTTCGATGGCTGAATGGCAATCCTCTGCGTCGATGGCGAATTTACCGTCGGCTGCCTTATCTGCGATAGCCGCAAGTTTGGTGACCAGCGTCTTTGCTTCAGGCTTGCTGAGCAGTCCGGCTTTCGCCAGCGCCTTGACATGCGCGCAAGAGGCGATAGCGTCGTAATAGGCGAGCTGCGTATCGAGGATAGCGTCCTGGCCGGCGGTGAAATCCAGCACCGTGGCGTCCAGCTTCTTTCCCTTGTCCCAGAGAGGCTTCATGTGTATTCCTCCATGATGGCGGTATAGACTTTGACTGCTTTCTTATATTCGGTTTCGCTGATGCGCTCTTGCTTGGTATGCGAGAGCGTGGGATCGCCTGGACCTATCTTCACCGCAGGACAAGAGAGGAACGCCCAGTCGCTCATGCCTGTACTGCTGATGAATCTCTTGCCTGATGCCTTCGCCGCAAGCTTCGCGATGTTTGCTGTCTTGGCTGTCGCCTTTGGCACCAAGCGGATGCTCAGCGGTGTGATAGTGCTCTTGACGGTCTTATTCAGCAACGTCAGAATCTCCTGATGCGCTCCGGGTATGGTGCGGATATCAAGAATCGCCTCGGCGTGCGCAGGCACCACATTGCGCGCGCTGCCGCCCGTCATCATCGTGGGTGTGATGGTGACTTTGCCGAGCAGCGGGTGGCTTGGTAGCTTGCCAGACGCAAGCTTTTGCAGACGTAAAATGTCTTCTGCCAGCAGCATGATGGCGTTCTTGCCCTGCTGCGGGCGCGAAGCGTGCGCTGTCTTGCCTGCGACGGTAAGCTTGGCGATGAGCAGGCCTTTCTGCGCGATGCATGGCTGCATTTTGGTGGGCTCTCCCACGATGGCAGCGGCATGCGCGGGTAGCTTGGCTGCCATGACGGGCATGCCTTTCCCACCTGTCTCTTCTTCCTGGGTGAGCGCGATGAGGATGTTTGTTCCTGGCTTCGGCTTTGCTACGATGAACGCTTCCAGCATGGCGGCGACGCTCGCCTTCGCGTCAACGGCGCCAAGGCCGCTGAGCATTTTTCCATTGGCCATCGCTTTGGCAGGTGCGCCTGTCTCGACCGTATCAAGATGCGAGCAGAACAGTATGGTCTTGGATTGTATTGCGTTTGCCTTGTGTGTGTTGTCGGTTCCTTTGACCTTGACCGCATTACTTATGGCGCCCTGCTTGATGGCCCAGACGTTGTTCTTCCAGCGCTTGGGTGAAAATCCCCGCAACTTCAGGAATGACTCTACCTCATCCGCCATCGGGCCTTCATGGCCACTGAGGGATTTGATCCCCACCAGCTGCTTGAGTAGTTTCATTGGTCGCGCCTTTCGCATTCGTTATGTCTCTTCTTCCTGTTCACTTGAGCTCTTTCTCGTATGCTTTCTTCTCTTTCTTGTCCACAATCATCGTGCCGCAGCCCTCGTTGACAAAGAGCTCCTGGAGCAGCGTCCCTTCGCGCGTGCCGTCGATGATGTGCGTGCGGTGCACGCCGTTCTTCACCGCGTCCATGCACGTCGTCACCTTCGGACGCATACCATCCGTTATGGAGCCCTTGTCGAGCATCGTCTGCAAGGCATCGATATCCGCGTACGATACCAATGTCTTCGCGTCATCCTTGTTGCGCAATATCCCGGCAACGTCGGTGAGGATGATGTATTTCTCCGCCTGCAGCGCTATGGCCAGCTTGCTGGCAACGGTGTCGGCGTTGATATTGTAGGTATTGCCTTCATCGTCAGCGCCGAGCGAGGCCACGACGGGGATCAATCCCTGTTCGATAAGCCCCAGCAGCAATGTTGTATTGACCTTCGTGATATCACCGACATGCTGGAAATCGACCTTGACTTTCTTTCCATTCTCCTGCACGTCGATGGGTGCGCGCCTCTCGGCGGTCAGCAGATAGCCGTCGGCTCCTGTCAGACCCACTGCGGGCGCTCCCTGCTTTCGCAACGCGGTCACCAGATCAGTGCTGATGAGCCCAGCGAAGATCATCTTGGTAGCCTGCAGGGTCTCCAGGTCAGTTATGCGCCGTCCCGCGACGACCTTGCGCTCGATGCCCATACGCTTGCTCCAGGCGTCCATCTGCGGACCGCCTCCATGCACGACGACGACAGCGATGCCGATGTGATGCAGGAGCGAGAGCTGCTGGGCAATCTCGTCCAGATACTTCTCGCCGCACACTTCGCCGCCTATCTTGATGACGAAGGTGGCGCCCTGGAAGGTGCGCACATACGGTAAGATCTCCTTGAGATTATTGACGCGGTTCATGGTTGTTACCTCACTTGCTTTTGCTCTTGCCTCCCAGCAGTTTGAGGAGCAGCGCATTCTGAGAGTGCATGCGGTTCTCGGCCTGCTGGATGATGACCGATTGCTTGCTGTCCAGGACCTCGTCGGTCACCACTACATTTCGCCGCACGGGCAGGCAGTGCATGAAGGCAGCGTTATTGGTCATTGCCATCTTCTCCTTGGTGATGGTCCAGGACAATTTCTTGCGGAGCTTAGTGTCTTCGTCGGGTTTGCCCACCAGCACCGGAGGGGTCCAGGACTTGGCGTAGATTATCTGCGCGCCCTTGAATGCTTCTGCCTGATCATTATGGGTGCTGAATGAACCTCCCTGCTTCACCGCGGTCTGCTTCACCTGGTTGAGGATATCACTATCCAGCTCATAGCCCTTGGGGCAGGCGAGTCGCACGTTCATGCCCATCTGTGCTGCGATAAGTAGCGCTGAATTGGGGACTGCCATGGGCAATTGTCGCGGATGATTCGCCCAGCTCAGCACAAAGGTCTTACCCTTAGTCTTTCCCAGCACCTCTTGCATGGTGAGCGCGTCCGCTAGCGCCTGGCATGGGTGCCATAGGCAGGACTCCATGTTGATGACCGGGACCGTGGCATGCTTGGCGAATCCCTGGATGAGCGCGTCCTTCTTGTCGTCGTCCCAGTCCTTCATGCCAGGAAACGAGCGGATACAGATGGCATCCAGGTAGGTCGAGAGCACCCGCGCCGCATCCTTGACATGCTCAGCTGTGCTGCCGTCCATGATGGAGCCGTCGATGAGCTCTAATGCCCAGGAATCCGTCGCGCTCAGGGCAATCGGAACTGAGCCCAGTTTTATGAGCCCTGCCTGAAACGATGTGCGTGTCCGCAATGAGGGGTTGAAGAACAGGAGGCCGACGGTCTTGCCCTTGAGCTTGGGTTTCCATCCCTGCTTCTTGCCCAGCGTGGCTGCTGACAGGATGCTTGCCAGTTCCTTACCGGTCACGTCGGCAGTGCTGATGAAATTCATTGCGCATCACCTGCAGTGGATTGCTTTACTGTATCCTTCGCTCCAAAGACTTCGTCTGTCGCGCTCTTGAGCGCCGCGAGGAAGATATCCGCGTGCTCCTGGCTGATGACCAGCGGAGGCAGTAGGCGGATGGTCTTGGGATCCTCGGAGCCGCTCACCAGCACCTGGTGCTTGAGCAGCTGCTTGACCAATGGTTTCGCGTCCTGGCCGAACTCTATGCCGATGAGCAGCCCCTGCCCGCGCACGTCCTTGACGTGTGGCATGCTGACGAGCTTTCGCATCAAGTAGTCTCCCATCGCCGCGGCGTTCTCTGGCAGACGCTGCTCTTGCAACAGCTCTGCAGTGGCAAGCGCAGCTGCGCACGCGAGCGGTCCGCCGCCGAAGGTCGAGCCCTGCTGGCCTGGCTTGATGCCTGCTGCTATCTTCTCCTGCAGGAAGCATGCGCCCATGGGGACTCCCGACGCGATGCCTTTCGCGCTTGTGATGATATCAGGCGTCACGCCGATGAGCGTGCTGTAGAAGGGCGCGCCAGTGCGGCCCATGCCGGTCTGCACTTCATCGAAGATGAGCAGGATGCCCAGCTCGTCGCAGAGATTTCGCAATGCGATAAAATACTCCTTCGCCGCGACACGGACGCCTGCCATGCTCTGGATAGGCTCAAGGATGATCGCCGCGGTCTCTTGTGACGCGAGCGCTTTGATGGATTCCAGGCTGCCGAACTCCGCGAAATCTATACCGGGCACCAATGGCGGGAAGATGCGATATTTGTCAATGCCGGTCGCGCTCATAGATCCGTAGGTTCGTCCATGGAATCCCTCTTTCATGGCGATTATCTGTGTGCGTCCGGTATGCAGGCGCGCGGCCTTGATAGCTGTCTCATTCGCCTCAGCGCCGGAGTTGCAGAAGAATACCTTGGTGATACCTTCTGGTGTGAGCTTCACGAGCGCTTCAGCGGCTTTGGCCCGCGTGCTGTTGTAGACCGCGTTGCTATAGAAGATGAGTGTCGCTGCCTGGTTCTGGATGGCATGCACGACCTTGGGATGGCAATGGCCCGTTAATGCGACTGCGTGGCCGCCGTAGAAATCAAGGTAGCGGTTGCTGTCTATGTCATAGACGAATGCTCCTTCGCCTTTCTCTATAGCGATAGGGTACTTGCTGTAGGTGTACAGCTGGTGCTCGTCCTCCATGGACATGATGTCCTGTGTGGCGGATGATGGTTTCTGCTCGTTTGTTCCTGGCATGGGTATCAGCTCATGGGGTTCTGGATGTCTTACGATGGGTTCTGATTCGTGCGTTGGACAGCGTCTCATGTTCCTGCTTGATGCGGTCTGATGTCTATCGTGATATCAGGGCGAAAGCGGCGCCTGCAGCAGACCGGTCGTCTCTGGCAGCTTCAGCATCAGGTTCATGCACTGCACGGCGTTGCCTGCGGCTCCCTTGACCATGTTGTCAAGTGCTGACAGTATCACCACGGTGTTGCCTTGCTGGTGCACGGCGATGTCTATGAAGTTGGAGCCGCGCACATCGCTGAGCTTTGGCGAATCGTCGCGGATGCGCACGAACGGGCGCGTTGTCGGATCAGCCCACTCCTGGTATAGCTTCTTGGCGTCCACTGAGGGGTCCTTGAGCGTGGCAAAGCAAGTGGCGAGGATGCCGCGGGCATAGGGTCCTGACTGGGGGACCAATTGGATGGCGAAGGGCTGCGGTTGGCTGTCAGGGGACTGTGGCACAGATTGCACTACGTCGTTGAGCGCCTGCTCTATCTCAGGGACATGGCGATGCGACAGAATCATGTACGCTGCCACATTGCCGTCGCGCTCTGGATGATGCGTTGCCTGCTTTGGCTGAGCGCCGGATCCGGAACTGCCCGTTATGGCTGTGACCTGCACCGTGGGCAGGATGTGCGCGGCTATGGGCGCCAATCCCAGGATGGCGGTGTTGGCGAAGCAGCCGGGGTTCGCGACGATGGTCGCATGCTTTATCGCTTCCGCATTGAGCTCGGGCAGGCCAGGCACTGCTTTGATATCAGGGCAGCAGTGTTGCTGCTTGTATGTCTGTTCGAACCGTTCTGGCGTGAGGCGAAAGTCAGCGCCCAAGTCGATTATCTTGAGCTTTGGATTCGTATCGTGGAGCTCCTTGACCATGGCCATGGAATCTCCATGGCTGACTGCGACAAAGACGAGGTCCAGGTTCGCCATGGCCTTGATGTCGCCCGTGAAGGTGAGGGTAGTGAGCCCTGCCAGTGAGCGATGGACGTCGGCAATTGATTTTCCTGCGCTGCTTCGGCTGCTCACTGCCGCTATCTCGACACCAGGATGCTGCAGCAAGATGCGTAGGAGTTCCTTTCCCACATAGCCAGAGCCGCCGATGATGCCGATCTTCACTGGATTGCTCTGGCTCATTGGGCTACACCTTTGTTTGTGGTGCTCGGGATGACCTTTATTGTGAGTCCGAGTTTTCTTGCAGCAATCTTACCAAGCAGCTCGCCTTGCATCATCGCGTTGGCGGCCTGCACGCCGAGGGTTGTCACAAATGATGTGCCTACGGTGTTGTCGGTCGCAGGACCTGTTATGGCGTCAATTGCCGGGCACTTTCCTTCCAGATACTTCACCGCGCCCCACGCGCCCACCTGGTCGTTAGCTGCCAGGATGTGGGCTTTGACATTGGACATAAGCTCTTTGTCCAGCAGCAGCTGCATGACGCCATACTGGCCCATGATGCCATCGCCGAACTCCAGGACAATGCAATCGGGCTCGTCCTTGGCCAGCGTGGTGACGATTCCTTTTGCGACATGCACTACATTGTCCGGGTTGGTGCATACAATGCCTGCGTCGGTGAAGTCCACGACCCGTTTGGCTCCGACGTCCTTCATCTCGAGCATGTCACGCATCAGACTGATGCCGGTCAGCTTCGCGGCATTTATCTTGAGACCCTGATGCGTCAGCTGCTTGACGATCTCACACGCGGCGGTCGTCTTTCCGGCTTGCATGCTGGTTCCGGTGACGATGACCAGCGGTGGTGTCTTGCCCAGGCTGTCCTGTGGCTTCACGGTGCCATCGAGCACGTGCGCTGGATGGCCTATGCGCTCGGTGAAATCCGGAAAGGAGAGCACGCTGCCGAGCACCTCGATGTTGAACGGCGATCCTATTGCTGGGTTGCCGGAAGTGAACTTTCCCATGACGCCACCCAGATTGAGCACCTGGATGACATCGCCTGCTTTGAGGGTGTCGGGCACCACCCCAGAATAGCCGCGCAGCGCGTTTCGCGCGCCGAGCACGCCTACCACGATGTCATTCTTGCACACACGGCTCTGACGTCCGCTGGGCAGCTCCAACGTGTTGTAGGTGCTCTTATCATTCAGGATCTTGCCGGCTATGACATAGCCTTGCTTGCAGATGATCTTGTCCGAGAGCTCCAACTCGCTCGACAGATTCGCGTTACGCGTGCTCGAGGCAATCTTATCAGGTGTTATTCGCATGGTGCATCGCCAGTTTGCTTTGTATGCCGTATATCTTGCAGAACCCCTCGGCATCTTTGCCGTTCCAGAGCTTGCTGCCCTCGCCGTAGGTCGCTTTCGCGTCCATGAGCGAATGCGGGCTCTTGACGCCTTCGACAGTGATAGCCCCTTTGAACAAGGAGACGCGAACCTCGCCGGACACGCGCTCTTGGCTCTTGTCCATCGCCGCCTCCAGGTCGCGCATCACCGGATCGAGCCACAGGCCTTCGTGCAGAAGCCGGCCATACTCGTCAGCTATCGTCTGCTTCATCGCCTGCTGGCGCTTGCTTTGGACGAGTTTTTCCAACTCACGGTGCGCGTTTATCAGGATGGTCGCCCCCGGTGCCTCAAAAGCGATACGGCCTTTGATTCCCAGGATGGTATCTCCCAGGTGGATGCCGCGGCCGACGCCGTGCTTTGCGCCCAGGGTGTTGAGCTCCTGAAGGATGTGCTGGCCTGGCAGCGCCGCTCCCTCGGTGGATGGTGCTTTGCCGTCGAGCGCGACAGGGAGGCCATGCTCAAAGGTGATTGTCAATGTGAGTTTCTGGTCCGGAGCCTTTGCCGCAGGCACGGTCGCCGGATACGCGCTGTCGGGTACGCTCTGCCAGGGGTCATGGGTCTCGCCGCCGCCGATGGTCGTTCCCAGAATGCCCTGATTAATGCTGTAAGTCTTTTTCTTCGCTGGGAAATCAAAACCCTTCTCTTTCAGATAGGCCAGCTCAGCGTCGCGGCTTATCTCCAGCTCGCGGATGGGGGCGATTATCTTCACCTCAGGCGCGAGCGCCATGAGCGCGACGTCAAAGCGCACCTGGTCATTGCCTGCTCCTGTCGAACCATGGCAGACTGCCTGCGCGCCTATCTCTTTTGCGTACAGCGCTGCGTGACGCGCCTGTACCATGCGCTCTGCGCCGACGCACAAGGGATAAACTCCCCCTCGCAGGATATTGCCCTTGATGACATAGGCCGCGAACTCTTTATATGTTTCCGGCTTGCCGTCAACGGTGCGATGCTCTGAGGCGCCAAGCTCTTTTGCTTTGGTCGCTATCTGTGTGAGCTCCTCCTGCGTGAATCCTCCGGTATCCACAGTGAGCGTGTAGACTTCATATCCCTGGTCCAGTAACCACAAGACGCAGTAGCTGGTGTCCAGGCCTCCTGAATACGCGATGATGGCTTTCATGATGCAGTAGTGCCTTCCGGGGGATTTATAAGGGTGTCGGCGGCATCATGACAAAAAATGACGGTTGTGTCAAATTTCGGACATCGCTGCTGAGGTGTTCTTCTGTCAGGATAGCCAGTCAGCCGTGTCAGAATTCTTATAGTCGCGCAGGGTGTCGCGCATAGTGCAATTTTGGCACTGTGTGGTGTTGGTCTCGTTGAGGTATTGGTCCACTGCGTTGAAGACCGTGGGGTCGAACATGTCGTTCACTTTGACGGCAAATCCTGTGAATGCCGCGGCTCCTGCGAAATATCCGATGACGCAAAGCACCATGATGAAGAGCAACCCTACGTAGAATAAACTGCCCTGCCTACGCGACGCTGGCATACCCTGCTTCTTTGGACGGATACTATATTAATGCTGCGATATTGGGTTGTGCGCTCAGCAGGTCAGGCGTTGGTGGTCCGGGGGACTGGTTAATGCTGCTGCTGGTCTTTTGTGAAGAATGCTGCCTTGTGTTCGCTGCGAGCAGGCAGGGCCGCAAGCCTTTAGTAGTCAAAGTGCTGTCCGTTACGCATGCGCACCGGATTGTTCATTGGGCGGTTTCAGCCGTTTCATCTTGGTCATCTGGAGGATGTCCGGCGCATCCTGCAGGAATGTGACCGGGCACTCATCGCTATCGGCAGCGCACAGATAGCGGGCACGAAGGAAAATCCCTGGAGCGCAGCTCAGCGAGAGCTGCTTATCAGGGCAGCGTTGCTGGAATCGGGGGTCATTGCCTATGACATCGTCCTGCTTGAGGATATGCCTGATAATGATACGTGGCTTTCGCAAGTGCAGGGGCTGGATTTTGATTCGGCCTACACGGGAAATGACTATGTTGCCGGATTATTACAAGGCGCGGGTATTACCGTTGTTCGGCTGGAGCTGCTGCCCCATATATCCGGCACCATCATCCGGGAGATGCGTTCTCCTGACGGGAAGTGGCGCACGCTGGTGCCTTCTGCCGTGGCGTCGCTTTTGGCGACGAAAGAGTTCTTTCTGAGGCTGCAGCATCAAAAAGCTTAAGAAGCACCGCAATCTCTTTTGAAATGCGACCTAACGTGGAAAAATTCCTCTTTGTTTCTCTGGAAGGATTGAGTGTTGATCTCGCCTGGACCATTGCCAAGGAAGGGCATGATGTCAAGTACTATGTCAAAGTACCTGCTGAAAGGGAGATTGGCGACGGCTTTGTCGAGAAGGTGGAGGACTGGGAAGAGCATATCGACTGGGCTGATGTCATACTCTTTGATGATGTCCTTGGCCAGGGCACACTCGCCCAGGAGCTACGCGCCAAGGGCAAGGCGGTCATCGGCGGCTCTGCCTATACCGACATGCTTGAAGACGACCGTACCTTTGGCCAGGAAGAAATGAAGAAGGCAGGCATCAATATCCTTCCCTACCAGGAATTCACGAGCTTTGATGACGCTATCGCGTTTGTCAAGCAGAATCCCAACAAATATGTCATCAAGCCAAGTGGAGAAGCACAGAACATCAAGCGCCTGCTGTTCATCGGGCAGGAGGACGACGGCGCTGATGTTGTCCGCGTGCTTGAGGCCTACAAGAAGACATGGGCTTATCACATCAAAGTGTTCCAACTCCAGAAGCGGGTGACTGGCGTTGAAGTCGCGGTCGGCGCGTTCTTCAATGGCAAGGAGTTCATCACGCCAATCAATGTCAACTTTGAGCACAAGAAACTGTTTCCCGGCAATCTTGGACCTGCCACAGGCGAGATGGGTACCAGCATGTTCTGGAGCGCGCCCAACAAGATATTCAACAACACGCTCAAGAAGATGGAGGCTAAGCTGGTCGCCGAAGGATACGCTGGATACATCGATATCAATACTATCGTCAATGCGAACGGCATCTATCCTCTGGAGTGGACGTCGCGCTTTGGCTATCCCACTATCAGCATCCAGCAGGAAGGCATGCGCGTTCCCATGGGACAGTTTTTTGCTGCGCTTGCTCGCGGGGAGAAGCCGGAGTTGAAGGTGAAGACGGGTTATCAGGTGGGCGTGCGCATCGTCACCTCACCGTATCCATTCAAGGATCAGGAGACCTTTGATACCTACAGCAAGGATGCTGCTGTCATCTTCAAGAAGCCCACCGATGGCGTGCACATCGTGGATGTCAAGCGCACCAATGGCGACGGCAACTGGGTCGTCACCGGCACCAGTGGCGTCGTGCTGGTCGTATGCGGCACAGGCATCACCATGCGCCAGGCAAAGAAGCAGGCGTATACACGCGTGCAGAACGTGCTCATCCCGAACATGTACTATCGCACGGATATCGGTGATCGGTGGCAGGAGGATTCGGACCTGTTGCATAATTGGGGATATCTAAGGGATATGTGAACGTTTAGGTATTGTTTCCTGACCCTATTGGTTCTTTCCTGCGCGAGCGTGGCCGATTCTTGATGATGCCCCTTGTCAGTGCTGATCGGTTGCTGGCTGAGAAATCTCCTATCTGCCTGGCGACCGGGGCATATCCTTCGTGCGCAGGCGACGGAACATATCGTCGTGATCATGCTCTGATGCTGTCATGCACTCCTTAGCTACGCCATAGGCGCAACCGCTCTTCATGCATGCCGCTGTCGGGGCAAGCGCCGCGGTCATGTCGGCCACGCCATAGCAACGTCGCATGAGTGACCTGTGCAATTCCTCTGCGGGCATGGGTGAGCCACCTTGCTGCGTTTCTATTAGCAGTCCTCCTGATTTGCCGAGCACAGTGAATGCTGATTCGTGGCAGTGGGGGTATGCCAATATCGCCTGTCCAGGCGCTTGAGCATTCCTCAATAATGCATACTTGAGCGGGCAGTAGTCGCCGTCCTCCCATAATTCGTCTCCTTGCTGGAAGGCCATGGGCAGACGCGTGAAGTAACTGGTGATGGCGGTGACGACATCGGATTCGAGCGGCGAGTATACCTTTATGTGCGTCCCAGCGCCGTCTTGCTTGTACGCGTTCAGCCATGCATGGTGCAATGCGGTGCCTGCTTCGGCCGGAGTGTCTGTCCAGAATGCCTGATGCCATCCCCTGTTCTCGCTCGGGCCGATGATGCCGTGCAGATGCACGATGACGGGATGACGGGAAGCATCTGTGTCGGCTCCCCATGGGACGCTGCTGATGCAGTCGTCCATCCAGGGCTGCTTGAGCAGATCCTCGAGTCGCGCGCTCTCCTCATCCATGCGGGCGAGCTCTGGCACCAGGAATATCAATTCTCCAACGTGCAGTATCTTTGGTCTCATGTTACTCTCCTCTATCCTGATCTGTGCGATGATTCGTCGATGCCTGCTACGGGTAAGGAGAGCATCGCCATGGTGCCTTGACCTTGCTCGCTACGAAGCTCCAGTGCGCCGTGATGGTGGCGCGCTATCTGCTCTGTGATATAGAGCCCCATACCCAGGCCGCCTTGCCTGCGTGTCATATAGTCGGCTTCGCCCTGCCATCCTGGCAGGCATGCCAGCACGCATGAGGCAGGGTCCATGCCTTGCCCATAATCGCACACCGTGAACGTCACCTGTCCGTCGCTCGTATCACTGCTTGCGTGCACCGTGTAGGGCTCATTACCCCGACCATCGGCTCTGCCGAACTTCGCAGCATTCTCCAGCAACATAGTCACTGCTTGCACTGCATAGGCGGGGATTCTTGCAGGGGCGACTTGGTCGTCCTGCGCCAATTGGATGCTGCAATCTGGATAGGCAGGGTGCACCAGACTGTATGCCCACGTCAGAGGTTGGGCTGTGGGGATGAGTTGCTCTGCTGTGCCATTGCCCTGGTACGTAGGATGCCACATGAGCAGTGCTTCCACCTTCGCTGCGAGCAGGATGCCCTGCGCGTCGACCTGTTGTTTAAGCACTTCCCACTCCGCTGGCCTGCAGTCGCAGCTTGGGTCTGCGAGCTGATCCAGCGAATCCTGCAACGTGCGCAAGGTGGCCATCTCGTGCGATAGAAGATGTGTCAACTTATCGCATAATTCATTGTCGTGCGCAAAACGTTCTCGCACGCGAACGAGCAATGACCTGTCTGGGGGCGGGGGCATCTTGGTCACAAGAAACTCTTGTGGGTTTATAAATACTTTGTTTGTTGTCACTGTGTGGTGACTTTGGTTGGGGTTGTCTTGTGCTTGACTTGGCCTTTGCGTGGCAAGGCTTTATATGCTGTGTCGCTAACGCATCTACAGGGGGGTGATTGTATGGTTGAAAACACATTATTCATATCGATAATCTCTTCAGGGTTGTTGCTTATCGCATTGAGCACGGTCACGCTGTTGGTGGTTCCCGCGGTCTCGGCAGGCCCTAACTGCGCCGTGTACTTCACCGGCTGCAAGGACTGCGTGCAGGCGGACAAGATCATCCAGGACCTCACCGACACGGTCGTCATCGTCTATGATGTCAATGCCGCGACACAGAACGAGAATGTGCGTACTGATTTCCGGTTCAAGTACACCATCGGCTATGGCATGCCGGTGCTGGTGCTCGGCCCTGGTGATTTCATCGCGGGCAACAAGGGTATCGAGGATCTCGCGGCCAGCAAAGTGGCTGCGTTGCAGGACAATCCCTGTCCGCTTGTGGATGAGCGACCTGTCTTCGGGTCGCTTCGCATCACCATGCTCCCTGGTGTGCCGCAGGTCTGGGCGCACGATCGCGTGCTGCTCTACGACGGCGGCGAGGGCGATGACGGGCAGCTGCGTGCGGTGCTCACAGGATCGCTTCCAGCAGCGCTGCTTGGGGTCTCAACAGCGCGCGTCGATCCACGACCTGTGGTCATGAGCAATATCACCCGAGATTTCGCCAACGCGGTGAAGATCGACGGATGGAAGCTGGAGTGGGACGGCGACGCGTTGCCCGGCAGCCCTGCGCTACAGGACAGCGGTGATACCACTGACGCTGCGGGCAGTGCGGATCCGACAGCAACCGATAACGCGGGTACTATTCCTCCTGGGAAAGGCAGCGCGGGACTCATCGCCGGCATCATCGTGCTGGTGCTCGTGGTCGTCGCCGGGTTCATGGTGCTGCAGATGAAGAAGGGGAAGGAATAGACCGCTGGCAGAACGAAGCGATTGTCTTCCTGATGAGAAGATGGGGTGCAGTCGCACTGGTTCCTTTGTGTGCCTGTGCTTTATGCTCTGTGCATGGATGGTATGCACGCTGAGGGGTCATGGCCTCAGAAGTATTGGTCGCGACGCATCTGGCTGACGGTCTCTGTCACCTGTTGCTGCGTGAGCAGGAATAAGTCTGCGCCCTGATGGCCTGCCGCGGCCTGGTAGGCGATACCACATGCGTGCATCTGGCGCTTCGCTTCGCTATAGTAGGCCGAGTCCAGTGGAACGTAGCATGTTGGTGACCATTCGACTGTCAGATGGTGTCTCCACTGCTCGTACTCTGGATAATCAAACTCCATGTTGGCGTTGGTCCCGTCGCTAGCAAGAGTAAGGGCGGATTGCAGATTGAACGCGTCCCAGGCAGACTCTAACGCGCTATGGTAGGACTCTATCGCGCGCACCGCATCAGGCGCGTCTACCCACCACTGCTGCAGTTCGAGGATGGCTGCTGCGTCAAACCCGTCTATCCTGACCGGTGGTTCGAAGGTGGCATAATCTGTCGCAGTTACTACGCCTTCACCTATCGTCATGATGCCTGGGCCTCTGGCAAGACCGCGCACCAGCTCCAAGTAGCTTAGAGAGATATCCACGGTCGCACGATGCCATGCGTATCCCTGCACTCCTGACCAAGAATCGATGTATTCTCCATGATGGCGCCATCCCAGGACCACGTCCTGCAGCGCGTGATCAGAGGGTAGCTGCTCTCTGATGTCCAGACAGAGCTCGTGCATCGGACGGGCTTCGTCGTAGCTGACGCCCATCAGCGCATAGTTTTCGATGGGCTTTCGCTCCGGCACCCTCTTCGGAGTGTCTATGTCTGTCTTTTGTCCGCTCGCGTCAGTATCCATGCATCCTCACCAGTAATTCGCCAGGGTCCCTGATGAATCTCTCTGAGCCTGGAATCTTTGATAACGCATCACAGCATACATGGAACCTGTCCATGTAATTTTTTACCTGCTCGCCATAGGCGAGAGTCGCAGCAACGTACGCAGCTGGCGTGTAGGTATGTTCACTGAAGCTTCGCCACCTTTCTGCCTTGTCATCTTCCTGTACGATAAACCCGGCAGCCTTCGCGACTAGGCCTGCGCACATGATCAGATTCTGATACTCAAGAGCGTCTTCCATGTTCGAGCAGACTCTGCTCAGCAGCTCTGCGCCTGCTTCATTCTCCTGCCACCATGCCTGCATGGCTTCTTGCGCTTGTTGATCGATGCCATATGACACCGCTGTCCTCAGTTTTCCATCTGGAGCGCTCATCGGCATAAGTGGGGCCCCCCTAGCCACATTCATGGACTGTACCAGATACTCGACGCCGATACGCAAGCACTCCCGACCGCTTACGCCATTCTCCGAGGATGCCACGTCTCCGGGGATGCTCAGCCAGTCTGTAGGGCGTGCTGTCCCTATCCGTGTACCAAGAAGCAAATCCTGGAGCACCGGGTCTTGCGGCAACTCTCGCCATACCTGTACGCAGGCATGATGGAGTTGATATGCATCAGGCTCAGCGAACTCCAAATCGTCCATGAACCATGGTCCCTGCACTCCCAATGAAAGGTATCCTTCTGGCATGGATCCCGGAAAAACAATACAGAAGAAAAAGCTTTGCCGCGAACGGCGCGGTATCCGTAATGACTACGAGCCATCCCTGGTCCTGAATATCGCTCACGGCAGGGCTTTGGCCTTCCCGGGGAGCACCCTGTGGGAGTCTTGGCGTTTCCTGGGCTAGTGCTTCTTAGTACTTCTTGATGCTGCTGTCGGTCACCAGGTCCACGCGCTTGACGCTCTCCAGGGTGTCGATGCTGTTGATGCGCAGCAGGCCCGCGCTCTTGGTGTAGAGCAGATCCTCTATGTACAGGGAGCGCTCGACAGCAGGCCCGTAGCCAGACTGGCCGTGGTCGATGAGACCGCGCAGCGTGATGATGTCTGCTGTTATATTGAAGACCAGTGCTCCATTGTAGCCTCCCGTTCCCTGGTAGTCATAGCTGTACGCCGGAATGACCAACAGGTCCTTGTCCTTGCTGAACAAGAACGCTTTATGCTCGTATTCGGCAGTGGTGCTCGCGTAGCGGGCGTCGCTGACCCACTTGGCGGTCTCTATCGGGTGCGTCACATCACTCACGTCGAACAGGGATATCTTCAGGCCCTGCTGCCTTCCGGTCTCGGACGCGTCGCGCCCTATGCCGATGATATGCGTGTCGTCATATGGGTGCAGGTATCTTGAAAATCCTGGAATCTTCAGCTTTCCTAGCTCCTTGGGCTTTGCTGGATCGCTCAGGTCGATGACGAAGAACGGATCGACCTGCTTGAAGGTGACCATGTATAGTCTATCGCCGATGAACCTGGTGCTGTATATCTGCTCGCCCTCCGCGAGGTCCTTGAGACCTCCCAGAAGCTTCAGGTCCTGGTCCAGGGTGAAGACGTTGTTGCTGGACTTTGTGCTCTCTCCCTTGTACCAGCGCTGGCTCAAGGTCGTCGCTATCCTCAGCACGTCGTCCTGCTCATCCAGGCTGAACTGATTGGTGATGTGGCCTGGCACCTTGCCATTGGCCGCTACCTGGATGGTGTCGCCTCTGACCGCGACGCGGTTGATGATGGTCCACTCCATGTACTCGTACTCCTTGAGCTTCTGCTGGAGCAATTCGTCCGCCTTATCCTGCAGTTGTTGCTGTTCGTCCTCCGGGAGGTAGGCAGCATAGGACATGATGATGTTGTCTATCTTGTTGTCCTTCTCCTGCTGTGTGAGGATATCATTATCGACCGCTTTTATCTTCTCGATGAGCGCCTTGTCGCCATCTGTCAGCTTTGGTGTGAGCAGATCTCTTAGTATCTGGCGCTGTAGGTCATACTCATTGATATTCTGCGTGTAGGTGATGTAGATGTTCTGGTCGCTCATGTAGACAGTCTGGCCTCCTTCTACTACCACTGCCGCGCTGTTGATGGATTCGTCGCCAAGCGATATCGCGTGCACGCTCACCAGCTGGGGCCAGTTGTAGGGGATGGGATAGTATCTGATATTGTCGATCGGCATGGACCTTATCGTGGTTCCATCCATGATGACCGGGACAGGATATCCTGGCGAGAACTGCATGCCCGACGTGGTGATGAGATACACGATGCCATCGGTCATGCGCGCCTCGTCATAGTAGCCCTCGACCTTGAACTGCTTCTGCAGCTTAGGCGCGGTCTTGTCGCTGATGTCATAGATGCTCGTGTAGGTCAGGCCGTTCCTCGGGGTGAAATCTCCGATCTTTTCCAGCTTGTCGACGTTGCCAAGCACGACCAGGGTGTCGTGGTCGATAAAGAGGCCACGCGGTGTGCTGTCCAGCGTGATGGTACTGATGACCTGCGCGTCTGCTCCGGGGTATGCCTTGATGATGAATATGGTGGTTCCCGTGACCGTGTAGATGTACTCCCCATCGGTCTTTATGATATCTGCTTCATCGATGCCCTCGACCTGGTTGTTGGTATCGCTGAAATCAGTCCCTGCGGAAGCAGATACACCATCCGCTGCCGGAACGGGCACTGTCTGCTTCACATTGGTCGTGTCCATGGCCATCTCTGGTATCGCAACGCCCAAGGTGCCCGCGGTCATCGAGCGCGTCATGATGCCTCCACCATAGTAGATGCCGCCATAACCTTCGTAGCTCCTAGCGAATGCCGCGAATTCCTCTGGACTCGAGAAACTGAGCGGTTCGACTGTGCTGTCCGGGGTGAAGGATGTTGTGGTGTAGGTTCCTGGCGAAGTTGTCGCAGGGTTCCAGACCGGTTGGGTCGCGCTTGTGCATCCTGCCAGCACCAACAGGAGTGCTAGCGTCGCTGTCAGTATTCCTTGCATGGTCGGTTGGTTCTTCGTGTTCATGGGATTCTCCTCCTTTTTCGCCTGCCGATAGCTCAGTCAGGTATCTCATGGTATGAGTGGTGCCGCTCTTAAAAATACTTGTTGGTGGCTGCAAGGCAAGTTGCAGCTACTACTGGCTATGCTGTGGTTATCCGGGGGGTAGGGGGCGAATTGGCTGCAAGCACCACGCGCTCGTGGACCTCTCGCTGCTGTCTATATCAGTCCTGCACCTATACTATCGGCCAAACCTTTATTAATGACATTGTTCAGAATCATGCAAGAGGTGTTCCTATGAGACAATCCCTGCTATTCCTGTTGTTGGCGTCTATCGCGATATTGCCCATAGTCGCGGCTGTCAATATCGAGGACTATTATACATACTACAATCTGACCGATACGGTCTCCATCCCTGAGATGGGGGTCAATGACCGTGTCAGGGTGAGAATCGCTGATACTGATTATACTATTAGTCTGGTGCAGGCCACCGCGACCGAGGCACGCTTCAGGTTCATCCCCGGGCCCTATGATGTGCTCGTCAAGCCTGGCGAGACGCAAGGGGCTTACCTGACCGAAAATGTGGAACCTGACGCGACAATCCAGGTGACTGCGATGACGCAGACCGGCCAGAGCTTTGTCAAGAACTACCGGCCTGATGCCACGTTCACGCTGGCGGGAGCTACTGTTGCGCCTGACGATTCCCTGAGCGGCACGGTCCCTGAGCCGACATCGGCTGATGCTGGTGAGGCCGCTGGAGCGGATGCGCAGGCACCTGAGCTCTATGACCCTGATGCGGCATCGGGCACCACTGCCCCTGCTGCTGGCGCTGAGAGCGATACATCTGATGCGGCTGCTGCGGCGACAGACACGATGCCTGCCTCCGGCGCTGCGACTGACGCGGTCCCGGAAAGCCCTGAAAGCAGCGGCGACTTTTGGCCTGTGCTCATCGTCCTGGCACTTGCCATCGGTATCGGCGTGTGGATGGCGCGGCCGAAGAAGGCGAAGCGGGAGTGAAACTCGTACAATCCTACTTATGACCTATTTTATTCTTTTCTCTTGTCTTCCTTTCACTTTTTTGTAGCAGTTCTCTAGTGATGGGAAATCTCTCATCGCAGGCTTCAAACAAGCTGTCATGGACAATGCCTTTTGGATAGAAAAACAAGGTCACTATCACTCCTTCTTCTTTTGCGGCAAGAATCGCGGGCACGAAATCGCTGTCTCCAGCAACCAAGATGATCCTTTGGACTTGTTTAGTCGCTGCTAATAGCGCCGCGTCGATGCCTAGTGCCATATCAACTCCTTTCTGGCGCAGGATAGGTGTTCCATCTGCTTTTTTCAATATGTTTCCCTTTTCGTCCCTCTGAATCTGCAATCGCCCTGTTCGTACTTCAAAACGGGAGAGTCTTATTATGTTGTATTTGAACGCGTCGAATCCGGATTTTCTTTTCATTTCCTCTGCCGTTGGTGGATTGCTTTGGTAAGGTGGGCAGTCATAAACATATGTTCTGAAGCGGCTGCTCTGATCTGTTGAATCTATGATCTCATCACAGAACTTTTCATAGTCCACAGGAATCGCTTCCTGTTGTTGTACAATCTTGAAATAGGCATTATCGATGAATATAGCTACGCGTTCCATTGTCATTGCCTTGAAAAATAATTAACTGACGTCCAGCCTTTGAACGCCAGCGGGTATGATTAAGCACGATAATTGTATGCTCGTTTATTAATGTTTGCCGAAATAATCCGCAATATTTCCGAGCTACTGCTGCTTGGTTCTCTTGGATTCCATCCTCTTCGCAGCCTCCTGGCCCCTAGGCGTCAGCTCGGCTATGGTTGATGGCTGGCCGTTCTCCGGGTGCTCTTGCTGGACGATTTTTTTTATGATATCGAGCGTCTCTAGCTCATCCAGATGGTTCTTTATGGTGTTATAGTTCGTCCCTAGCTTTGTCTGCAGCTTGGTGTAAGAAAGTGGCTTCTCGCGCAATAACAAGACGATGCCCTTCTGGATCTCATAGTGGCTACGCTTCCCCATGACGATATTGTAGGAACCTTTATAAAAGAATCTGATTCACAATATTGTAGGGGGTATCTGATGGGCCTTATCGATGACTTGCCGAAGGTGGTTGCTCAGGGCAA
>MNWW01000006.1 GCA_001871415.1 Candidatus Woesearchaeota archaeon CG1_02_57_44 | reverse complement strand
AAGCTTATTGCGAAGGTGCAGGGTCGTGGTACGCTCATCCACGATGCGTATGTTGCCAGGTATCAGTCCATGGTGGGACTGCTACTGACCTACGTCTTCCCCTGCTTCCACATGTCGTCGAAGAAGCGATGGTAGTTCTTGGTGTGGTTTTTTGAGTTGATGAGGAACGCGATGGACTGCGGCTCGAAGCTCACGCTCAGTACGGACTCGCCAAAGATGAAGATGCCTGTGGGAAGCCGCACTGTTGAATGGCGCACACGCATGCGCGGGTAGTTATAGTGTTGCTTGAAGAGTGTCCTGATGCTCTCTGGCACGATGAGGTTTGCCCAGGTCTTCTGCTTGTTGCGCTCGGTATGCAGCCACTTGAAGAGCTGGATTGCCTGCTCGCTCTCCAGCTCGCGCTCGAGCGTGAGTACCTTGTAGCTGCCGCCTTGGCCGATGGTGAACAGCATATGCCTGAACGCCGCCTTCACGCCGCGCGTGCCCTCATAGACGCGCGCGTATTGCCTGCCGACGTGCTGTTGCGCCTGCAGCTGCGGCAGCAGCGATTGCATGGCGCTCTCCTGTTCAGCGACCTCCTGCTTTCGCTTCTGCAGGAACTCGAGGATCGCTTCGGGTGCCGCGGCCTGATAGTGGCGCACGCCGCGCTTCTGCACCGATGAGGCGAGCCCCTTGGCGATGAGCTTTTCCAGGATGACATAGACCTTGCTGTTGGGAACGCCCGCCTCTCGCACGAGCGGCGTGACCGTGGTTTCGCCAAGACCTAGCAGGCCCAGGTATGCCTTGGCCTCGTTGCGCGAGAGGCCGATTCCTTCGAGCGACGATGCGTCCATGGGCATGCGATGGCTGTCCAGCTATTTATGCCTTCTGATTTTTCAACCCCTTAGGGGGGTGATGATAAATATATACTACTTAGTAGTTACTCTTTGCAGGTGATGACACAATGAATGATGATGGGCAAGCAAGGCCGATACGGACCGCCACAGGAAGCGTGAAGGGCAAGCTGCTCATCTCGGGGCTCGCAGCGCTGCTCGCTGTAGTGCCTGCAGAGGCGAGTTCCGTCGAAGTCGACGCGCGCGAGGCCAGCGCGGTGATTGACATCAAGCACTACCAGCCCCTTGACGATCAGAGCGCGTTCTTCGTGAGGCATCGTCGCAGCGTCGGCTACGATGGACAGACCGACGCGGGCCTGACGCTGCTGCATGGCTATTTTACCGATAGCCCGCTGCGTCCTTATGTGGGCCTCAAGTTCCTCGGGACAGGCGAGACCGTGCCGCGCCTGGGCATCCAGCCGACAGGCCGTTGGGAAGGCGGTGGTGGCTTCCTCTCGATCAGCTACGACATGCGTGAAGGCAGGGGGCCTGACCTTGAATTCTTGGGCAATGCGTCGCGGCGTTTTTGGCGATGTGCACGCTGAACTGGAGGTACTGGCCAACGTGAGCGTCGACGGTACGTTCCACTTCGCCGAGCTGCGTCCTCGAATCGGTCTGCAACTGAGCAAAGACTGCATGATAGGGCCCAGCTGCGACGTGAGGTTCGACGCGAGAGGAAAGGCCTCCTATCAGCCCGGGGTCTTCGCGAGGATGAACTACTGAGCGGCGTTGGCCTGTTTCTTTCTTTTCTGTTTCTTTGCTTTCTGCTCAGGGGCGCGTGATGCGTCGCCGCGGACCGTGACAGTATGTTTCTTGTTCATCACCTTCGCGTGCTGGGCCGCGATGCTCACCATCAGCTTCTCGAAGCCGACAGAAAAATTCGGGACCGCGTCAAGTGCAGCAAGCTCCTCCGGTTTTGCCCAGCGCTGTTGCGTATGCTCGAAATCCAGCAATACCACCGGCATGCTCTTGAGCTCCACGAGCACCGGATGCGTAATCCAGGTCTTGCTGATTTCATCGTCCGTGAAACTGAAGGGCTCACCGAATCCCATGCCGAGGATCTGCTGCTCCGTGATTCCTGTCTCTTCCCAGAGCTCCTGCAGCGCGAAGTCGCGCACTGACTTGACTTCGTCGATGTAGCCCGCGACCGTATTCCACTTGCCCTGGTAAGTGCTTACTTTGTCAGAGCGAAGCAGCGTCAGCAGCCGATGATGGTACTTGACATATACCGTGACGACAGGGGCGCTCTCGGAGAGCGAATAATCTATCCGGCCGTCAGCATAGTGGTACAGTGCCTGATAGCGTTCCAGGAGCGCCTCGACATAGGAGTGCTCTGTTGGGTGGAACGCGGGAAGCGGGGGCGCAGGAGCCTTGGCAGGGGCGGTGTGTTTGGGGTTCATGCCCGCGGGTCTGTTGCCTGCAGTATAAATGGTTTATGCAGCAGGAGGCTTTCGGGTCACAGCCGCACCTGTGCCAGTCGCGAGAGTCCGAATTCCTTGAGCCGCTCCCGCAAGCCCTCCATCACCTCAGCGTCCAGCGCGTCTCCGACCGCGAGCGCCATCAGCGCGTTGCCGTCAGCGACATCCGAGACCACCATGCGCTTGATGTTGATGTCCGCCTTGCCAAGGTGCGTTCCGACCGCGCCGATGACGCCAGGGACATCGTCATACCAGAGGAGCAGGATGCTGCCCTGCGGCGCGAAGTCCAGGCGCGTATGCTCGCCGATGCGGGTTATCCGCATGCCTCCTTGTACGCTGCCGGCCGCTAGGGTCTCATTGACCATCACCTGCAGCTCGCCCGGTTGTTGCTTGTCAGCAGGTTCTGTCTGCCCGGTCAGCACGCTGATACCGCGCTGCTGCGCCTGGGCCAATGCGTTGACCAGGTTGATTCCTTCCTGATGCACGGAAAGTGCGCCCTGCACTGCGGCGTGCGTCAGCACCCTGCCATGCGCCGATGCCTGCACGGTGATGCGATGCAAAGGCCCATCAAGCTGCGCACACAGTCTACCAAGCGCGCGCGCGAGCACCACCAGGTCTTCGGCACCTGTGGGCACAAGGGGTGCGTTCAGCGCGCTGGTGTGTCCGGCGCGCAGGAATTCTGCTATCTGCTCGACAAGGCGCATCCCGATGCGCTCGAGCGACTCTGATGTGCTGCCGCCGATATGAGGCGTCATGATGACGCTCTCATTACTGAGCAGCCGACCTTTGTACGGCTCTTCGGGGAACACATCGAGCGCGGCTCCCGCGAGATGCCCCGAGTCCAGCGCGTCGCAGAGCGCTTCGTCATCCACCATGGGCCCGCGCGCCGTGTTGATCAGGATGCTGCCTTGCTTCATTATGCCCAGCCGTGCCTTGTTCATCATGCGTTCGGTCTCTGGCGTGAGCGGCGTGTGCAACGATACGACATCGGCCCGTCCCAATGTGTCCTCGAGCGTCGATTTCTCTGCACCGAATTCCGCGAAGCGATCATCCCTGATGTACGGGTCGTGCGCGACAACATGCATCCCCAGCGCCTTGCCGAGCATCGCCACCCGCGAGCCTATCCTGCCAAGCCCGATGATGCCCAGCGTCTTGCCCGAGAGCTCCATACCTTCCTGACGCTTCCAGGCCCCGATCCTGATGGCTCTGTCCTGCGAGGCCACATTGCGCGCAGCAGCGATCATGAGCCCGATTGCCAGCTCCGCGACGCTCTGGGTGCTCGCCTCAGCCGTGTTGATGACCGCGATGCCAAGCGCGGTCGCCGCATCAAGGTTGATGTTATCGACGCCGATGCCCGCGCGGCAGAGCAGCCGTTGCGTGCCCTTCCAGCAGTTGAGCAATTCCCTGTCCGCCTGTACCTTGGTGCGGATGATGAGCACGTCGATAGCACCAGATCCCAGGGCAGAACAAAGGGCGTCGCGGCTCAGGCCCAGCGATACTTCTACTGAGAGTCCAAGTCCTTTGAGGGCCTGGATGGCGGCGTTGTGTATGGGTTCTGCTACTAGTGCTTTCATGGGCATCACCTATGCGCTGGGGGAGCGTTGCGGAGACGACTGCTCCCCTAACAAGACGACAGAGGGCGGAGACTGGAGAAACAAACCTCGATAGGATGCGATGTTCCGCTCATGGCAGCAAAGGGCGCGGCAGGACTATAAATGCTTTTCTCTATGCAGGCAAATGCATCCCTATTTCTTACGATAGTCTTCCAGGATATGCTTAACCGTATCTATCTCGATGAAGTTGCTGCCTTCTGGTTTGCCGGGCGTCCCAGCCATGACCACGACGCGGTCATGCGCTTTCAGGTTTCCTTCCTCGACCAGCCGCGCGAGCGCGCTGCGCACCATCTCTTCGGTCGTGCTGGCGGGCGGGATTTTGCTGGGACGTATGCCATGGCTGAGCGCGAGCGAGCGCATGACAGCTTCGTCCATGCACTGCGCATAGACAGGTATCCTGCCTCGGTACGCAGAGACCATTCTGGCTGACAGGCCTGACTGCGTGGGGATGATGATTGCCTGCGCGAGCAGGTCCTGCGCTGCCTCGACCGCGGCCATGGCGATATACTCGCTGACCGGGTTGTACTCCGCATGGATGGGGTCAAAGTGCTCCAGGTTCCTGCTGCACTCGATGCGTTTGGCGACCTTCGCCATGATTCTCACCGCTGCCACAGGGTACTTGCCTGCCGCGGTCTCCGCGCTGAGCATGAGCGCGTCTGTTCCGTCGAGGATGGCATTGGCGACATCCGATACCTCGGCGCGCGTAGGCCGTGGGTTCTCTATCATGCTCTGCAGCATCTGCGTCGCCGTGATGACCGGCTTCGCGCGCTGGATGCAGCGCCGGATGATGGTCTTCTGGATGAGCGGCACTTCCTCCGCGGGGATCTCGACGCCAAGATCGCCTCGTGCGACCATGACGCCATAGGAATAATCCAGTATCTCATCAAGGTTCTCCACACCTTGCGTGTTCTCTATCTTGGCGATGATCCTGATGGGTTTCTTCTTGCAGAACTGTTGTATAGCCTTGACGTCGTCGGCGTTGCGCACGAAGCTGTGCGCGATGAAGTCGATGTCCTGCTCCATGGCAAGCTGCAAAAACTCCTTGTCGCGTCTGGTTAGCGATGGCAGATCAAGATGGATGCCAGGGACATTGACGCTCTTATGGGATTTGAGTGTGCCCTTGTTCATGACGCGGCAGTGCAGGGCATCATTGGCCTTCCTGATGACCTTTAGCTCCAGGTCACCATCGTCCATGAGGATGCTGCTGCTGTCAGGCACGTCCTTGACGAATCCGGAATAATTCACATGGATGGCATCTGCCGTGGTCGTGCTCTCTGATGCCCTGATGATGATGTCCTGGCCCCGTTTCAGTTCAATGGGCGCATTGACCGCGGTCGTCCTGACTTCAGGTCCTTTGGTGTCGATGAGGATGGCTATCTTGTCAGACGCTTCCCGGATGTTCTTGATGACTTGCAGACACGTCTCAGGAGTCTGGTGCGCGGTGTTCAGGCGCACGACATCCATGCCATTGTCGTGGAGCTGCTTGATGAAATCCGGGCCGCAGCGCTGGTCTGAGACAGTCGCCACGACCTTGGTCTGCTTGTTGCGCATAGAGGACATCAACCTGCAGGGCTATATAAAACTAACCACTGGGTGTCTCCTGGGTGCACGGCTCTGTCCTGAATCTCGTTTGACTATGCCAGCAGCGGGCTTCGGCGGTGTTCTCACCAGTGACGGATTGACATCCCCGGAGGGGGCATCCCCCTGTCAATGCGCAAAATCCAACACATCAGCCTTCGCAATTGCTGCTGGCTGGACTCTTAGGACAGAGCCTGGGTGCACTAAGTAGCATTAGGTATATTTATCGCGTTGTGGTCAACAAGAACGAACAAGGCTGTTTATCCTACAGGAATTGTAGGTCCCTGTTCAGGTCCATGCGCTCTCCTCTGATGGCAAGGTCCATGAGGGTGGTCAGGGTGGCCTGGGCATTAAGCCGGGGATGCTTGCTCGCGTCTATGCCGAACACTTCGTTCGCCAGGAATGCTCCGTCGGCGGTATCTGCTGTGTAAGAGAACTGCTCATTGCTGCCTCTCCTCAGCAGGCGTTGGAGCGTATCGTCAGTCCAGTCAGGATTACGTGCGTTTGTTTGGCTTACGCCATGCACACTTCCGAAGACACCGTTGGCGAGGAACGTCAAGACTGCTTCTTCTTTGGAGTCGGGCAGGAACGCGCGTGAAGCGGGAAGGCTTGAATCATAGCCCTCGGTCACACGGCAGACCAACGTAGGGTCCATATCGGTCAGCTCGACCTGGGTGTACTTGCAGGGGCCGTCGGGGTGTGTCGTATTGACGCGATAGCTGAAGGTGAGACCATTTTCTCCATTTGGGCTTGCGCTCAGACGATAGCCGACAATGGTTGAAGAGTCGTCGTCGGAAAATTTTCTTATGGCCCACGTGGCGAAGTTGCATCCATTACTTACACTTACATCAGTCAACATGAATCCGTTCGGGAGCGCAACTCCGGTTATGCATGTTGGTGTTATGACTATTGGTTTTTCATCCGGTGTATCGATATAAGTGACCGGGGTATCAGCATTGTGCCAGCGATTTCCACTTGATCTCTGGATCCCTCGATATTCCCAGACATTATAGCAGGGTTGGCCATCGCCGCGATGGGCAGTATGGAAAACCAGGCCATTGGCCAGGGTGGTCTGTCTCAGATGGGTCAGGTCATTGCCTGCAAGCGCTTTCGCTGTGGACAGGACAGGTTCTCTGTGTTCCGTGGCGCACGTCCTGTAGTAATCGCTCACTGCTCCCAGATCGCCGCCTTCCGTGGGTACCCAACTGATGTCCTGCAAGTCGGCGGTATATGCTATGCGACTGTAATCCACAAGGGGTACAGATTGGAACAAATCGGGCATAGAGCCCCGAAAAAAAAAGACTATATTTAAATTTTCCTATTTTATGACTACTGTGTGGTGTTGACTGTCTGTCAGGTTTACTTATAGCTTTTCAGCAACCTTTCCTGGATCGCTCTGCGGTTCATTCCTTTCTATGTATGAGCCCGAGCAGCGTGTCATGCGCGGTCCCATTGCTCGCCACGATGCCCTCTGCGCCCATGCGCCAGTCGCTCCCCGCGAAGTCGGTCGCCTTGCCGCCAGCTTCCTGCACCAGCACGGCGCCGGCCGCGACATCCCAGGGCTTCTGGTTCGAGCACGCCCTGATATCCAGTCTTCCTGCCGCGATATAGGCCATCTCCAATGCGATTGCCCCGAGGATGCGCACCTGCCAGGTCTCGGCTGCTATCCTGCCTATGCGAGCGAGCCGCTCGCGCTGTTGTGGGAGCGAAAGTCCAAGGCCATCCACGACCATCGACTTTCGCAAGGTCGCGTCGCTGACCCTGATGGGCATATCATTGAGATTCGCACCGCACCCCTTTGCGGCGCTGAAGCATTCGCCCGTGACAGGATTGATGACCATGCCAACGATAGGGACGCCCTTCTCTACGAGCGCTACCGACGTGCAGTAGAACTCCAGCCCGCGCGAGAAATTCGCTGTGCCATCGATGGGGTCCATGACCCAGACCAGGTCCTGGCTGCCTTGTGCGCCGTATTCCTCTCCCAGGAATCCTGTCCCAGGAAACAGTACTCCCAGCTGTTCTATCAGGAATCGTTCTATCTCCTTGTCTGCCTGCGTGACCACGTCGCCCGGTCCTTTCTCTTCCTGCGTGAATCCCTTGCGAAAGTACCGCAAAGAGATGGCGTTCGCTTTCTGCACGATGGGCAGCGCCTTGGCGAGATACGCAGAAGGGCTCAGGCGCTGAGCATCATCGCTGGTCTTGTTGTTGGTCTGCATGGTGATGGATCATCTCCTATGTCTCCTGCTCGTCCTGACGGTCTCGCGCGTCCATCAGGACGCGATGAGCGCTATCTTCTTCACCAGTGCGCTTATGCGCTCTTCTGTCAGGAGCGCCTTGGCCAGCTTGCTGGCGTCTGTGTATTCGCGCCTGACATCCGCTTCCAGTTTCCCGTCGACGATACGGGCATCAGGATGTTTGTGTCTGAACGCAGACGCGTATGGTTCCTTGGCAGCCGGAGGTCCGACCCTGACAAAAGTCAGAGGAATCTTGCGTTTCTCGAGCACATGCCAGAGCAGCGCTTTGCTTTTGCCGTCCCATTCCCAGCCAGCATCCTGCACCGTAAAGCCATGATTCTTCATCTCTGCGCCGATGATCTCCTGCGCCTTGAGCAGCTTGCAGCCGATGACATCTTCTTTTCCTTCAAGTGGCGTCGCCTCGTAGGCGATGAGATAGCCGCCCCGCTTCCGGAGTGTGGCGACGCTGTTCTTCTGCTCCCGGAACAATCGCGAGATATCGGTCTGCGCGCGGGATGACGTGGCGCTCCTGTCCAGCGCATGGGTCAACGTCTGGCACTGCTCCTTGAAGCGCGCGTAGTTACGCTTGCTGAGCGCTGCGGCAGCGTTTCGCTCAGGATGCACAGGGTCGATGAGCAGCAGCGGCGATACCATGCGAGCACGGTTCAGCGCTCTGCGCGCGGCGCGCTCGTCAGCATAGTGTCCATCGACATCGATATAGGTGCGTTCGCTCCAGCCGGATGCCGCTTTTGCGAGGGCGGCAAGGCTCTTATGATGCGCGATGAGTATCTCCAGCACATAACCGGAGAATCCTTGTATGTAGGATTCTGCGCCATAGGTGCGTGACGCTTTGCACAATTGCTTCGCGAGACGCACCTCGTCCTGCATGCGCGGCGTCAGCATGGATCTGACCCATGCGACGTGCAGAGGTGAGATGTCCGTGACATTCTCCGCATGCGCGGCAGAAGCGATGGCCAGGACCGGGACGATCTCGATGACCCTGCGGCCTTTCTGCACATGGAAATAATCGCGGCTGCCATGCACGCGCTCCACGCGCAGGAGCGTCTTGTCCGCGCTATGTGTGCCGCCGTGTTGACGTTCCTGCTCCAGAGCCCCTGCGAGCGCCTGCGCGATATCCCTGCCGCGCCACGATGCAGGGAACTGCACAAACAGGTCGATGTCAGTGTTGCCGGAGAGCCACGTGCCTTTGGCGATGCTGCCTCCGGGGACGAGTTTGGCATCTAGTCTGGACAGGAGCGACTTGAGTGTGGTCTTGGCTTGGATTACTGCCTGCTTTACCTGGGTCTGCTCCTGCGCATCGGGCTTGACACGAGTGAGGATTTTCAAGAGTGCGGGGTCTTGCGCCATGCACGGTGCCAGTGTGGCAGCGTATAAATAATTATGGCAAGATGATTGTACCCTGCGCACGGGGCCGATGGCGGGCAGGCAAATATAAATATCAACGGCAAAATCCGGTGTTCGTGGTCTTTGCCATTGATGAACGGTCAGGGATGCCGGAAACGGAACTGGTGAGACGCGCCAGGGAAGACTGGCAATCTCCGTATGCTGATGCATTGATGATGCGGTATATGCCATACGCCTTGACGTGTGCCGCCAGGTGGGACATAGCTGACCCATGCGCAGACGCTGAGGACATCGCGCATAGGGCGCTTATGGATGCTCTGGAGAAATACGATCCTGGGAAGGATGCCACGTTCAAGACATATCTCACCCTGCGTGTCAATCAGATAGCATGGGCTGAGCAGAGGAGCGCCCGGAGACGAGCGAATGCTGCTCAGGTTGTTTCGCTTGATTCATCAGAGGGTGGGGCCGCAGGTTTGCAGGATTTGCTGTGTGGTTCCTGTAGCGCTGAAACCGAGTGGTTGGATGGGCAGGTGCATGAGCCAATACAGAAGGCGCTTGGCTACCTGCCGGAGATAGAGCAGACCATTGTGCTGGCGAGTGTTCTTGATGGATATTCAAACCAGGAAGTCGCGAGGCTTGTGGATATGGTGCATAATCATGGCATGAACGATAGAAGCGTGATACGTGCAAGGAATCGCGCTTTAGGACGGCTTGCCCAATATCTGGAAGGTTCGGTTGCTGATATTTTCTGAGCCCTTTTGCTTGTCCGGGCAAACTAATTAAACCCGTCGCGCTTTCTATTCCCTTATGCGCGTGCTCATCGACACCAGTTTCCTCATGTTGCCTGGTCGTATGAACCTTGATATCTTCACTCAGCTTGACAAGCTGCTGGGTCCTTGCGAGAAGGTGACGCTTGACGCGTGCATCCGGGAGCTGGAAGGCCTTGCGACCGGCAACAGCCGTGAGGCCAAGAACGCGAAGCTCGGTCTGCAGCTGGCAAAAGCGAAAGGCCTGGTGCTGCTCAAAGCAGGTTCCAATCTACGAGTCGATGACGCGCTTATCGAGGTCGCAGCTGAGCAAGGAGCGGACAGCTCCGGGAGCATGCTGCTCGCTAGCGCTGACGCTGAGCTCCGCAGGCGCGCGCGGGCAAGGGGCATTAAGACTGTCTGCATGCGCAAGAAACAGGTTCTGGAAGTCCTGTAGCGACTGAATGGTCCATATAAGGGGTCAGGGACGATTCTCACTCGTGAACCACATCTCCGCAAACCTTTTAAAGGGACTGCCATTTCCAGACTATCAATGTTCTACAAAATCCAGCTGAAAGAGCATGTTCGGGTGCCTCCAGATATGTTCAAGTACGATTTATCTGAGGCCATCCTCAAGGAGCTCAAGAGGAAGTTTGAGGGGCTGATTTCCGAGGAACTGGGTATTGTTATTGACGTTTTAGCTGTCGGCGACATCGGTCAGGGTATCATCATCCCAGGCGATGGGGCGGCTTACTATGAGACTACCTTTGATGTTGTTTCCTTCAAGCCAGAGATGAAAGAGTTGGTCTTTGGCACCATCCGTGATATCGCTGACTTTGGCGCGTTCATGACCATTGGTCCTATTGATGGTATGATCCACATCAGTCAGACCATGGATGACTATGTCAGTTTTGCCAAGGAAAAGGTTCTCAGCGGCAAGGAATCCAAGAAGTCCCTGAAAGTGGGCGATCAGTGCATGGCAAGGATTATCGCGATCTCCTACAAGGATATCACCAACCCGAAGTTTGGTCTTACCATGCGTCAGCCTGGCCTGGGCCGCCTGGACTGGGTTGAGGAAGAAGGGCAGAAGGAAAAAGAAAAGTAAGGTCTCACCATGGCACGATTCGTCAACAAGAAAACCAAGATGTTTGTCGACAAGGAGAAGGTCGATACTAATACTTCTGAGTACAGCTCCAATTGGCAGGGTCGCGTGTTTGTCGTCGATCCTGACAAGTCCCGCATCGCCAAGGAGATGGGATTTGAGAAGAGGGGCGAATATGCGATAAAGGTGCGCTAGACATGAATACGCAATCTATTGATGTTAAGGATAATGCTCTGTATGGCCGAAAGGACATAAAGGCGATACTCTCGTTTACTGGTGTTTTTCCAAAGCGAAAGGACGTGCGCGAGCATCTGATAAAAGAGTCCAAGGAAAAGCATGTGCTCGTGATCAGCATCGAGAAGCAATACGGTCAGCCGTACCTTGCGGTACAGGGTCGCGCATATCCTGACCTGAAGGCAATGCGAATCGCGGAGCCTATGCATATGCTCAAGCGCAATGGTATAGCGCTCGAGGACGCGAAGTCCGAGAAAAAGCCTGCTGAATCCAAGGAAGAGAAAGCAGCTGACCAGAAACCTGCTGAAGAAAAGAAAGCTGACAGCAAACCCGCTCCTGAAGCGAAGCCTGCTCCTGAAGCAAAGAAGGCCGACGAGGCCAAACCAGAAACTGAGTCCAAGAACGAGTGATTGCCATGGCACAAGACAAGAAAGCTGCTCCAAAGAAGAAGAAATCATCCTACTCTGCGTATAAGGTCTACAAAGTGGAAGGCGGCAAGGTGACCAAGCCGCGCTCCTGCCCGAAGTGCGGGCCTGCAATCTTCATGGCCACGCACAGCAACCGCATGTCCTGCGGTAAGTGTGGCTATACTGAGATGAAGTAGATACCTGATACCTTGTTTCTTTTTCCCTGTTGGGCAGCGGCAGCGCTGACCTGTGGCTTTCCGAGGATGCAGACAGGTTATCTCATAGGGTGATAAGCGTGTTCTCCAATGACTTCACATACTGCTGGAACGCCCTCCCCTGCAGCTCGAGCGTCTCCGTGTTCACATTTGGATGGAAGCTCACATAATCAGCGTTCCATACTTGTGGGTCTATGACCAGTATCACCTTATGTTCCGTATCATTGAGCAGGGCGAACGGGGTCACGGATCCCGCATCGACCCCCAGCTTGTCCTGCAGATCCTGCTCATTGGCGAACTTCAGCTTGGTCTTGAGGGTATCACCGAGCGAGTCCATACTCGCCTGTTGATCAGCAGGAAGGATGACAAGAAAGAATGCACGCGATTTCCTGTCCTTGAGCAGCAGGTTCTTGCAATGCACGCCCCTGATGTCCTGGTTGTATGTATTCGCTTCCTCACAGGTATAAACAGGCGGGTGCGTGAAGCTGCTAAACGCGATGCCGTGCGCCTGCAGATAGTCCTTGACATCCATGGTCAACGATAATCACCCGAACTTTAATACGCTTTCGCGTCCATTGCGCCCAGGATTCCTGGACGAACCGGTTGCTCGGCCATTCCTACGACGCCCGCGTCCTTCTGGTAATATGTGGGCTGACTGGCCGCTGAACGGGAGCGCTTCCATCAGCAAACCGATTGAAGTTCGCTAAATAAGACTTGTGGATGTCCGGTCCGAGCTATGGATTATAACCAAACCTTTTTATTCCCCCGGGCTCCCCCTTCTATGATGCCCTACATTCACACGTTCAATCCCATCGCGCTCCAGATAGGCCCGCTCGCCATCCGCTGGTACGGGCTTGTCTACCTGTTCGGGTTCCTGTACGCGTACTGGCTCGCGATACGCGCGAAGATGCCCAACATGACGCGCGAGTCCATCGAGTGGGGGTATTCCTGGCTCGTCGTCGGCATCATCGCGGGTGGAAGGATCGGTTATTTCCTGTTCAACCAGCCGGCGCAGTTCCTGCATCCATGGGAGCTTTTCTACATCTGGCACGGGGGCATGTCGTTTCATGGCGCGTTCATAGGTGCCATGTTGGTTGCCATCATCTACAGTAGAAAATACCGCATCAATATCTATCATGCCAGTGAAGTCGTGCTGATCGCTACCGCCCTGTCATTGAGCCTTGGTCGCGTCGCGAACTTCATCAATGCCGAGCTCGTGGGAAAAGTGGCGAACGTGCCCTGGTGCGTCATCTTTCCTGGCTATGCGGGGTGCAGGCATCCCTACCAGTTGTATCAGGCGGCCATCCTCTTCCTGCTCTACCTCATCATCCTTCCGGTCTGGAAGCGCTATCGTTTTGACAAGCCGGGCGTCACCTTCTGGCTGTTCTTCTTCCTCTACGGTCTGTTTCGCCTCATAACGGATTATTGGCGAGACGACCCCACATGGCTGTTGGGGCTGCAGATGGGTCAGTGGGCGAGCATACTGATGATGGTGATAGGGTTGCCTTATTTGCTGCGCGCGATACGTGGTCCTTTGGCGCGCTGAGTCCGCAGCCGCAGCGCCCTCAGCTCCTTGCTGATTCTGCTGAGCACCAGCCGAGGTATGCCGCCAGGGCTGTAAGCCTTGATGACCGCCTGTATCATGCGTCGCTTGAGCCGTGGCGGATAGAAGCAGAAGTAGTGGGGCTCATAGGAGTGGGGCTGGAAGGATTGCTTGAAGTACGTGAGGCTCTTGTAGTTGTAGAACGTGTTGCCATGCTCGCGCAGCAATGCGAGGGCCTTGTTGGCCAGAGGATAATCCTGGTTGTCGTCGGGTGTGATGTTGGCCAGAGGGCTCGCGCCGAGCGTTGCGATGGCTACTCCTTGCTGCTGCAATGCCTCGATGGCATTGACGACCAGTAGTTTGCCTGTGCCATTGGGCGCGTCCTTGCTCACGATGATGTCCTCGAAATACAGGCCATTGCGCTGGTAGATAGGAACGCCGGTGAGATATCCGACGACCTTGCTATCATGGAGCGCGACGAAGATGCGTTTCTCCTCTGCGTACAGGAGCGGATTCATGCTTAAAAGGAAGCTGAAGTGATTGACCTTATGCATCTTGCTCCATTGCCTGGTCAATGCAGTGATGCCCGCGAGCAGGTCTGCTTCATCACCTACTTGTTTGACAGACACGCCTGATTTGGCCGCATGATTGCATCCATAACGTACATCATCCATGCGGTTGCCTGACGTGGAGAACTCCGGAACATTGATGATGCCTTCTTCACCTATCTTGATGGTGCCAAAGGCCATGAGGTCGAAGATGTCGCGCATCTCTTGGGACGTGTGCAGGAAGCAGCAATCTGCCTTGGCCACGTGCGCCGCCTTCCTGAAATGATGCGCGAGGAGCATGCGGTCTTGCGGTGCGCAGACAGGATCGCCCACCGCGAGCCAGACGTGCTTGTCATGGACGTAGGCGATGTAGCCTGATTCATGTGACTGAAAATAGCGGAGGCCCGGCATGAGGGTCTGGAAGCTGATGGTGTTGCGGCCATGCTGGCGCAGCAGCGCGAGGACCTGCCTGGGTTCCATGGTCGCATATCCGGCAGCATGGTTATTAATGGTTTCGGCAATGGTTGGTGCTCTGCATAGTTCGTCCCTTTTCCATCACGAAACCTTTATAACCCCCGGTGTTGCAGATAGTGGCATGGCACGCTATATCAAAGGCATCGCGAAGACCTGGCATCTGCTGGAAAAAGAGCCATTGCTCCTGGTTCCAAAAGCATTGTCCCTGGCAGCGTCAGTCTTGCTGCTGCTCGTGCTCATCGCGCGATTGCGCATCCTGGAAATGCTAATGCTCTTCTCCTGGTCCGTGGGTCTGCGCGGAGTATGGCAGATCCTGTTGGGAAGCCCCTTGTTCTGGTTCTACCTGGTGGCGGAAGTCTCCGTCCTCTCCTACTTCTCTGCCATGGCCTTTGGCATGTACAAGGACGCGCTCAAAGGCCGCAAGGTCTCCCTGAGGAACGGCTGGACGTATGGCCGTCAGTATTTCATGGAGGTCCTGGACATCAGCATCCTCTATTATTTCTTGATAGGCCTGCCATTGTTCGCGCTCTTCTACACGATTGCCAATCCTCTCCTGATCGATATGGTGGCCCAAAGTGTCGCCATCCTGTTCCTGGTCCTGCTCTTCTCCTACTGGATACTGCTGGTCGTCTGGCGCATGCTGTTCGCCTACGCTGCTCTTCTGTTCCGTGGTGATGAGCTCGGCAAAGTCATGGGCATTGGCGCCTGGCAGCGCGCGGAGAAGAGTGTCCGTATCGGCGCGAATTTCGGCAAGCTGCACTTCAAGCACACCTTGCTGACGTGGCTCTTTGTGATAGGCATCGCGCTCATCGCGCGTCAGGTGCAGCGTCCTGCGTTGGCAGGCGCTATGGTCTCCGCGAATCCGGTCATCATCACGATCGCCTGTATCCTGCTCGCGGTCTTCGAGATTGTCCTTTCCACTTGGGAACACCTGTTCGTCTTCGCCATGTGGCCGCAAAAGAAGTGATTGCTGCATGACGCATGCTTGATATGTGCTGCATGAGGCACACATGATATAAGCGCAGGAAGAGAGAGAAAAATTGTCAGACCCGTCCGTACGTCCGACACAGTCCTGATTGCGTTCGAGCGCGTCCTATTCAGCCCCCAGGTTCTATCTTCACCACCTTTATCGCGAACGTGAGCTCCTTGCCGGCGAGCGGATGGTTCAGGTCCAGCGTGATGGCTTCGGTATCGACTGCAGACACAGTGGCCGGTATCTGCTGGCCTTCCGGTGTCTGCAGCGTGAGCATCATCCCCGCGGCGGGTTCCATGCCCTGGGGCAACTGCTGCCGGGGGATCTTCTGCACCAGCTCTTCCGTGCGCTCGCCATACGCGTCACCGGCTGATATCGTGAACGTCTTCTCTTCACCTTGCTTCATGCCCATGACCGCGTCATCAAAGCCAGGGACGACCTGTCCGGCCCCGGCGACGAAGGTGAGCGGCTTGCCATGCTCCGAGGACGCGTCAAAGATACTGCCATCAGCGAGCGTGCCGGTGTATTCGACGGATACAGTGCTGTTCTTCGCGACCTTCACGGCCGCGTCGGTTGCTGGTTGTTCATCTGCCATGTGGTTTCCTGCTGGTAGAATGCGCAATCATTGTTAAAGATTACGAAAAAGTTACAGACCGTGCTATCGCATAACATATCAGGTTGCCTATCACATACCATGCAGGGCTAAGATGGAGATATACTATTCCTTCTCGGTCACGTCGGCAATCACACGTCCCTGCAGCTTGCGCCACCATTTCTCATGGGAGCGATACCATGATATCGTTTCAGCCAGTCCCGCGGCAAAGTCGTGCGCAGGCGTCCACCCTAATTCCTTCTGTATCTTGGAGAAGTCGATGGCGTACCGGAAATCATGGCCTTTGCGGTCGGTGACGAACGTGAACGATTCATCGCCCTTATCGAACGCGGTGCATATCGCCCGCGCCACATCGATGTTACGTAGCTCAGTGTCACCGCCGATGCAGTACGTCTCTCCGATCCGGCCGCGCGTCAATACCAGCGCGACTGCGTCATTATGGTCATCCACATGCACCCAGTCCCTGATGTTCTCGCCCTTGCCATAGACAGGGATCTTCTTGCCGTCTATCAGATTGGTCACAGCCAATGGTATGAGCTTCTCAGGGAACTGGTAAGGGCCATAATTGTTCGAGCAGTTGCTGATGGTGGCCTTCAGGCCGTAGGTATGGATGTAGGCTCTGACAAGATGGTCCGCCGCGGCTTTCGATGCTGCGTAAGGGGACCTTGGCGCATAGGGTGTCTGCTCGGAGAATGTTCCTTCTTTTCCAAGCGCGCCGAAGACCTCGTCGGTGCTGATGTGATGGAACCGGACATTATACCTGACCGCGGCGTCCAGAAGCACCTGCGTCCCAAGGACATTCGCGCGGACAAACGCCGCTGGCGCGAGGATGCTGCGGTCGACATGGGATTCCGCAGCGAAGTGTACGACAGCGTCGCAATCCGTCATCAACGCGTCCACGACCGCAGCGTCGCAGATGTCGCCACGGATAAACGTATATCGTGGATCGCCAGAAACCGCGGCGAGATTTTCTTCATTGCCAGCGTATGTTAGAATGTCCAGATTGACTATTGTCCAATCATCATGCAGTGAGAGCATGCGCAAAATGAAGTTGCTGCCGATGAACCCGCAGCCGCCCGTGACAAGCAGTCTCATGCGCTCACCGGTTCTTGGTATGCCAGTCAAACCCTATGGCAGGGTCGTCGTGCGCGATGCGGTGCTCATCAGGACTGCCAGGGTCATAAGCTGCCGTGGTATGATACAGGATGCCGACGCGTTCATTGCCAAGGACGCGATAGCCATGGGCGACGCCTCGTGGGATGAACAGCAGGACCGGATTGTCTTCTCCTGCGTACACGACCTGCGTGACGCCATTGGTGGCGGAGCCCTTGCGCAGATCATGCATGACCACTTGCGCCATGCCTTTGGCCACGAACCAGAGGTCATCCTGCTGTTTGTGGTAGTGGAACGCCTTGATGACATCAGGGTACGATTCCGTATAGGTTGTCTGCTTGATTTCAGCGAAGAACGTGTCCTGCTCGCGTAGCAGCTCCATGAGAAATCCTCTGTCGTCGCAATGTTTGACCAGCTTCTTGATGATGACGCCTTGGATTTGTGTTGTATCTGCCATAGCAGCGAGCAATCCTCCTGAGTATTAAAATGTTTCAGTGGAAGGTCAGAATATGGCGCACTCCAGGCTCTCAAGCCAATGAGATATTTTTCCATGATACTGGCTACGCAGTTTCTTCTTGTCATGCTTGGCTGGCTTCATGGCCAGCAGTTGCTCTTTTTCCACTGGTCGTAGGAGCGTCCCCCGATAGGCCATGAAGGTAACAGCGAGCAAGGTGAAAAATCCGAGCAGGAGCGCGGCAGGGGTTCCCGAAACGCCTCCTCCAACAACATACCCGGTTACAGCGCCGCCAGGATGCAGGAACATGAGGGTTCCGGATATGCCGATGCCTCCTAGCAGGGCTAGTGCCGTGTTCTTGCGCTTCTTATCGATCCTGCCATAAAGCTCAGGAAACCGCACGACCTTGTCCACCTGCATGCTGCTCGTCCTGATGAGTGGGGTGTCCTGGTCATCTTCCAGGCAGGTGAAGAGCCCTTGATCATCCCCACTCTGCAACTTCGTGATGACCGTGCCGGTGAAGCGCTCGGCGCTGCTGCCCAGATCATAGATGTTGAGTGTCGAGAGTGAGTCAAAGAACAACGCGTCAAACGCGCCGCTCTTGAGCGCTTCGCCTATGGCGATGCTTAGCTCGGTCAGCGCCGCGGGACTCGAGCAGAAGAGCACATTGTCCTCGCCATTGTCCTGGCCAAGGCCCTGCGAGACCGTGTCGATGAAAAACATCTTTTCCATGGGAACATTGTGCAGCGCGAACGCGTGATGCAGGGTCTTTGCTGGCTTGTTCAGCGACACATAGCAGATGCGTCGGTCTTTCATCTGGCGTAGCGCCTCAAAGATGGTCTCATTGTAGTATTCTTTCTGGACCATGCCAAGCACGATGGGATTCTTGTCCAGTGTTTTTCCGAGTTGCATGATGGTCACCTCAAAAGACCGTCTGGTCTGGGTAGATAAGGACGCCGTGTTCACTTATGGTCATGGGAAATATCTTGGCCGAGTGCTTGCTGCCGCGCATCTTGAATATCTCCAGCGCGCGCTCGCGGATGTCAGCCTTGCGGATGTTATAGAGGAATATGACAGCATCGACCTCGAACGTCTCTACCTTGTTGTTGGGTCTATCAGGGTCCTCTTCTGCTTCAGCGATGACCAGGGATGTGCAATCCCACTTCTTGAGCAGTCTGAACAGGCCGATGCATGCCTTGCGCTGGGCGAGTTCATGGTCATGCAGGAGGTTGAACGCCGTGATGCTGTCAATGACCACCAACCTTGCGCCAATGCTTGCGATGACATCCCGGACAATGCCACCGCCGGATTTCATGACCTGCTCGACCTGCTCAGGTGTGTAGGAGAGGATGCTTAGTTTTTTCTTGCGGATAAGCCCTGGCAGATCCCAACCAAAGGCATCCATATCGGCAAGTATCTCTTCTTCTGTCTGTTCAAAGGATATGTAGACGCCAGGCTCTCCATTGCAGGCTCCTTGCTGCAAAAATTGCATGGCGAAGATGGTCTTGCCGCTGCCAGGCCCGCCAGCGATGAGATTGACGGAATCACGCAAGAATCCTTTGCCCATGACACCGTCAAGTCCGGGTATGCCGCTCGCGGCCCTGTCCGTGTCTTTCGGCACTTCCTGGCTGTGATGCTCCTTCATGGCTGACTCTATCTCCTGCTTGAGCAGGGAGAAATTGGTGTTTCCAGCTTGCGCGTGCTTGAGTGTGCCATGTGGTCGGTGCGCACGTATTCTTGTACCAATGATGCTGATGTGTGGTTCCTCCACACGGGGGTGCTCCTGCCGGCTGATGCGTTGCTCAAAATGCTCTCTGATGACCTGGTGCGTGTTGGCGATCGCGGCAGGTTGCTGTTTCTTGGAACTCCTGGTCGGGGTTGGCTGCACGTTCTTTGCTTTCGATTTTTTCTGGGCACGTTCGGGTCTGTTTGCCTGTCTTTTCTTGTCCTTGGCTAAAGCAGGTCTCTTTTCGCTTGTCACCCCGGAGCGTGCCTTTGCGCGCGCATGCGGTATTTTGGCCTTTGTCACTGCGGGTGCAGGCGCGCTCGTCTGCTCCTGGGAGCTGCGTATCTCCTGTGCGCGTGAAAGAAGACCCATGACACCTTTTTTGCTTGCGCTATTCTTAAACATTTCGCACAAACTTAATCAAGGAACGTGTATTCGAGAGGTCATGCGCGTTTTGCTTGTCCGTCATGGTGAATCGATGCTCAATAAGCAGGGCATCTTGCAGGGAGCGACTGATGGGCCATTGTCAGAGAAGGGGACAGAGCAGGCCAGACTTACAGGAGAGCAGCTCAGAACAGAGCAATCGCAGGATGTGGTGTGCATCTTCTCCAGCCCCCTGCGGCGAGCACGCGAGACAGCGGACATCATCGCAGATGTCCTGCATCTTCCCGTACAGGTCGACGAGCGCATCCGGGCGCGTAATCTCGGTGTCTTGGAAGGGAGGCGTAAGGAAGAGGTGCAGTGGGAGCAGAGGCTACGGCACCATTACTATCTGCCGGCGCAGGCGCCGGAAGGAGGCGAGCTGCCAGAGCATATGCTCGCAAGGGTGAAAGATTTTCTGGATGAACAGAAGACTCGAGATCCTGACCAGACCCTCCTGATAGTGACCCATCAGCAGGTGGTGCATGCCAGTATCGCCATCTGCAGAGATGTGCCCCTGGCAGGTTTGAATGAAGTGATGAACGCAGTCATGACCAAGCTAGATTACTGAGAATTGGGTACGAAGCAGGCGCGAGACTACTCTTTCTGCTCCTTGCCTGGCTTCTGTTTGCCGCCGGAGATAGTGCTCTGATAGACCAGCAGGTCTTCCGTTGTCAGCTTCTTGCGCTTCTTGACCTTGTCCTCGACTTCCTGCTGCTTCTCTCGCAAGCTGTCCTCGTCGCGTTTCTTGCTGGCTTCGCGGTTCTGCTCGCGGTCATCGTCAAGGAGTTTGTTGAGCTCATTGAGTGCATACAGCTTCTGCTTAAGCTGCTCATTTGCTTCGTGGAAGTGCTTGCGCTCCTCTTCTTTCATCTCCTTCGGAGGCGCTCCTTCCTTGAGCTGATCGATCTTATGCGAAATCTTGATGACCTGGTTGTGCAGCTCCTGGCTGCGGGCCGCATCTTCCTGTATTTTGCGGTGCAGCGCGTCGGCCTGGCGCTTGACTTCGCGAAGCTCGTCTGTGAGTGTGTTGAGCTTGGCGTAGGCGCCCTGGAACTGTGAAGCGTCAGCGAGGCGTGAGCGCAGGACGTGTATCTCCTTCATGATCTTCTTCTCGCTGTCCATGGAGATAGCTTCGGTCTCCACGCGCGTCTCCAACTGCTCTATCTTGCGCATCAGCTGCGAGGGGTCTTCCTTAATCTTGAGATTTTTTGCCTTCTCCTTGATCTCGTCCTGCACAACCTTGACTTCAGACGCCTTGTCGCGCACCTTGGTGTTGAATTCCTGGCGCGCCTTTTTCTGCTCTTGGACTGCGGTCGTCAAAATGTTGCGCTCTTTCTTATGCTCGCGCGCCTGATTGATAAGTTCGCGTATCTGATCCCTCACCGCATACTGGTCGCTGCTGTGCTGTTGCAGGGATGAATCTGCCTGGTTGAGCTCATCCCGAAGGGACTGGATGTCCTTCTTGAGCTTTCGCAATTCTGCGATATGCTTTGTCCGTTCTTCTTTGCTCAGCATGAGTGCTCAACCAGGTGCGTTGTGTGATTATTTATCCGAAAAGAGCGCCAAGGCCGGCTGCTGCCGCCTCTTCGTTCTTCTTCTCGTCTTCTTCCTTCTTGTCTTCCTTCTGTTCAGCTGCGCCCGCGGATGCGGGGGCTGCTGCTACAGCGGCGACAGGAGTGACGGCGGCTTCCTTGATGGCTGCTTCGATATCCACATCCTTCAGGGCCGCGCACAGGGCCTTGACCTTTGCCTCGTCAACCGCGACGCCAGCCGCTTTGAGCACGGACGAAACAGTATCCTCGGTAATGTCCTTACCGGCCTTGTGAATCAACATTGCTGCGTAGACGTATTCCATTGTTTTCTCCTCCTACACGTGTGCGTTAACCGCATTGGCATGGGCGACTGCCCGTGCCATGAGTATCCCGATGGTATCTTTCGTCGGTATGGCGCAGTGGAGCGCGATGCCGACACTGATGCGCTGCGCTTTGGTGATGTTGGCCCGCACGACTTCAGGGGCTGGATGGCCGACATGCATGGCGAGCGCGAATGCGTTCAGATGGCCTATCTTGATGTTGTTCAGGTATTCTTGCTCATCGACCGCGAGGATGCTCTTGGCGTAGATGACGCCTCCTTCCCACGCTGCGGTCATGTTAAGGCCGATAGGCATGGGTTTGATATCCAGGCGCGAGAGCACTGAAGCTTTCTTGGCGTCGATGACTTCGCCTTCCTTGGCCACCACGGTATCCTTGATGACTGATATTTTTCCACCGTCTACCTTGGTCTTTATGCCTACGCTGGCGAGCTCTGAGATCATCGGGCCGGGCGTGAAGGACGTCGGTCCTGCTGGAACCACAATGTCCTCAGGTGCCTGCTGGCCTGCCTTCATAGGTGCCTTAGTCTTTGATTTGGATAGCTTCTTGTAGAGCAGGAACGGATCGTCATTGGTGAACAGCAGCGCGGGCATGCCCGTGAGCTTCTCCTTTAGCTTGTCAAGGCCCTCGATGCCTGCCTGGTCGATGGCGATCCTGATGAGGCGCTGCTTGGCCATCCGCGAAATAACAGTGCTCCTGATGCTGGCTTTGATGCTCTGCAGCTGCGCTGCGGGCAGATTCATCATGTCAACCGCGGCTATGACTTTATGGCTCTTCATGAGGTCGACGAGTTCAGCGACGACATCCTTCTTTGCCTGGGCGGCTTTCGCCGTGTAGGAACTGGCAGTATAGGTTTCTGTGCTGCTCATGCGACCTTCACCGCCTTGCCCATGGTTGTTTTCAGGTACATGCTCTTCACGTTATTCTTTCCGCCAGGAAGGTGATGGATGAGCTGGTCCGCGACGCTTGCGGCGTTTTCCGCCACAGCGTCATCAGGCATCTCCTCACTTCCCACCATGACCTGGATGAGTAGTTGCTTTTTGGCCTGGACTCTGACGGTCTTTTCCAGGCGCTCGATAAGAGGCCGGAGATTGGTCTTCGGAGGAACGACGCATCCTGCCTTGGGATTGGGCATCTTGTTCCTGGGACCAAGAACACGGCCAAAGACCGTCGCGACTTTTGCCATGATATTGGCCTGAGCGATGAAGAAATCAAACTCATCAGCGAGCTTTACGATATCGCGCTTCTTCTGGAACTGCACAAACTCTTCCTGCGTGAGGGTCTTGGTGCAGTTGGCCTTGGCTTCATCTGCCAGTTCAAGGCCGACGAGCGCGCAAGTGCGAAGCTGCTTGCCGCGCAGGTGTGGAAGCGTGGCGTAAAAATCCACCTGCTGTTTCTTAAGATCAATATTCTCCAGGTTGATGATTAAATCAAACTTCTGGGAGAAGTTGCGCTTCTTGCTCTCTTTGCGCGCGTCTGATACGACTTTGATGAATGTTTTTTTATCCATGGTTGTGCACCCTCCTACTGCACGTTTGCAGTAGTCGCTGGGATGGTATTTTGATAGTCTGTGACTGTGTTGCGAGGGAAAACAGGGATTGGTTTATAAAATTAACGGTTGTGTCCTGCCGGGCGGGTCTGCCCGCTACCTGCTTCTGGACAGCCGTACGCGCCGCAGCGCGCGGGCTCGTATGGTTAGGGGGCCAGTTACAGAACCGGTTATCGAACAAGTGGTAAAACCAAAAGCCGTGCTGCCTCATGACATGCTGCTTCCTGAGGCAAAGAACGTCTGCCCGGTCAATGGCAAAGGCGCAGTGAAGTGGATTGAAGTGGTTATATGAAGTGGTTGTATGAGCCTATCATTGGTCGTGCCTTGCTCTTCGTTCTTCGTGCCTTGCTCTTCGTCCTTTTCGGCTGCGCGGTTTCTCGCCATCCCTCAGGAACACATCCGCATCCATCAGGACAGGAACACATCCGCATCCATCAGGACAGGAACACATCCACATCCATCAGGAATATAAAGAGGAACATTTCACCTCCTCCTATGGACAAGTCAATCTTCAACAGGAAAGTCATCCCGATGTTCGCGGGCTCATTGCTGATCGCTACCCTGGGAGTCTTCATCGGGTTCTTCATCCCTCCCATACTTTTTATCCCTATCGTGATAGCGGAGTTTGTCATCCTCATTGCGACGCTTTTCCTGCGCCGCAAAGGTGGATTTCCGAAGTCTTTGCTGTATACCTTCGTGCTCTTGACAGGCATCACCACCGCGCCTATCGTGTATTGGGCCGGACTGGTCGGCGGCCCATCCATCGTGTTGCAGGCGCTCGGTCTCACTACCCTGGTGTTCGGAGGGCTTGCGGCCTATGTCTACAAGACCGGCAAGGATTTCCGTTCCATAGGGGTGTTCCTCATGTTCATGCTGTTTGGGCTCATCATCGCCTCGCTCATCAATATCTTTGTGGGCAATGGACTGTTCGGCATCATCATCGACGCGGCCGTCCTGCTGATATTCCTGGGCTTCGTCATGTACGATATGTCCATGATACTGCGCAACTACCAGGATAGCCAGGTGACTGACGCGGTGCTCGCGCTCTACCTGGATTTTCTGAACATCTTCATCAGGATCCTGCAGCTGCTGGTGCTCTCGAAGCGCAACGACTGACGGGCCTGCTGGTTGACCGGGTGCGCTGATATTTGATGGATCCTCCAACAGGGGTCCTTTGCGCTGAAATCTGTCAGAGGGATGAGGTGAGGGCAGTTGTGCATGTTGCCGTTCCCCATGCCCTGAGCGCAAGGTCTGGCGCGAAAGATAGTGCTGCTCGGTGTCCAGAACCCAGCACAAAGATAGGGGTCACAGAAGTTCCATGGCTTACTCCTCTTTCAGAGCGGCAGCGTACAGAACGAAGGCGGAATGGCTCTTTTTCCTACCTGCTTCCCATCAGCCGGATTATCTCCCTGCCAAATCCTGAGCAGGAGACTTCTGTCGCGCCGTCCATCTGCCGCGCGAGGTCATAGGTGACATTCTTGTTCGCGATGGCGCGTGTCAATCCGTGCACAATCAATTCCGCGGCCTCCTGCCAACCCAGATGCTCGAGCATCATGACGCCGGATAAGATGAAGGAGCCAGGATTGACCTTGTCCAGATCAGCGTACTTTGGCGCTGTCCCATGCGTCGCCTCAAACACAGCAAGTCCTCGCTCGTAATTGATGTTCGCGCCTGGCGCTACTCCCAGCCCTCCGACCTGCGCGGCGCACGCGTCCGAGAGATAGTCGCCGTTCAGGTTGCTGGTCACGATGACATCATACTCATCAGGGCGCAGGAGCAGCTGCTGGAACATGGCGTCCGCGATGCGGTCATTGACGAGCAGCGGTTGAGCAGGTTTTCCTCTCCTGTCTGTAGACGACCCTTCAGCTGCTCCCTGCTTTCCTTCGATTACGACCTGCGGGAATTCCGCCGCGACCTCATATGCCCAATCCCGGAACGCACCTTCGGTGAATTTCATGATGTTGCCTTTGTGGACGATGGTGACTTTGCGCCGCCCCTGCTGCAGCGCATAGCTGATCGCCGCGCGCACGATTCTCTTCGTCGCCTCCTCGCTGATGGGTTTGATGCCGATGCCGGTCTGTCCGGAGAGCAGCGGATGGCTCGTGCCTGTGCTAATACTGTTGAGCAGGGTGATGACCTTGTCCGCCTCCTTGCTTCCTGCTTTCCATTCGATGCCTGCATAGACATCCTCGGTATTCTCGCGGAAGATGACGACGTCCAGCTTCTCTGGCTCCTTGACCGGCGCAGGAATGCCAGAATACCACTTGACCGGCCGCACGCAGGCGTATAAATCAAGTTCCTGCCGGATGGTCACGTTCAGGCTCCGGATGCCACCGCCGATAGGGGTGGTCAACGGCCCTTTGATGCCGACGCGGCACGCGCGCAGCAAATCCAGGCTTTTCTTGGGTAACCATTCGCCCGTCTTCGCGAATGCTGCTTCACCCGCAAGCACAGGCACCCAGGCAATGGCACGTGTTCCGCCATAGGCCTGCTTGACTGCCGCGTCTATCACTGCGCAACCCGTGGAACTGACATCCGGGCCGATGCCATCGCCGGCGATGAGCGCGATGTCCGGATGCTCTGGCACGTGTAGTCCCTGTTCGTCAAAGGTGATGCGCATGTTGTTCCCTCGTTGTTTTCTCCCTCGTTGTATTCTTGTTATGGCCTAGGTCTCAAGGGAGGGGTCATCTATAATCAGGTCTTTGTTCTCCGCAGGCTTGTTGTTCTCTTCTGTTCTTTGCCTGATGACATTGAGCGCTGAGCCCGCGATGAACCAGCGTAGTTGCTGCTCATTGAGTGTGTGGCGCAGCGTAAGCGGATCAGTGCTTCCATCGGTATGCGTGAGTGTCGCCCGGACGTCCTTGCCCACAGCAATCGCTGTTGCAGGGATGAGCAGCTCATCGCCATGCGCGAGCAGGTCGTAATCCTTTGGCTCGACAAACGTCAAGGGCAAGACTCCCTGCTTCTTGAGATTGGTCTCATGGATGCGCGCGAAGCTCTTGCAGACAATGGCCCTGCAGCCAAGGTGTCGTGGCTCCATGGCCGCATGTTCCCGGCTGCTGCCTTCGCCGTAGTTCTCTTCAGCAGCAATGAACCACGATATGCCTGCTTTCTGCAGCTCGCGTGCCGCCCGCGCAGGCGTGACCGGAAGCGATGCGCTGTTGCCGATGCTCACCTTTCCCGTCTCTCCCGTGATGGCATTGGTCGCGCCAAGGAACATATTCTCGGATATCTTGTCAAGATGACCTCGAAGCGCCAGCCAGGGGCCTGCCATGCTGATATGGTCCGTGGTGCACTTGCCTGCTGTCTTCATGAGCAGGCGCAGGTGTAGGTCCTTGTCATCCCCTGTCGGAAACGGCTCGAGCAGCGCGAGGCGTTTGCTGTTGGCCGAGACGATGACGGGCGTGTCTGGCTCATGCGTCTGCTCGACCATCTGCGCTCCGGAGAATCCTTTGGCAGGAAGCGCATCGCCGATCGGGGCCGAGAGCAACGCGCCATTGATCCTGTCCGTCAAGGGGTTGAATCCAAGCTCGCCCGTGATAGCGAGGGCCGTTACCAGTTCAGGGCTCGCGACGAACGCATGCGTGAGGGCACTGCCATCATTGCGCTTGGCGAAGTTGCGATTGAAGCTTGTGACGATGGTGTTCTTCTCTTTGACCTCTCTTTTCCACATGCCTATGCACGGTCCGCAGGCATTGGCGAGGACCGTTGCGCCAAAATCCTTAAGAATCGCGAGCTGCCCGTCGCGCTCTATGGTCTGGCGTATGGTCTCGCTGCCAGGTGTGACATAGAAGGGTACGCTCGCGCGCAGGCCTTGGGCGATGGCTGCTTTCGCGATGCTGGCGCAGCGCTCGATGTCCTCATAGCTGCTGTTGGTACATGAGCCGATGAGGCACGCGCTGATGCGTGTTGGCCATCCTTCCTGTTGCGCGACCCGGTGCATATCAGCGGCAGGCGTTGCCCGGTCCGGCGTGAACGGTCCGTTCAGGTACGGCTGCAGCGTGTCCAGGTTGATGGTGATGACCTTATCATAATAGCGAGAAGGATCTGCCAGCACCTCAGGGTCTGCCTGCAGCGATTCCTTGTTCGCGTCGCAGAGCGCGGCGAGCTCGCCTCTGCCCGTCGCGTGAAGGTAATCGGCCATGGCTGTGTCATAGCCAAACACCGAGCAGGTCGCGCCTACTTCAGCGCCCATGTTGCAGACCGTTGCTTTGCCCGTGCAGGACAAATCACCACCAATATACTCGAGCACCGCGCCCGTGCCGCCTTTGACGCTGATCATGCCCGCGAGCTTCAATATGATGTCCTTCGGGCTGGCCCATCCACGCAGGCTGCCTTTGAGCACAATGCCGTAGACTGTTGGCATCTGCACTTCCCAGGGCAATCCTGCCATGGCGTCCACAGCGTCAGCGCCGCCGACACCGATAGCCAGCATGCCAAGGCCGCCGGCGTTTGGCGTATGGCTGTCCGTGCCGATGAGCAGGCCGCCAGGGAACGCGAAGTTCTCCAGTACCACTTGATGGATGATTCCCGCGCCAGGCTTCCAGAAGTCCATGCCATATCTGCGGGCAGCGCTGCGAAGGAACGCGTAGACCTCGTTGTTTTCCAGTTCTGCTGCAGCCAGATCATTGTCCGCCCCTTGTCGCGCCTGGATGAGATGATCACAATGGATGCTGGCGGGAACAGCGCTCTTGCTTTTTCCCGCGGTCATGAATTGCAGCACGGCCATCTGGGCTGTCGCGTCCTGCATGGCGACGCGGTCGGGGTTGAGTTCCACATAATTACTGCCGCGCTTGTATTCTTGGGCTTCATGAGAAGCGCCAGCGAGATGAGCATAGACGATTTTTTCTGTCAGCGTGAGTGGTCTGCCAAGAAGTTTTCGCGTCGCTGCCTGACGCTCAGCGAGGCTGGCGTAGAACGCCTGCAGGGATGCGTGCTGGCTGCCCATACCAGCTGGTGAAATGCGGCGCTATTTATGGGTATGGTTGATGGGTGCGCAGAGGGGACGATTTTTTATGAGTGCTGGCAGGTATATGTCCGACCAGGTGCTTGGTGCACCAGCCTTGCTCTGGGCCTTACGCATGCACCGTGTTCTGCGGTTTCCCCACGCTGAACGCCTTGATGTTCTCCACCGTGGTCTTCATGATGCGCATGACCGCTTCTTGGCTGTTGAACGCGTTGTGCGGAGTGATGAGCACATTGTCCATGTGCAGCAGCACGTGGTTCTGCAGCGCGAGCTTGATGCGCTTGGTGTCATGCGCCCAGAGCAGCTCCGCTTCTTCCTGGATGAAGTCCTCTTCCTCGAGGACATCTAATCCGGCTCCTGCGATGCGTCCGCTCATGAGCCCTTTCAGGAGCGCTTTGGTGTTGATGAGCCCACCGCGGCTGGTATTGATGATGATGCTGCCCTTTTTCATCCGAGATATTTCCTTGCCTCCGATAAGGTGCCTGGTCTTCTTGGTGAGCGGCGCGTGTAGACTGATGATATCCGCTTTGGCGAGGAGCGTTGGCATGCTGGTGTAGGTGAAGCCCAGTTGTGTCGCGGCGTCGTGGTTCGGATATGGGTCCTGAGCGAGCACCTCCATGCCGAATCCTTTGGCCATGCGTATGAAATGCTGCCCTATCCTACCCGTTCCGACGACGCCAGCGGTCTTGCCTTTCAGGTCAAAGCCGGTGAGGCCTTCGCGCGAGAAGCTGCCCATCCTGGTGCGCTGCACTGCTGGCAGCACCTTGCGGCTGATTGCGAGCAGCAGCGCGAACGCGTGCTCGGCGACGGTGTTTTCTCCATAACGAGGGACATTGGAGACAATGACTCTGCGCTTCTTACAGGCCGCAAGGTCGATATGGTCATAGCCCGTGCTGCGCGTGGCGATCATCTTGATGCGTGGATGCTTCTTGAGTAATTCTGCAGTGATATCATGGCCCGTGAACACAGAGATGATATCGTGCTGCTTGGGATTTTCTGGAAAGCTTTCCTCATATAGGTGGATAGTGTAGTTCTTGAGCGCCCGGTGATAGTAGGACTGCTCGAATTCCTTGACGTCGTAGATTCCTATGGTTGGCATGGTATCACTCCTTCCCCGCTTGCTGTTGCTGGCACGTCGCGACTAGTTTATCGACTTCTCGTGGCAATGTGTCTAGATCGCACTCTGGGACAACGAAGTCTGCCATGGCTATCGGGCCGCCCTTGTTGAGCTGCTCTATCTCCGCGTGGTCGCGGCTCCTCGCTTCCTCTGCGGTCAGCGGGCGATGCGCCCTGCTGCCGAGGCGATGATAGCGAAGCGATGGGCTGCTGTACACGTGCACGACAATGAGCCTGCTGCCCAGCTTCTCGCGAAGATGCATGTATTCCTCCCAGCTATACAGGCCATCAGCGACGACATTTCCTTTGCTGAGCAATGCCTGTATCTCCGGCAGGTTGCGTATGGCGTAGGCTGCCATGCCGTGCTCTTTTCTGATGTTCTCCCGAAACGCCCGTTCATTCTGCTCATTGACCTGCTTGCCTTGGGCGATCAAGGATTTTTCCGTGATGTCGCCGAAGCGCAAGGTGGCGTAGCCATGTTTTTTGAGCAATCCCGCGATTGTGCTCTTGCCCGAGCCAGGCATGCCCACCAGCGCGATGCAATGGTTCTGTGTCATGATGCTTCGTTCTCCTATGCTCATTTCTATCCTGTTCTGCACAGCGGTTCCTTGTGTCACGGCTATCTTATTTCTTCAGCTCCGCAAGCTCTTTCTCAAAGCTCTTGATGTCGCTGAACCTCCTGTAGACAGAAGCGAATCTGATATAGGCGACCTCGTCGACTTTCTTGAGGTGTTCCATGACCAGCTCGCCTATCTTGCGGCTCTTGATGGTGCCCCCAGAAGCCCGGATGTCATTGTCTATCTGTTCGACGAGCGCGTCTATGGTCTTGGCGCTTATCTTGCGTTTCCAGAACGCTTTCATGATGCCGCCGCGTATCTTGCCTGGCTCAAAGAGCTCTCGACTGCCGTCACGCTTGACCACGATGATGTCCTCTTTCTCGTGGCGCTCGTAGGTGGTGAACCTGCGCTTGCACTTGAGGCATTGGCGTCGCCGTCTGTTTGATACGCCATCTGGTGTCTCGCGTTTGTCAAGGACCTTGGAGCCTGTATGGCCGCAGATAGGGCAGTGCATCAAGCTTTTGCCGTCCCAGAGGTATAAATAGGTTTGCCTGGGGGATGTGCAACATAGTGTGCTGAAGCATACAGCATAAGACTGTCAATAGGGGTGCAATCGAGAAAAAACTTCAAAAGAAAATACTGCTTGTTCAGACGCGCATGGATTTGACTACTTTCTTGAGCGCTTCGTTCTTCTTGATGATATTGGCAGCAGCGACCTTCAGGGTCTTGTCAGGTTTTTCCCCATCAGTGTCCAGAATAATCTGCGGGTTTGACACAAGCGGGTGCTCAACGCGGAATGCCGCGCTGACCGTGTGCTTATTGTTCCACATTTCAGCGACCAGAACATTGCAGATGGTCGTGGTCTCACCGGGAACTTCGACTATCATACGCTTGTCCGTTGACTCGAGAATCTTGATTTCCATGCTTGGCAGGAATGGGGGTGCCTTTAAAAAGCTTTTGTCGAGGTCCAAGGGCATTCACTCGCTATCATTGCTTCAGTTGCGTTGCATCCGTGCTATGATGACTGCGACAGGTTTGCTTGCTCGTCGGTGATGATCATACATGCTGGGGATATGCATGCTGTGGCTGATGCAATGCGTCAGCCGTGCGCCCCACCTGGCAGATTTCGCCTCAAGCATTGCTCGTGTCTGTCCCGGATGGATGCTCCAGATGACAGGTGCGACGCGAAGGCCCAGCTGCGCAAATGCGATGTCCGCTCCCTTGTGGCGGCTGCCAAAGGGGGGGTTCATGATGGCGCAGTCAGCTTTCAAAGAGGTCATGGGTGATTCGTGTACTGCTGGTTGCTGTTTGATTGCGAGCAAATCAGTCTTCAGGAAGGTGGCTTTTTCCTCTCGCAGGCCTGCCCTGGCAAGATTGTCTCGCGCAATGGCGAGCGCTGCATCATCGATATCCACGAACAATATGTGGGATGCTCCCAAAAGCAGGGCGCCGATGCCAAGGATGCCGGTACCACAGCCAAGGTCAGCGACGCTGCCCGGCAAGTCGCCATGGCTTTGCGCGTGATGAAGTAGCAGTGCTGCGGTGTCTCCGTCCGTGGGATATTGTTCCAAGCGCTCTTTTGGGGTGGCAAATCCTCTCAATCCTGACAGCATCTTGGCGAGCTCGCCCTTGCTTGGTGTGCCCATATGCTATGGGAATGTTGGAAAAAAATATAATACCGCTGCCTTTCATGTGGGTTATGGCCAATATGCTCCCGTTTTCCACGCGACGTGAACTCGAGGCGATGCGCGCAGGTGTGAAGGGTTCTTTTGGCAAGATGAAAGAGGAGCTCGACGACCATTTGGAATCGATCAATGCCAACGCCGATGAGCTGCAGTCCATCTACGAGTACCAGTGTATTCTTGAGGCTAAGCTTGACAAGCTGCTCGAGCGCATAGAGCGCATGGAGCAGCGACATACGGAGGTTCCTGAGCTGGCGGAGAAGGAGCGGGAGATTCTTTCTGTCCTGTATGCGGCAGATAGGCCCCTCACTTTACGGGAGATTTCTCAGCGCGCGACCTTATCAAGGAGTATTGTGGCCAATTATCTGGGTGCGCTCATGTGTAGGGACGACCCCCCGGTGTTGGCGCAAGGATCTGATCCTGCGGTGTATGGGCTTTCTGAACGATTCCGTTCTCTGCAGGCAAAGCAGAACCTGCTCGGTCTCGATAAGGCCTTAAAGGCGCATGTCACGGGTGATTGAGGGCTCTTGTGGCCTGTTTATGGTGGTTTTTATAGTGCCTAACCCCCCCTCCCTTGTCTCGCTGATTCTACCTGATCCTTATCTCGCTAATGCTGCCTGATTTTGGTATCTTCGTGGGCTCTGGGCTGGCATGGCGCTGTCTGCATTGGTCAATTAACGGGTGCGGCTCACTTTTTACAAAATTTGTGGCGTTTTTTGCTAAGAATGTCCAATGCTTTCCTGGCATGTTGTTGGCAGACTCGTGCAACCAACTAACTCCCTGAGTTTTGATGCTTGCAGCAGCTTCTGGATTCGTGTAACTTATTGGGCAGCGACAAAAAGGGGTGGTGAGATATTATACCGACACTATTCTGAGGTTTTAGCGAATTATGATATGGTTCCGACACATAATGCACTAAACAATTAAAAATAATGATTATTTATTAGACTTATTGCTCAGTTGTTCTACTATCTGGATTGTTGTTTTCAGTGTTGCTTTCGCGAAAATCATGGATCGGGCTCTGTGCTTTTCTTATTTTTTCGTTCTTGATGATGCGCTGCAGCTCGCGCACATAGCGCATGGTCGTGTCCAGGTTGTTGTTGATGCGCTGCGCTGCTTTGTCGAACGCGCTCTCCAACGTCGCGCCGTTGAGTCGATAGCCGATGATGACCTTGCCGTCGAGAATATAGCTGGACTTGCTGATGAGGCTCAGGGCGAGCCAGCGTCGGAGATATTCATACATGGTCTGTCTGCTGATGCCTGCGTGAGCTGCCATCTCCTCCACCGTGACGATGGCGTTTTCAGGGTGCTTGTCGCGGTTGGCAGACTTGCTGCGCTCATACAGTTCCAGCAGGGTCTGGAACATAAGGGTGGTCGAGCCTCGTTTTCTGGGCTCAAGGCCAATGCGGTCCATGATGGTTCTGGCCAGTTCATCCACAGTCGGATTCAACCCAGTTTCGGCGTCAGTAAGGACGTATTTCATGTGACTCATTTAGAACCTTCGGGTTTATCTATTTTTTGGAATTGTCTCGAACCAAAGCACAGTTAGTGATTATAATATGTGATTATTGATTAAATATATTTCTTGTTATCCTTGTGCTGTTCTTCTCGGTTTAGAATCTGCGTGTGGTGGTACAGATGTGCCTTGTTCATGGGGGAGTCGTGAAACTTTTTTATGAATTGTTCTGGAGTCGACGATGGGTGATGCATCACTGATCTTTCCCTGCGTCGCATGGGGCAATATTTGTCCTTGATGGGTCGATCGGTATCATGCCTTACTGGCCAAATCTGCGCTAACTGGTGGATTAAGGCATCATTCCTTACCTGTCGGTATAGTATTTTACAATTCAAACATTGTGCCGACACATTGGTTTGTCCTACTATTGCTGGGGAAGGGGGCTTCCTGGACTCAAACTAGGTAAAAGTCGTTGAAATTGGGGATTTGACGCTCTGATTCTTGCATTTTGCCTGATTCTTGGTGTTCGTGATTGATGTGCTCGGGCTACCTGTACTGGGCGGTTCTATCATCGACCTTGTGTTCTGCAAGCTGCTTTTTTTGCCATTTTGATGTGATATTGTGGCTTTTTCTGGCTTGAGATTTTTTGTGCTTTGGTTGCTATTGGGGTTCAGGTCCTCGAATTGAACTGAGTATTATCATTAAGTAATAGTCATAATATTTGCTTAAAATGTTATTGGTTGGCGTGGGGTGTGTGAAATTGTATCTGGGCGCAAAGCTTCTTTCTGGATGAGCTCTTTATTGCGCTAAGGGTCAAGAAATACGATTGGATATCTTCTGCTGCTGGATTTCTTCCTATTAAATCCTATCCTATTAAATCCTATCCTATTAAATCCTATTATATCCAATTTTGTGGGTGTCGAGGTCCGTCCCTCGGAAATATGGGGGTTGCTGCGCATTTGATGGTCGTGGTCACTATATAATGGCAATGACTTATGAATTAATGGGGGTATTACGGTCTGGCCATGGTGGTCTAAATCTGACGCACAGATAATTGCCAGTGTGTGTGTGTGTGTGTTCCGGCAACAATCAAGTGCTTATCGGTTTTTGGCCCTTTGCTCTGCATTGGTGGCTCATTTCTGCCCATTTCATAGCAATAAACAGTGATAAATTCCTAAAAAATAATGCAAAGTGAGGGTACGGATAAAAATGATGGTGGAATCGATCTTAGTGTCTGCCGCTATTGCGCTGACGTGGGGGGACGGTTATGGCGGGTGTGGCGTGAGTCGTGTATTTTGAGGTGACATCGATATTCGGTGTCTGGACAGCATCGGATATGCAAGCAACTGGTGTGGATACGTACGTTACGGACAGGTTGACCTTCGTGGATGGTTGACCCTTCAGCATCTATGAGCCCACTCTGTCATAGGCGCTGGATGGTGGCTATAATGACTTAAGGGGTTGGAAAATAAGAAATTGAGTTAGGCACTAGCAAAATGCAAGAAAAAGTGAGGGCGGTGCCCTTGGGGTGGGTATTATCTGTTATCAGCCTACATAGCTGAGTTTCTTCTTATCGAAGGGCTCGTTCACGACCCGGCTTTTGCTCATCAGGGTTCTGATCTTGTCTTCGAAGCGCTTGGCCATATCCAGCAGGGGGGCTGAATTCACCTGAAGGTCAAGCTGCTTATCCAGGAGCTCGACGACGCTAGCGGCTGCTTTGCTATCTGGATATTCTGAGTGCGTCGGCGCGAAGATGCAGGTGATGGGCATGGTGGCCCTGAGCAGCAGTGCGGGTATGATGCCGATGATGTAGCCTTCCTTTAGCTTCTTCACGCCCTGCGTTTCCATCGCTTTGGCATCCTTTTCGTCGGTGCAATAGCAGAATAGCGATTGTTCTTTGGTGAGCTCTTTGTCCGGGCCAAGGCCTGCGCCTTCGATGCAGATGATGCGCGACGCGGAAACAGCCTTGGCGAGGGCCAGCACCTTGTCCGCTATCTTCCATTCAAGGCCGTTGATGGGTGTTATGGCGTGGATGAAATAGAGGTTGTGTGTTTTATTGTAATAGACTGAGATAGGTTCCACTGCCTTATGGTCGTGGATGGCGATGACGGGTTGTAGCTCCTCGAGGATGATGGAGGAGTGCTTGGATGTCTTCAGGTGCTCTGTCATGAATTCGGTCACAATGCTGCCGACCAGTCCGAATCCGGGGAACCCCAGTATGATGGTGGGTTTTGAGTGGGATGGGCTTATGCGTTTAGATGGTGTATTCTTTTTTGCAGGAGTCATGCACTGATTCTTGCGGTAGGCTGCTTTTATGCTTTTCGGACCTGCAAAAGATTCGGATACACCATCTGTATCAAAATGATATATTTTATATACTTATTTGATATGGTATGGGTTTGTCGTCGGCCAGTCCTGCCAAGATATATCGATGTGATATATCCACATTGTGTCTGAAATACTAATTTTGGACGACTTTGTTTCCTTGTGAAGTATAATTATCGTCTATTGTTCCTGGGGATCAAGGTGATTTTCTGGCAGCAAGCTATATTAAGGGGTTGTATCAGAATGTATCATATTGCTCTATGGTATTGCTCATGTCAACACTTTTGCATATCAGGGTCGGAAAGCGCCTGAAAGAGAAGATGCAGGACCTCATCGATCAGGGGCTATTTTCTAATCAGTCCGAGATCGCGCGCGAGGCAGTGCGTGATTTGTTGCTCAAATACGCTGACGAGCTATATGATGGCAAGAAAAAATGAACCTGCGAGCAGTGTCCAACAATGTTGTCCTTATGCTCATCTTGGCCCTGGTGCTGGTGAGCGTGGGGCTCAACATGCTGGTGGTGCGTATGACCCAGCAGCGGCTGCAGGGGTTGGTCACGCAGGGCGAAGTGAGGTTTTGTCTGGGGGGGAGATCCACGATAGCAATAACATCGCAGCAGAATTTTGATCGGTTGCATGGCGTCATTGACATCAATGCCACAGCTGCCATGGACAGGGAGTCATTGCGCTACACGGAAATCTATCTCACCTATTCGCCGCCTTGGGTGGGCGACAATTACTCGCTCATCGGTAACTTCACCAATGATGGTTCTGATCAAGTAACCCTGTCCTACAACATGTCTGGCAAACCTGATGGTTCCTGCTACTATGCACTGAAGGCTGTGGGGCATTCTCCTTGCATTCAGTTCCATCAGGATGTCCGTTCCCTGACCGTTGACGAGGAAGTGGAGCCGCCGGATACATCGTTGTTCACCAATGTCTCTGCGACGAGCAATTGGACTGCGCGTGGACACTATCGGGACATAACCAATCTCACGATAGACACGACGTATGGGCTTATGCATTTTTTGGAGAACATAACGACCGACGGACTCAACATCAGCAGATATCTCATCATGCACGATAAATACGTCCAGATCAATAGCAGCTGGCTTTCCTGCCTCGACAGGAAGGCGACTCTTGTGTTCTATAATGTGTCCTTCATCTATCCGGTGGTCTATCGCGATGGCCAGTTGTGTGACGCGCCACAGTGCGTGCGAAACCCATACACGAACGGCACATTCAGCGTTAATGTGAGTTCGTTTAGTACCTACACTGTGCAGGAAGGTCATTATCCTACGCTAGTGGTGTTCGATGATACCGATGGGACTACGGGCAACCAGAGCCGCTACATCCTGCAGCCCATCTGGATGTATGGAAATCTGACGTATGCGGACGATGGTCTGCCCGTCAACACGACAGGCGTGACCTGCTGGACAGATATACGCTTGCCGACAGGAATCGACCGTCGGGGAATGAACTACAATACCACGTCACGCGTATACCTGGTCAATTCCAGTTTCACCAGTCCAGGAACGTATAATTACACCGTATTCTGCAATGCGACCGACGCGGGCTATGACATGGTGAACCAGAGTGGCCGCCTGAACGTGGCCAATAGGGCCCCCGTGCTCGTTGAGTTGCTTCCAGACCTCATGTGGAACTGGAATACGCCATTGACCGGGCTTGACTTAAATGATTATTTTACAGATCCTGACGGAGAGGTGCTCGAGTTTTTCGGCAGTAGCGCGACGAACATGACCGTGGATATTGAAGGTGGTGTGGTAACTATCACCCCGAAACGTAATTTCATTGGTGACAATTTTCTGGTGTTCTGGGCATTTGATCCCAGCAACGCGTCAGCGCAAAGCAACATCATCAAACTGACCGTGGTGCGTCTGTACGGGGTGCCTGAAGAGGACCCTCCTACGGCGTCGTCGGTTGTGACTACCGCTGTGACCACCCGGTCATCCAGTATCACCTTGCTCTGGTGCGTTCCTGACTGGACATGCGGCGATTGGGGATCATGCGCGCCGGCAGGCCTGCAGGCGCGGTTGTGTCGTGATCTACATGACTGTGGGGTGGATGATAACAAGCCTGTAGAGGTGCAGCAATGCGAGTATGTTGCCGCATGCGATGATCATCTGAAGAATGGCGATGAGACAGGGGTTGATTGTGGTGGTTCGTGCGCTCCTTGTCCGACATGTGATGATGGAGTGCAGAATCAGGGAGAGTTCGGACTTGACTGCGGAGGACCCTGTGCCAGCACGTGCCCGACTTGCTTTGACAAACTCATGGATGGTGATGAGACAGGGGTTGATTGCGGAGGTTCATGCGGACCATGCGCGACGTGCGGTGACGGTATGCAAAACCAGGGCGAGTCTGGCATTGACTGTGGTGGCCCTTGCGACGCGTGTGAGGTGCTGCCCGGTCCACATAGGCCTGGTTTTTGGGCGTATGGCGCACTGCTTCTCGTCTTGCTGTTGACGGCGGGATATCGCGTGCTCAAGCCATTTCGCAAGTCATTGGATCCTATGCGAGCACAAGACACGCCTCCTGACATCATCACCATCGCGCTTGCGCGTGCATGGAAACTTTTTAGAAGCAAGAACACCGCGCCGGCGACCTGGATTCAGGAGTGCATACAGTTCTTGCATGCGTATTGCGGGAGGGTGTACGGGATAGAGGAGGAGCTGGCGATCGATGAATTGTTCCATCGGGTCAAAGCGACCCTGCCTAAAGGGACCAAAGCGAAATTTGAGCGATTGGTGCGCCAGGCAGAGGCACAATACACGCGCAAGGGTATCGGCAGCGCCGCAGCCAAGGCCATGGCGGATGATGCTATCGCTATTGTACTTGCTCTGCACACTGCCAGGGCAATTCCCCTATTGCGCCGGGAGGCCCGCGCGCAGAGCGCATCGTACTCATCATTCCAGCAATGGCTGCTTGGTCGTCAGATGATGGCGGGGCTCAAGGTGATGCGGCAGGCGCGGGATATGGTTGAACAGGGAGATACAACAGAGGCCTTGCGTTTGCTGGCTCAAGTGCAGGAGATGTACGCGCATCTGCCTGCGGCTATGCACTTTGCGACGGACATTGAGCTGCTGCGGGTGACGTGCATGCGGGATATGTTGCGGGGTGGCCGATCATGAGCGCCAAGGAGCGCCGTGGGGCCGTTGGAGGAAGGGGCGCGTATCGTAATCTGCCGGAGGGGATGGCGAGAGCAAGGATGAGTCGCGTGCAGGCATTCCTGCTTATGGGGATGGCGACCTTACTATTGGTCCTGCTGGTGAAGCCGGAACTGACAGGTCTGGTTGCCTACACTAATCCGGGGCAGTCCTACAGTTGCACAGCGGGAACAGGACTCTCCTTTCTACCTGCGCCAACAGGCCAGGTAGTGACCGCGCAGGGCAATGTGACTGAAATATACCTGATATTGAACAACTCCGATAACAGGACGGTCAATTTCAGCATAGATGTGAGCAGCCAGGGAAAGTTTTCCAGCATCAGCATGACGCGTATCAATGACACGGTCGGCCTCGCCAATTTTACTCCCGCGATAACGGAGATCCATGAGGCTGACAGTACGGTCATCACACTATTGGTCGTCAATACCGCGGGTGAGACGCTTTGTTTCAACAACGTTAATGTATCGGTCCTCAATGAGAATGACGTTCCTAATATCACGCGGGCAGCGCCGGCAAGCCCCACCACGGTGGCTGAGAACGCTTCCCGGCTGTTCAACGTGACGGTGCATGATTTTGACCAGGTGTACGGCGATAACCTGACATTGGTCTGGCGTCTCAATGGAAGTGTGCAGTCAAGCAATATCGCGCAGCAGGCGGCGTCGGAGAATGGACAGACCTACACGACGCAGACCTGGACCTACGCTCCGGGCTTCTGCGATGCTGGTAGCTATGCCGTGCTTTTCCGGGTGAATGATTCTGCGGGGACGCAGAAGAATACGTCCTGGGCGCTGACCGTCACGAACACCAACCGTCTGCCTCAGCAGAACACGACCCTACCGGTCCTGAATCTGACCGAGGATATCAATGTGACAGCCATACTCAATCTCACGGACTATTTCTATGACCTGGACGCGCGGGAGTGCAACAACAGTGTGACCTACAGCGTGACCATGCTCAACGGTTCGGCATCAGACGTGAATGTGAGTCTTGATGGCGCGACGGTCAATGTCACGCTGGCCTCCAATTGGTGCGGCAGCCAGCTCGTGCGATTCTCCATGAATGACAGTTCCGCGGCCAGCAGCGCCAACACCTCTCTAGTGGTCACGTGCACAGGCGATGCGCCGTTCCTGCCGGTGCTGGTGCCGCAGAATGTCTCGGCATTCACAGACTGGTCATATACGGTCGGGGTGACGGACAATGACATCGGTTTTGGAGATGTTCTCAATCTCAGCCTCAACAGCAGCAGACTGAACGTGACCAATATAACTATCAGCAGTCTTAACAGCACGCATTTCACCTTAAGCGCGAGTCCGGTGCTGGCGGATCTGGGTCACTATGATGTGCTGCTCAATGTGTCGGACAGCTTTGGCCTGAGGGTGGCAGGGACCCTTGGCATCTGGGTGAAGACAAACAGGGCGCCCTACTTCACCGATCGTCCGCTCAACACATCCCTCACCATCTATGAGAATGTGAGCATCCAGGTGAATGTGACCGACCCTGACGCGGATGCTATCAACTTCACATTGACTGGTGAGCCTTCCTGTGTGAGTGTCAACGCGACCGGTTTTGTGGGGGGTGACTGCGGCAAAGCGGACATCGGAAATTACAGTATCAATCTGAGCGCGACGGATATCTATGGTGCCGTGAACCGCACGAGCTTCCATCTTGAGTTGCGCAATGTCTGGGAGGCGCCGGTGCTTGCGTCCATTGGCTCTCAGCAGACGAGGGTGGGCAGGATGTTGACCTTCACGGTGAACGCGACAGATCCGGACCTGCCAGTGCCAGGGGACAATCTGACCTTCGAGGTCAATGACTCCAGTTTTACATTATCACAAAGCGGGGATCTGGGCGCTCGCATCAACCGCTCGTCCGCAGAGGGGGCGGTCTATTTCATCAATGTGTCCGCTACCGACGCTCATGGTAATAGCGACAGTGAACTGGTCCTGGTCAACTTCACTGACAATCATGCTCCTGTCATCGGTGACCCTGGTCCACAGAATCTTACGGAAAAGATTTCCTATTCATTGCAGCTCTCCATTACGGATACTGACGGAGATTCCTTCAACGTGAGCGGGCAGGTGGTCAGTAACACCAGCTTCCCGAACTTCAGCGTCTCGTCGACAGGGCTGCTCTCCTTCACGCCACAAAAGCAGGATGTGAATAATCACACCGTGAATCTGACCGTATCTGACGCGTTGATAGCGACCACCATCAGTGTCTTCTTTGGTGTGGCGGGCATTGACAACGCGCCGGTGCTCACGCTTATCGGCTCTGTCAATGGCACAGAAGGAACGCTGCTCGAGTATCTCATCAACGCCACAGACGAGGAAGGTGACGCGCTGGCCTACAATGTCACGTTCCTGAACAGCTCGCCTCCCTTCTTTGCCATCAGTGACGCGCTCATCAATTTCACACCAGGTCCGTTGGACGTCGGTGTTTTTGCCATGAACGTATCCATTCATCAGGTGAGCATCCCCAGCCAACACGATTGGGAAATAGTGAATCTGACTATCGGCAATGTGAACAACGCGCCCAACCTGACCTTGCTGCAGCCGAATGGCAGCGTCAGCATACAGGAGAATCATACCGTCACCTTCAATGCTAGCGTGGAGGATCTTGACCTGACTGTTGCTGATGATGCGCTCACCTTCCAGTGGCTGCTCGACCATGAGGTGCAGGTCGTCAATGTGTCCAACGTGACCCGGGGGTATGTGATGAATATATCCTATGCGTACTGGGCTGACTGGCTGTCCAACGGCTCGCACCTGGTGGAGCTCAATGTGAGCGATCAGTCTACGACTATTTATCGCAATTGGAGCATCACCGTGGATAATGTGGACCGGTTGCCGGTGTTCGGCGTGAAGTCGCAGAATACCGCTGCCCTATTAGGATGGGAAGTCAACAATCTGAACGCGACCGGTAGGGGGCTTGAGCTGCGTGTCAATGACTCGGCGTATGTTCTGCAGGGAAACGCGACAGCGACGGTCATTGATTTCCATGAAGATACCTATGTGACGTATGGCGCGCTCGATGTGCAGGTGCAGGGCAATGACTCCAGGCATACCATCGCGCCAAAGGTGCGCGTCTCAGACAACAATATCACTTGGGACGGTTGGAGTCCTGTCGCGTCGGGCAGGATAAATATCTCGCACCAGCGTTATCTGCAGCTGGCGGTGCAAATCAACACGACTGCTGACAATAGCACACCTCGTGTCACAGGGGTTACGTATAATTATCACATCGCGAACGCGAGCATCGGCAAGGATACGGTGACGGTCAACTGGATTGACCTGGACGATTTCTTCATAGACGAGGATGCGGATGCTCAGGTGGTCTTCAGTGCGGTCAACACAACGCAATTGCAGGTGCTGATAAGCAATACCACACACAAGGTGACATTCATCCCAGCGAGCGGCTGGTCGGGCGCTGAGCGTATCCGCTTTGTGGCAAATGACTCAGGGAATGAAGTGTACAGTAACTATGTCCTTGTTGAAGTGACTGATAGCCAGGGCTCTGGAGGGACGAGCGAGGTGACGGTGGTCTCATCGGGCGGTGGCGGTGGCGGCGGCAGCATGATGGTGCCGTTCCCCAAGGAGGTCAAGCGGAATGTGTCGACTCCGGTGTATCTGGACATGATCGTCCCGGAGGAAATGACGGTCTATGACAACGACACCATTATTGTTCCTGTTCGTATTGTCAATACGGTCAATATGACCTTGCAGAACGTGACGTTGCGCGCGTCGACCGAAAAGTCTGGAGTGGCCCTCGACTGGGCCTATGATGCGCTGGATGAGATGGAACCATACAGTGCCGTAATGTCGACACTTATCGTGACCTCGTTCAAGGCACAGGGATCCTACGAGATTGTACTGACTGCCAATGTCTCCAATCCCCCATACCAGGCGAGCAGCAAGATGTTCCTGAACACCTATCACATGGGCGAGCATAACGGCAGCCAAGTGAACACGAGGATCGCGTTCGCTCGCGACCTGCTGGCATCCAAGTCAGAGTGCCTCGAATTGACTGAGTCGCTGCAGGACGCGCAGAAGGCGATCGCGGCGGGGGAGATAGACAAGGCGAACGCGCTCATCGAGGCATCCATCAGTGCCTGCAATTTCCTCAGCGATGCGGTGAAAGAGAATCTGGCGCAGCCGAGGAAGGAGCAGGCGAGCGCTAGTCCGCAGGAGCCACGCAGGGTGCCATGGTGGCTACTGCTCGTGCCTGTGGCCGTCATCGCGTTGCTGGTCTGGCTGCTGCGCCACCGCCACGCGAGGCATCATCCTCCGCGATCCAGCGAAGATGCGCGTTCATCAGCAGCCAAAAGAATTGACAAGACGAGACGTAAGACTTCATCAGCGACGGTCAGAAAGCGATCAGCGCATGCGAAGCGAAAGAAACGATAGCGGGCCTCTCTTCTTTGCTGCGCTCTTGGCAGGCTTTGCCGAGTTTTTCTTGCCGCCCGATTTGCTGGCTGCTCGCTTCTTGCCTGTCGTATCCTTCATCGCGGCAAGCTGCTTGAATTTGCGTTCCAGGCCTGAGGTAGAGCAGCTCTTTTTTTCTGGATCATATACGCAGGCGCGGAGCTCCTGCATGATGCTCAAGATGAGCTCCTTCTCTTCTGAGGGCATGCGTCGCTTCTGCAACCTCGCTTCAGCTTCCTGCAGATCCAAGGATGGCGGGATATGGTAGCGCTCCTGCAATAAGGCACGGTAGCGGGGAGTGAAGCGTTCCAGTGGGGTCGCCATATGGTCTGCTGCGGCTGGACTGATATTAATATCTTGCCCATTCTCTGGCAATAGGGCGTCTGCTCAATTTGCCTGTTGCCTCGCCTGTCGGTCTATCGCAACATTTAATAACGCCCCCTGCCAGAATCATGCCTATGGCCAAAAAAAGGGGTGCTAGCGCCACTGGCAAGACTTCAAGGGCATCTGCCGGCAAGGCTGCGACTTCCACAGCTGGGCGCTCAGCAGGCATGCGCACCGCGAGCCCGAAATCATTTGAGGCCATCCGCAAGGAGCTGGCGAAGATCGTGGTGGGTCAGGAGAAGGTCCTTGACCATCTCATACTGGCGCTGGTAGGCAGCGGCAATGTGCTGCTCGAAGGCGTGCCGGGCATCGCAAAGACCCTCATGGTGCGCGCGCTCGCCGGCGCGACCAACTGCACGTTCTCACGCATCCAGTTCACTGCTGACATGCTCCCGGCCGATATCGTGGGCATCACCGCGTACGACAAGCAGAAGGGCTTCTATGTCCTGAAGGGACCTGTCTTCGCCAATTTCCTGCTGGCTGATGAGATAAACCGCGCGCCGCCCAAGACGCAGTCCGCGCTCCTCGAGTCCATGCAGGAGCGTCAGGCCACCATCGGCAAGCAGACGTTTCCCTTGCCGACGCCGTTCTTCGTGCTAGCGACGCAGAATCCTATAGAGAACCTGGGAACCTATCCATTGCCAGAAGCCCAGGTTGACCGCTTCCTGCTCAAGCTGTCTGTCACGTATCCATCAAGAGACGAGGAGCAGATAATCCTCAACCGCAACATGACTATCCGTGACTTCTCCGCCTATGGCATCAGGCCTGTGGTCAAGCCGACAGATATCCTGCGCTGGCAGCGAGAGGCTCTGGCCATCTACGTCGACCCCAAGATAGAGCGCTATCTGGTCTCCATCATCGACGCTACCCGCAATCCACGCGACTATAAGGTCGGCCTCGCGCGATATGTGCAATGGGGCGCGTCGCCACGCGGCAGCATCGGTCTCTATATCGCGGCGAAGGCCATGGCGTTGATGCGTGGGCGCTCGTATGTGACGCCGCATGAGGTCAAGGAAGTGGCGCCCAGCGTGCTTCGCCATCGCATCCTGCTCAACTATGAGGGTCAGTCCGACCGCATCAGCACCGACGATGTGGTGGCTGAGATTCTCAAGCGGGTCAGGGTGCCATGACACGAAAGCTCAACGCAAGAATTCTGCCGTTGCTCAGCAAGCTTGAATACGCCGCAGCGCACAAGCCAAAGCGCTCCTGGCAGGCGGGCATATATCGTAGTCTCTTTAAGGGCAAGGGTATGGAGTTTGATGGCTACAGGACGTACAATTCTGATGATGACGCGAATTTGATTGACTGGAAGGCGTCGGTGAGGACGCAGGAGACGTTGGTCAAGCAGTATGTGGAGGAACGCAATGTCATCTCCTACGTCCTGGTGGATGTGAGCCAGAGCATGGTCTTTGGCAGTACTGAGCAGCTCAAGTGCGAATACGCTGCTGAGCTCGCAGGCGCGCTCGCCTATGCGATTCTGGAGTCTGATGATACCATGGGCTTTGGTCTGTTCGCCAATGGTCCCGTCTTCACGCAGCGTCTTGGCAAGGGGCCGACGCAGATGTATGTCTTCGCTAAAGCAATACTGAATCCTGACAACTATGGTGGCGTTTTCAACCTGGGCAACGCCGCGAACCTGCTGCAGTCCTTCCTGCCGCCACGTGCGACGGTGATTCTGATCTCCGATTTTCTGGGCATGCCTGACAACTGGGACCGGCCGCTCAGCGTGTTGGCGCAAAAGTATGATGTCGCCGCTGTCATGGTGTTGGACCCGAGGGATTTGGCATTGCCGCAGGAGGCCATGCAAGTAGTGCTCAGTCATCCGGTATCGGGCGAGCAGCTGCTCGTGGACACAGCGGCTATCAGGCAGCAGTACAGCCAGGAGGCAGGGGCTATTATCGATCACACTGCTGAGCGTCTCAAGCGCAAGGGTATTGATGTGCTGCGCCTGACCACGGACAAGCCCTTTGAGCGTCCGATGAGAAAGTTCTTCTTGGGGAGGTCGCACTGATGGCCTGGATGACCCTGCAGAATCCGCGGTTCCTCTGGCTGCTCCTGAGCATTCCGCTGCTGGTGCTCTCGCATATCATCGCGCTGCGTATCGTGCGCAAGAAGGCGTTGGCCTTCGCGAACTTCGAGGCCATAGAGCGCGTGACCGGAAAGCGCGTGGTCTCGCGCAATACCGGGGTGCTGGTCGTGCGCAGTGTGGTGTTCTGTATGCTTATCCTTAGCGCAGCAGGCCCCGTGCTGTGGCGCTATGGCGTGACAGAATCTACGACAACAGTGCTTGCGATCGACGCGAGCGCATCCATGCTGGCCGATGACTTCAGCCCGAATCGTCTGGAAGCAGCAAAGCAGGCGGCATTGATGTTCCTGCAGAACGCGAGTCCTGGCTCGCGCGTCGGTGTGGTCAGCTTTTCCGGGACTGCAGAAGTGCTGGTGCAGCCGACACAAGACGACACCATAGCCCATTCGGTGATTGAGAATCTGCGGGTCATGACCGCGGGTGGAACCGACCTTGGAGAAGCGCTCATCACCAGCGTCAACCTTCTCATCAGCGATCCGCGTAGCAAGCGTATTATACTCTTGACCGATGGCCGCAGCACCGTGGGTACACCAGTGCAGGATGGCGTCGCGCACGCGGTTCGCAATGGCGTCATCGTGGATACCATCGGCGTGGCGAGCGAGACAGGGGGCAAGTACGCGAACCTCGAGGTTGTCTCGCGCATCGACGAGGACGTGCTGCGCAGCATCGCTGACGCGACGGGCGGCACCTTCATCATGGCTAAGAACGAAACTGACCTGGGCATTGCCTACGCGAGTCTCGCTGGCGCGCGCCGCGAAGTCGTGGCGACCCCGCTGCAATTGCACTTGCTCATCGCAGGATTGCTGCTCCTCTTCGTGGAATGGGGGCTTATCAACACGAGATATCGGGCATTCCCATGAAAAAACTCACCAAGGTGCAGGCGGATTTTGTGACCTTGATGTCGCATGAGCTGCGCACGCCTCTCACGCCGATGCAGGCGCAGCTGGAGATGGTGATGGGTGGCTTCTATGGTTCTCTGAATGCCAAGCAGAAACGGAGCCTTCGCATGATACTGCGCAACACCGTACGCCTGAACCATCTGATTAAGGAGATCATTGACCTTGCGCGTATGGATGCGGGAAATATGTCCTATACTTGTGTGTCTGGGGATGTCGCGAAGGTCGCCAGGCAGGCCGCTTCGTTGCTCCGACCGCAGGCAAGGCAAAAAGGGTTGTATCTGCGGGTGCGCGCGGGCGCACTGCCCGAATGTGCCTTCGACCATGAGCGCATGCATCAGGTCTTTCTCAACCTGCTGGGCAACGCGCTCAAGTATACAGACAGGGGTGGGATAGAGATCGCTCTGGAGCGAGCAAGCAACGTGCCGCAGGGAAAAAGTATTCCTGGTATGGGGGATGACATCCTGGTGCGTGTGAGCGACACAGGGATAGGGATTGCGCCAGAGCATCATGCCTTGATTTTCGAGCCTTTCAAACAGCTTGACGCTGGTGCCCATAGGGTGCATGAGGGTTCGGGACTTGGCCTGGCAATTGCCAAAGGCATTGTGCAGGCCCATGGTGGCAGGATCTGGGTGGAGTCTACAGGTCCTGTCGCAGCGGACAATGGCGTGAGGATCATATCGTCGGTCGACATGGCTCCAGCCGCCTCGACGTTGCAGGCAACCGGCACCACCTTTTTGTTTACGATTCCTTTGCAGTCAACACGGAGGCGAGGCTAGTGGCACGTATCATGATAGTGGATGACAATAAAGACATTGTGCAGACCATGCAGGACCTGCTGCGTGACGCAGGGCACACGACTGCCGCGACTTATGGGGGCAAAGACTTTCTTGTGAAGGTGCAGAAGTTTCATCCCGACCTTATTGTCATGGATGTGATGATGCCGGGCATGGACTTCAAGGATCTGCTCGAGCAGTTTTTGCAATTGCAGCTGTCCGCGGCAATTATCCTGGTGACGGTGGTGCGCTTCTCGTCCGACGAGGGAGTGGTGCTGCGCAAGCGCTATCGTGTCGTGGACTATATCAAGAAGCCCTTTCAGGTCAAGGACCTGCTGGCAAGTGTCAAGAAGCACACGCGGTGATGAACATGGACTTCGCCGTGACATCGATGAATGTGTGGAAGGAAGTGAGGGCATCGCTGCAGCATGAGCTGTCGCAGGGCGAGGTATTGTTGCTCATCAATAACGCGGAATTTGTGGACTTGCTGGATGTGCTGAATCTCATCGAGGCAAAGCGAATGCTCTATGTCTCCATGACCAAGACCGCCGCGTCCGTGGTGGCGGGGTTGAAGAAATCCAAGGCGCAGCCATTGTTCATCGACTGTGTCTCACCGAGCATCTTCGCCAAGCAGGCGCCGATGGATTGTAGGTATGCGAGGATGCCCCAGGACTTCGACCATCTGTATGAATTGATGGCGGGATTGGTGCAGGAAGTGTTGCCGCACATCGTTGTCGTGGACTCGATTTCCCAGCTGATTGATTTTTCTGTCCAGCAGTACGACCGCTCGCAGCTTGAGCAGTTTGTGAGGCAGCTCAAGCGCTGTCATCGCAGGTATGGCGCGCGTTTCATCCTGCTATATGATGACCGAGTAAAGAGAAAACTTATCAACCTGCCGGGGCTGTATGTTGATTCCATCCTCAAACTGGAGGTCTTCGAGGAACTGGTGAGTTGGGTGGGGTAGGGGGTAGCAATGAAGTCACAAAATAGCGAGTTTTGAGCATATTCATCATGTGATGAACGGTTCTCGTACATATTGTCTTCGCACTCAGCGGCACAGAGCATTGCCCTTGCTGTTTCTCATTATTAGGTAGTAAATACCATAAGATTCTTAAATAGATATCTGCTTGCCGATGCTATGGGTATGGATTTTCCGGCATCAAGTCTTGAAGGAATCCTTCGTGAAGGCGAGAGCACTGAGCAGGCGGTGGTACGGTTGGCGCAGGAACGCGATGGTGCGCTGTCGTACCTTGAGGAGCTGCGGGCCCAGCAGGCAAATGACCTGGGCTTCCTTCGCGAGACGACCCGTTCAATCTCACAAGACAATCTCGCTGCGGTCGAGAAAGATGTCATGGCAAGGGCGTTGGCTCATCTTAACTATACATTTGGATTCAACTACTCTGCCATGTTCATCCTGGATACGAAGAATCAGGCGTTTGTAGGACGGTATTCTCTTGGCTCGACTGAGCCTGATGAATGGGCCGCGGCGCTTGAGCGCATCAGCAGTGCCAATGGACCGGTGCTGCAGGATGCCGCTGTCGAGCATATACAGCCCCTTGACCTGAAGATACCCCTGAACGGGGCTGGCATCTTCAGCAGGGTCTACCACGACCGGTTGTCCTATCTCGGCCAACCCGTCGAGTATGATGCGGCTGACCAGCAGCTGGTCGATGTGCTGGGCAGTCCATTTGTCGCCATAGCCATCAAGGGCATGGAAGAGGAGGTCATCGGCATCATCTACGGCAACAAGGTCGCGTCTGGAGAGCCTGTGGTCATGACCATGGATGAGCTCAGGCCTTATGATCGCATCCGCTATCCGACCGCTTCGCGCCTGAGCCATATCGCGGCGATGCGGCAGATTGCGGACAATGAGCGGCTCGTGAATATGGGCATGGGCGCTGGCGCGCTGGCGCACAACCTCAGGAATCCCATGGTGAGCATCGGAGGATTCATACGGCGTATCATAGGAAAGCTCTCCGCCTCTCCTGATGGCCCGCAACAGGCTCCGGATGTTGCTTACGCGCTGGACCGTCTGGCCATAGTCCTGAAAGAGGCCGAGGCCTGTGAGACCATGGTCCGTGACACGCTTGAGTACGCGAGGACTCCGCTTGAGGCCTATGGGGCGAACCCATCAGCATTTGATTTGGTGGATACGCTGGAATCATTGGCCGCTGAATGCGCCGCGTATGTGGCTGAGCAGTCAGGGAAAGAGCCGCGCTATGATGTGCACTGCGCCAGGCCGGTGCAGGTCTATGCGGACAGGGATATGGCTGACATGCATCTGCTGCGGCCCATCATCACCAACGCGTTTGAGGCCATGGCGTATCCGGACACGACCCGAGGCGTGATTGATGGACGAGAGAATGTCCTGTCCCTAGATTTGGACACGACGGAAACCATGGCCCGCCTGCGACTGCTCAATCCTCAGGTGATTCCTCCTGACATACTCGCCAAGTTGCAGGCCGAGATACCCTTCTGCACGACAAAGAAGAACCAGGGGGGCACAGGCCTGGGATACGCCAGCGCAACCTTATGTGCCCGCGCCAATGGCGGCAGCCTCACCATAGACAGCGATCCGAAGATGGGGACCGTGCAGACCCTGCGCTTGCCGTTGTACACTGGATCTTGATGCAGGGCTTGTGTGTGATACAGAATTTGCGTGTGACGGAGGGCTCGCGTGTGATGCAGGGACGCTGACCGTCTTGAGCCATTGCCCTTTCTATTCCTGCGTCAGTTCGTTTCCCTATGCATGACAGCCGCCAGTCGCGCTGATGTCCGCGAGTACGCCCTGCGCAGGTCATTGTCCTTGCCTTCAGGCGCAAGCCCATCGGCGAAGGATGAGAGCGACGCGCTGAGCACCAGCTGCTCGAGAGCAGCATCGTGTGTCGACGGCGCCACCACGCGTCGCACGAGCGCGCGGCTTTCGGTGTAGTCGCAGTGGTCCGTGAGCAGGGCGATGCATTCAGGCGCGGGTCCCCGATTGCTCGCAGACCCATACGGCTCCATGCTCGCCCATTCCATTAGTTCCTGCTCGACATGCGGGTTGACGAAATGCTCGCCGCGCTCCGCGATATCCACTGCGGGCCGACGCTGCTCCTCCAGAGGATAGCAGCCGCTCAATGTCGCGAGCGCGAGGTGCAGCGCGTAGGTCGTGGCTCGCATGTCGCCTGGCTTCAGAGCGGGGCCTGCGGCAATTGTGATGGTCGAGCCGGGACTGGAAGAATTCTGGTATGATATGCCCAGGGGGATGATGGGCACATCCTGGTCGCGCTGCTGCGCAACATCAATGGATTGCCTGAGCCAGTGCTTGACAGCTACGGGATTGATGGGGCCCATGATGTCCTTGTAGCGTGTGCCCTGCAAATACACCACAAGCGGTGATCCTGCCCGCAGCGCTGCGCCAGCATGCTCGAAGCTCTGCGAGTTGTCATACGCGACTGTCATCTGATCACCATCAGTCGCATCCACCAGCGTGCTGCCTCCCCGGGCTATAGGTAATCCACCGGCCGCGTGCAGCAACGAGCCAAAGCGAGTGTGCAGCAGTTCCTCTTTCATGATGTAGAGCGCGCGCCTACCGGTGCCCTGCAGCAGGGCGCGTCCTGTCAGCGGTATGTCGAGCATGCGCTGGTGGGTAGGTGCGAGGATGAATGCGCTCTCCTGTGCCAGATGCTCAAGGTTTCGATATGAGACGCGATACGCCATGTGCGCGAGACGCGACAGGCCTCCGATGACCAGGGCATGCGCCACAGGATTCTGGTACGGCTGGCCTTCTACTGGTTTTGATAATCCAGCAAAGAACGGTCGGTGGGAGACGGTCATATAGATTCGGGAATTCCGTGCGTATTGTTAAATGTTGATGGCGCGCAGACAGAAAAGAAAATCGCCGCGGCCCGGACACGAGGAATGTTTGTGCATTCCTGGGCCCGGGCCGGCAGGGGTGTGCCTCCTTTCTGATGCATTGCGAGGAGGAAGTGTACGCCGCGGCCCGGACACGAGGAATGTCTGTGCATTCCTGGGCCCGTCCCGCGGCTGGGTTTGAATAGATTTTGGTCGGAGTAAGTGGAATAGAAATCGCCGCGGCCCGGACACGAGGAATGTTTGTGCATTCCTGGGCCCGTCCCGCGGCTGTTGTGATTGGTGGTGATGGGATATGGTAGAATAGAAGCACGCCGCGGCCCGGATTTGAACCGGGAAATCCTTGCGGAAACAAGCTTTCCAGGCTTGCGCAGTACCAGATTGTGCCACCGCGGCTCTGTATTGTCCTGACTTCCCCTTAAAGAGCGGAAGTGGGCCCGGAGAGATTCCGGAACATAAGGGCCTTCCGCCCTTATCAGCCCCGAGTGGGACGTATCGGCTTTTTGGGCCTCAGTCCCACAATCATTATGAATGGGCCCGGAGGGATTTGAACCCCCGACCAACGGCTCTCTTAGACCAATTGTCCATTGGCGGCCATATAAGACCGTCACTCTATTCCTGGCCTGGGTCTTTGGCCCACGCTACCAGGCTGAGCTACGGGCCCGCAGGCGCGAAAAATGCCCATGGGTATTTAAAGGTTGTCGCAGATTTTTTATGTGCGCGCTCTCACATCGTTGATCGTGCAGAAGTGCGATGACACCTACAAGATGTGTGCCTTGCAGGATGGCACGACGCATGGAATGCTCAAGAATCGCCGCAGAGCAGAAGAATTGCGCGCGATGCTGGTGCCTCAAGCAAAGGATATCGAGATCCCTCGAGGGCGCATTTCTGGTATGCCCGGTACATTTTCAGGGTTAGTCATGTGTGAACAACCTGCACGCTCTGCCCATATGTTCTGGTGTGCCAAAAAGGATGACCGTATCACCTGAGCTGAGGGTGAACCCTGACTCTGGATTCGTGAACATCTCTTTGCCCCGACGGACAGCAAGCACGCTGACACCATGCTGCTTTCGCATCCCTAGCGCGTCAAGGCTCTTGCCGGCGGCTCTCGCGCCTTCGCGTACGCATTCAGTGCGGATCATGTCCTGCTGCAGGGTGAATCCGTGGTGTTTGCTGCGCAGCATCTGGTAGTTATTGCCTCTGATGCTCGCTGTGAATGTGTCAATGTCGTCTTCAGAGACCAGATATGCGCGCATGACCCTGCTGAAGATCTCCAATGAGGTCTCAAATTCCTCGGGGATAGCCTCATCCGCGCCTTTGCTCAGCAGCGTCTTTGCGTGCTCTACGGTCCTGCCCCTGACGATGATGGTGGCCGATGCGTTCATGGCTCGGGCGTTCGCCACGATGCGCTCAGCTGCTTTGCTGTCGCTCACGCCGATGGTGATGACCTTGGCTGTTGCCGCGCCTGCGCGCGACAGCACTGATGGCTGGCTTGCGTCGCCATACACCGCAGTGCTCGTGCCGCTCACCTTGCGGATGGTGTCAGGGTTCATGTCTATGATGGCATGTGCGATACCGGATTTCTTCGCTGCCTCGTGGAGGATGGTGCCGGTCATACCATAGCCGATGATGAGCAGGTGTCCGGACAGTGGCGAGTGCTCGCCTGGTTTTTTTGTGGTGGGAAACCAGCTGGAAAGCGATGGTAGTATTACTGATGCGGAAAGCATGCTGAGCACAGCTGCTGATAGAAAAAGTGTGTAGGTGTCTGTTCCCAGGATCCCTGCTGCGAGCGCGCTCTGCCCGATGATGAGCGAGAACTCGCCTACCTGCGCGAGCGCGCCGCCCGTGAGCAGCATAGTGCGGAATGGCGCGCCGAGCGCGCGCGATGCCAGCGCGCCGCCGAGGAACTTGAGCAATATCAAGGTGAGGGTGAGCACCAGCACCTCCACGATGTGCGCGGCAAGGTATGCGGGCTGCAGCAGCATGCCTATGGAGATGAAGAACAGGCCCGTGAGCAGGTCTTTGAATGGCAGCACCGTGCTGAGCGCTGTGCTGTGGTAGCTGCTGCCAGCGACCGCGAGGCCTGCGAGGAACGCGCCAAAGGCGGGGCTGATGCCGAAATGTTGCGCGAGAAAAGCAAAAGAGAAGCAGGTGAGAAGCACAAGCATCAGGAACAACTGGCCGCTTCTGGTGCGTGCCGCTTCATGCAAGGTGCTGTCCGCCAGGCGGCGGGCGAGGACATAGGCCAATCCAAGGGCGGCGACGCCCTCGATGATGCTCAACCATCCGGTAGTGGCGTGCCCCGCGAGCAGGGGGACTGCGAGCAGGATGGGGATGGCGATGATGTCCTGGAACAGCAGGATGCCCATGGTCATGCGTCCGTGGGGGGTGATGAGCTCATCGCGTTCCTGCAGCATGCTGGCGACGATGGCGGTGCTGCTGAGCGCCACCATGACGCCGAGCAGGAAGGCGGTGCTGAGGTTCTGTCCGAGCGCCAGCAATACCGCTGCTATGAGCGCTGTGGTCACTCCGACCTGGATGCTGCCACCGATCACCAGCAGGCGGCGCAACTCGATGATGCGTTCGGTGCTGAATTCCAGGCCGATGGTGAACATGAGCAGGATGACGCCGAGCTCAGCGAGTTTCGTCACCGCACCAGCAGGGACGAAGGGGGTGGCAAGCAGTCCTGCGATGACATATCCGACCAGGGGGTGGAGTCTTAGGCGATAGCTGGCATAGACGGCAGTCACGGCAAGAGCGAGCATCGCCAGCAGTTGTGTCTCCATATCACGGGGTCTGGATGTTCCTGTTCTTAAGCTTGACGAGCGTTCAGGTTTCTTGCGGTCGTCACAGTCCGAGCTCGTAGAAAACAAGTTGCGCTCGCAGAAAACAAGTCTTGCACCGTGGATTTGGGATGGGTGAAGGGTTTTGCAGGCCAACGCTTTTATAAAGTACGCACAACCCATATAGCATGAATGTCCTGGTGACCGGCGGCGCCGGCTACATCGGCAGCCATGTATGCGTCGAGCTGCTTGAGCAAGGTCATAATGTGACGGTTTTTGACAATTTCAGTAATAGCTCTCGAAATGTGTTGGAGCGCATCTCTCAAGTTGCAGGCAAGCGACCATCACTCTATGAAGGCGATCTGCGCAAGGCTCAGAATATAGGCTGCGCCATCCTCACGCATAAGCCCGATGCTGTCATGCACTTCGCCGGTCTCAAGGCAGTGGGAGAGTCAGTAATCAAACCCTTGGATTACTATGAGACTAATGTCAGCGGTACTGTCAATATGCTCAAGGCGATGCAGGCATTCAATGTTAATCATCTGGTGTTCAGCTCGTCAGCCACGGTCTACGCGCCACCGACGACACCTGACGACCTGCCGCTCACAGAATCATCGGCATTAGGCCCAGTAAGTCCCTATGGACGATCAAAGCTTGCGGTCGAGCACGTGCTGGCTGACTACGCGGCAGCAAACCCCTATGCGTCCATAGCCATGCTGCGCTATTTCAATCCTATCGGCGCGCATCCTTCCGGTCTCATTGGCGAGGACCCCAAAGGTATTCCCAACAATCTTTTGCCCTACATCGCGCAGGTGGCGGTCGGAAAGCTGCCGCACTTGACATTGCTTGGTCACGGCTTTGACACACCTGATGGCACGGGCATCAGGGACTATGTGCATATCATGGACTTGGCCGAAGGGCATCTGGCCGCGCTCGACTACCTGACTGCAGGATTCGAGGGTTGTTTCGCCATGAACCTTGGCACAGGTCAGGGGCATTCTGTGCTGGAGGTCATCGCGGCATTTGAGCGGGCGTCTGGCAAGACGATTCCGATAGTGGAAGGGACTCCAAGGCCCGGCGATATCGCTGTCTGTTACGCGGATGCCAGCAAGGCGCAGGAACTGCTCGGATGGAAAGCGACCTGCACATTGGCCGATATGTGCGCCGACGCGTGGCGCTGGCAGTCACGAAATCCAGAAGGTTACGGCCGACGTCAGTAGATGGGATGTAGGCTCACATTAGTGGGGGGGTAATCCGTATGTCGTGTCTCGCCAGCACGAAGGGAGGATTTTTTTGGTTTTTGTTCTGGATATGTTCTGGACATCGGCGATACATCCATCGGCTCTGTCCTAAGAGTTTCGCCAGCAGCAATTGCGAAGGCTGATGTGTTGCATTGTGCGCATTGACAGGGGGATGCCCCCTTCGGGGATGTCAATCCGTCACTGGTGAAAACGCCGCCGAAGCCCGCTGCTGGCATAGTCAAACGAGATTCAGGACAGAGCCACATCCATCAAAACCTTTATAACCTACTGGCTGTTTTTCAGGCCCACACGCGACGGTAGTCTAATGGTAG
>MNWW01000038.1 GCA_001871415.1 Candidatus Woesearchaeota archaeon CG1_02_57_44 | reverse complement strand
CTCGCAGCCGAGGGTGTCCATCAACGCCTTGCCGACCTCGCGAGCGGTCGAGAAGACCGCGGAGACAAGGGTATCGTCGAGCGCTGTCAGGTCCTCCACGTGCGTCACAGGGACTACCAGCGCATGACCTTTTGCTGACGGGTTGATGTCCAGGAACGCCACGACCTGCTCACTCTCAAGGACCATGTCAGAGGGGAGATCTCCATTGGCTATCTTGCAGAAGATGCAGCTCATGCCATGCGCTCCAGTTCGGCCAGGTTGAGTATCTTGTCTTCGTACTCCCTGCGGTTGCGCCTGTCGATGAGGATCGCTCTGATGCCTGCTGCCTGGGCGCCGAGGATGTCCGACTCCATGGAGTCCCCTACCATGACGGCGTCGTCCTTGGACACGCCAAGGGCCTTTAGGGAGGTAGCGAACATCTCCGGGTCGCTCTTGAGCATGCCGGCATCGCAGCTGAGATTGATGTGGTCAAAGAGCTCAGGCAGCTTGTATTTCTCGAGCACGGCTGTGACTGAGAAGCTGTCCGTGTTGCTGACCAGCCCTATCTTGACCCCTTTCTCCTTGAGCCGTAGCAGGACATCGGTTGATTCAGGATAGAGCTTGGCGAGCAAGGTGTTCTTGTTCCACATGCCAATAAGGCTCTCTATCATCGGTATACTGGGCTCAAGGCCGAATGCTTTCGCTGACTCCTCGAATGCGTCCTTGAGCGTGGCGAATCGCTTGGTCATAAAACTATGCTCGAACGTCGTGATGAATTCAGGGAATGGCGTGTCCCGTAGTCCCATGACGCGTCGTACCTGCCGCACCGGGCTAGGATACACGCCATTTTCCACCAGTGTGCCCCAAAAGTCAAAGAGAACTGCTTTCACGTCTACTCCCCCCTGGGAGACGTATTGGTGCGAATGATATAAAGGTTTCGGTGAAAGCCCGCGGTATCCGCATGAGGCGTTCAGGTGTCGATTGTTCAGGTGTCAATCGTCTAGGTGTCGATTGTTCAGGTTGCGACGTTTGCGCTGGCAGGGGCCGTGCGCTCCTGCGCAGATGTGCATGGAGCGTAGCACGCACCCGCATCCGTCATGTTTATATATCTTCGACCCCAGGATTGCATGGATGTCAGCAAGCAGCAGACCCCTCAGCAAGGGACGCGGCAAGGTATGGACGCAGGTAGTGGGTTTGCTGCTGGTGCTCTCGACACTCGTTCCACTGTATCTGTTCGCGGGCCCGGGGAGCATCGGAAGCGCCGTGCAGACTGCGGGACCGGAAGGTGAACCCATCAATCTCCCGCCGGTCATCGGGCCTTTGGCTGATGTGCGTATCGACGCTGGCCAGCCCTTAGCGTTCCAGGTGCAGGCCGCTGACCCGGAAGGGCAGGCATTGACCTATGTCTCCGATAATCTTCCAGAGGACGCTACATTTGATGGGCAAACCGGGGCATTCTATTGGCAGACCGCAGAGCAGGACATCGGAGAGCATCTCCTGCGCTTTGCTGTCTCTGACCGCGTTCAGACAGCGACAGCGTCCTTGCTGGTGCAGGTAGTATCGCCTAACCGCCCGCCAATCCTGCGGATAGACGCATCGCCCCGGTCAGGCAGCTCTCCGCTGACCGTGCATCTGAGCGCGCAGGTCACTGATCCGGACAATGATGCGGTAGGGGTGGAGTGGCATATCGATACGAGTGATGTACGGTTCGGCGCGCAGGTCGACTACACGTTCAAGGCCCCGGGCATGCATGTCATCAGGGCTGTTGCGCGGGACGCGCACGGTAATATGGTGTGGGATGATCTGAGTATCAGCGCAAGCGATCCTGCTGATGCCCCGGCATCGACCACCATGCCAGCGTCATCGTCAGATGGTTACGGCCCACAGGATGCCGATGCTGTGGCTACGGGGCTTGATGAGTATGACCTGTACAGCGGGTTTGCGCGATATGACGCGCCATCTGAACCAGGAGCCGCGTCAGAGCAGGACGGCGCATCTGCCCAGCTCCCGCAGCCCGATGCTCCGTTGGCCTCCCCTCCTGCCCGGGCAGCGATAGTGCCGCTTGCCCAGCAGTTCCCTCAGGGCGATGCCGCGTCGGCCTCAGCCCAGATGCCTGCGCAGGAGACATCATGGTCATCGCATGGGCAAGAGGCATCCTTATCATCACCTGCTGGACATCCGTGGGTATTCTTCCTCATCGCGTTCGGCTTCACCATGCTGTTGGGAGGGTTGCTGGTGCAAAAGCTGCTTGCTCCTGCGCCAGCATCGGGCACGGCGTTGCTTGACGCACAGGACCCGGCAGTGAGGCAAGCAGTGACCTACGTCGTGAGGACGGCACAGGTTGGCTATTCTTGGGATGTGGCCAGGCAGCAGTTGCTGACGCAGGGCTGGGATGAGGACCAAGTGGGCAGTGTCATGAGACTTGCCTGGGACCACTTGCATCGCAGGCATTGAGCGTTTGAAATGCGGTGCAGGGGAGGTAGGACGGGCCAATGATGGTTTCCCAAGGATGGTCTCCTAAGGATGTCCTATCGTCGCACTGCGCCTGGCAGAGGGTATGCTCCTGCGTCCTTGGCGCGCTCATCCCTGACCGTGCTCAGGTCTTTCTGATGGTGGGCGGCCACTACATTGCACAGCTCTGCCAGGTCCGCCAGCTGCTCTATGGTGCCGTCCCTCAGGTATGCGACAAAAGCGTCGCGTAGCGTCGCTTCCGCCGCGGCCATGCTGTCCTGGTGAGCATCGCTTCCCCTGCTCAGCCGCTCCTTTGGCTTCCTGCCTTCCTTGGCTTTTTGCGCGTAGAAGATGGTGAGTGCTTCCTCTGCGTTGCCTGCCTTCTGATCCCCAAAGATGTGCGGGTGCCTGTGCACGAGTTTTGCGCAGGCTGCTGCCATTGATTCATCCACGGAAAAAAGTCCTTGCTCCTGCGCGATTTCCGCGGTCATGATGGCGGCCCAGATGACATCGCCAAGCTCTTCCTTGAGCTCAGCCATATCGTCATTGGCGATAGCGGCTTGAGCTTCGATGGCTTCGTCGAGCAGGTCGATGCCAAGGCCCTGCAGGGTCTGCTCGCGGTCCCAGGGACAGCCGCCAGGTCCGCGCAGCCGTCGGATGAGTGATTGCAGTTGCGCGAACCGTGCGGCGTCAGGGTTGGCGTCTGGCTTGCCAGCGGTTGCCGTGGGTGCAGGCGAATGGGATGCGTCGGTCATGGACGAGAAGTGCGATGGATGCTTGTCAGGATGAGATGCTTGCTTTGTCATGAGAAAAGAAAAGAGAAGGAAAAATAAAAATGTACTGTCTCAGATTAACTGGAGACAGCGTTGCCCGCGACAGAGCCACTATGCTGGTGCGTCTGGTTGGTGTAGTCGTTGGTGTACGAGAAGGTCAAGTCAGACTTGAACTTGCCTGCTGTGACACCGCCGCCGCATGACCAGTTCACCTTGAACTTGGCGCCATTCACTACATTTGTCGGTGGGTTCTCCAGCGCGACTGTTCCGCCGCAGTCATCGGTAGCCGCAGCCCCTGCCGAGATGACATCGATGGTGTAGCCGACATTGTTGGTGAACGCGACTTCGACACTGTCTGACAGCGCGCTCACGGATGCTACGTCGATGTTGGGCAGAGGTGACGGAAACGTGGTGCGCTGTGGCAGTATCGTGGTCGGGCTCAGGACTCCGAAATACGCGAGAGCCCCTATGGCCGCAAGGACCACGATAATTGCCCAGCCATAGGTCATGAGGAACTCCATGGCTGCCTGGCCTTTGTTATCCATAAATTTCACCTCTTTGGTTATATTTTGCTCTTTTTTCGGGGCAGAACTATATAAACTTTTCGTATATCAGTATACGTTTCCGTGGTGGTGCTGTCGATTTCATAGAGTTTTACGAAATAAATGTCCTGGTAGGGTGTGTTATGTTGCATTATTGGTGCGATATTCAGCAGTTTCTGGCATCTGGATGCTTCCGTAGGTGCAGACATATGGTCTGCCATGCCTTAAGGGGGGGCATCCGCTCTCATTCTCTGGTCAGGACAGGCGCGATCAGACGGTCTCAGAAAAACGAGCCCAGCATGGTGGAAAGCACTTTGGTGGCTATCAGGTAAAGTCCCAAGGTTATGGCGATATTCGTGGGGATGTTCAGCATACTCTCTCGGGCATTGCCCTTCTTGATGGTGCCCGTGATGAGCGTGGAGAAGACGGCGCTCAATGTCAGCACCACCATGCAGAAGATGCGGAACTCATGCACCGATACCACGTCGGCTGATAGCTGCAGCGTGCTCATGGACGACGAGCTCTTGTCGATGACTAGCGTGCCGATAAGGTCCTGGATGATGGTCGCGAGCTGCGTCGAAAGCGCGAACAGGAAGGGGGCGGCGATGAGTGTGGCGAAATTGATGAAGATGACGTACGTGGTGATGTTCGCGGACATCTGCTTTTTCATGATGCGCGTCTCGCGCAGGTTCATGCTTATCTTATTGAGCAGATCCGCCAGCTGGCCTCCTGCTGCCATGCCTTCAAGCAGCAGGTTGATGCTGCGTTGCAACGTGACAGAATCATACTTGTTGGCGAAGCGCGTCAAGGCAGAGCTGAGCTCCTCGCCGGAGATAGTGGATTTGGCCACATCCTCTATCTCTTTGGCGAACACGCCGAAGCGTGGCCGTACCGCATACCAGAGCGCGCGGTCAATGGACATGCCGGCGCTGATGTTCGATGCCGTGTATTGCAGGAAATCAGGTAAGACTTCTTCGACTGCTTTGGTCCGCTGATAGGTGCGCACGTCAAGGTACGCCAGGAAGACGAACCAGACCATCAGGAGCACGAGCAAGAGCACGGCCGTCCACAGGCCCAGGATGAAGAATGCGGCGGCGTAGGGGTTTGGCTTGAAGGGGATTGCCTGTATCAGTATCCAGACACTCAGGAAAAAAAGTATGCCGACGCTGAGCTGGAAGAGCCGCAGTGACACCCGCACGGGGGGCAGATGTCCAAGCCCCGCTTTCTCCAGTTGGGACGCGAGCCTTCTGCGCCGGGCGACGCTGTCAAGCAGCAGGGATTTTTTCCGTGCGGGCTTGGCGCGTCTATCGTGATGATACTTCTGTCTATTGGACTGCGCGCTTGCCTGATTGGTCGCGATCTCTGGTGCTCTGACTGCTCCTGGATCCGCCGGCGGCGCAGCTGACCCTTCCCTGTTGTTCGTGCCTCTTGCGCGTGATGGTATGGTGGCTGTCGTGGTGGACGCGCGAGTTGGCCTGGTGCGGGCGCTGCCTGCGCGAGCAGATGGTCGTGCCCGTTTGCTGCGGGCTCTATTGCGTGTCGTGTGCTTCATGATATGTTGATTCCTGGTTCCTGTAGGTGGGCGTGGTTCAGTCAAAATCCACCGGAGGCCGCGATGACCTGATGATGGCAAGGAACATGAACTGCATGAATCCGATGCCGCCTGCCATGGTCAGCAGCACCGGAAGGCGCAGACGCAGGCCGATGAAGGTGGCGATGACGATGAGGATGGCGACGCCAAGGCTGGGCGCGATGACGGCCATCATCATGTAGAACATGGCCAGCGGCGAGAGCTTTCTGCCGTATTCCTCGACCAGGATATGCTGCTCGCGCACTATCTGCTCGATGGCTACCGACATGCTGTCGCGGATGCTCGCGCCGGTCTTGATGCTGTTGAGTGTCTGCCAGAGCAGGTTGCGAAGATCGTCAGATGGGCTTGTCTCAAGCGCCTCAGCGAGGGCGTCTTCAAGCGAGGTCCCAAGGTTGACCTTGTCGACTATCTCCTGGAAGTACTGTCCGATGTTCTTGTAGTTGTGCGCCAGGTTCTGGAACGCGGAAAATAATGGCACATCCGATTCGAGTTCAATGAGCAAAAACCTTCCGGCGAACACGATCTCCTGTCCGATGGCGCGCTGCTGCTGCAAGACGCGCATGTCCACGTACTTGAGGAAGTAGAGGAAGAGCAACGGCGTGAGCAGCACGGCCAGCAACAGGGCTATCGGGCTTTTGGTGAACAGCAGGGCTATCATGGCGAGGGCGAAGGAGAACACGAACGCGCCATTGAGCGACTTGGCGACATACTGCTCTGGCGTATCCGGCATGCGCGCCTGCAGCAGGCGAAGCTTCAGGTCAGGGATGCGGCGCGCGAGCAGCGACGTGAGGAACATGTCAGCTCCTCCGTATGCACGTATTGTTCTTGATGCAGGAGAACAGCTGCTTCTTGTCCGTATAGTACATGGCCACGATGTGGCCGACATCATTGACGCTGCTTATCTTTTGCTTGACAAGGTACTCGAGCACTTTTATCTTCTCTTGCAGGTCTTTTTCCACATCCGTAGCGGAATACCCGGTGAATAATCGCAATGTTTCAAGGAACGCCTTGGACTTGCTCTTCTCTACGAGCACATCCTTCCGCGGGTCATATTGCATGAGCACATTGATACTCGCGTCCGGCAGCACTTCCGCTATCTGGAATGTCCTGCGCGCGCCCGTGCGGCGGTTGCGCAGCTGCACGACGATAAGGGAGATGGCGGGAATCAGGATGGGTGGGACGTCAATGGGCGGCGTGGTCAGCCGATCGACCGTCTCCTGGGCGCTGTTGGCGTGGATGGTGGCGTAGACGCTGTGGCCCGTGTGGATGGCCTCAAAGAGCGTCTCTGATTCAGCCTTGCGTCGTACTTCTCCGACCAGGATCCTGTCTGGGCGCATGCGCAGGGAATTGACCAGCAGATTGCCCATGGTTAGTTCGCCCTTGCCCTCGGGATTAGGCAGCCTCGTGACCATGGGGACCCAGTGCAAAAATACGGGCAGCATGATCTCCCGCGTATCCTCGATGGTGATGATGCGCTGGTTAGGTGGAAAAAAACTGGCCAGGCAATTGAGTGTCGATGTCTTGCCGCTGGCTGTTCCTCCGGCGATGAGGATGCTCATCTCATACTGGATAGCGAGCCATATGAGCGCGACCGCCCTGGGCGAGATCGTGCCAGATTCAATGAACCTTGTTATGGTCCAAGGATCCTTGCTGAACTTCCTGATGGTGATGGTGTTGCCCTTGGTGCTGATGGGATGCAGCGTGGCATTGACCCTATCGCCGCTCGTGAGGTGCGCGTCAAGCAACGGTTGCAGGATAGTTATCTGCCTGCCTATCTTGCGGCCGATGGTGGCCGCGTAGTGTCTGGTCTCTTCCTCGTTGCTGAGCGTGATGTTGGTCTTGAGCCATTCGAAGCGCTTGTGATAGACCCAGACCGGTTCATCAGTGGTATTGACTACTATCTCTTCAAGATTCGCGTCCTGCATCAGCAGTTCCAGCGAGCCAAGACCAAGCGCTTTCGCGATAAGGTAGGTGATGAGAAAACCTTCTGTCTCCGTGTCCACATCTGGAAAATATTTCCTGACCAGGACCGTGATGGTCTCCTTGAAACGGTCCTCGATGATGGTGCCTTTTTTCTCATCAGTGATATCGACCATGCCTAGATTGACTTGTTTGATGAGCTCCTGGCGGATGCGTTCAAGAATGCCCTCAGTGGTCGGGCTGATGTGGGAGATGTTCACCTCGTAGATAGGCACGTACTCCCCTGGCTTCTGGGAGATGCGTATGCTGATGGGGATGTTGCCTGCCTGAAAGCTGTAGCTGTCTAGAACGCTCGACGACTTCGCCGATTTTGGTTCACCCCTTTTTTTTGCTGTCCGTTTTGCCATGGTCGGTGATGCGGGAGAGAAGCTCATGCACCTTGTCACGTAGCGAGTCCCGCTTCTTGTCCAGGCGATTGTACTGCGAGTCGAGTTCCTTGAGGTATTTCTTGCCGTCCTGCTTCGATGATAGGAAGGAGACTATCTGTGTCTTCTTGAACAGTTCAGTCAGCTCCTTTTCCAGCTCGTGCTCATCATGGTCTATGCCACTGAGCAGCTGCTCGATGTCCTGCTTGCGCTTGAGGAAGCGCTCCGCGTCCTGCGCGAGGCCGTCAAGCTTACCCTGCGATGCAGCATATGCCTGCTCCGCTTCGCGCATCTTGGTCAGCAGTGCTTCTTCAGCAGCTTTGATGCGCTCATCCTGCTTCGCTTGTTTCTCTTCGATAGCGTCTAGGGTCTTGGCTTTGCGTCGCTCCAGGCCAGTCAGTAGCTTGCCGGCCTGCTGCTCGAGCGCTGACAGATGCGACTCGATCCTTTGAAGCTCCTCACTCTTTCCTTGCGCTCGTTTGCCTGCCTGCGCGAGTTCCTTGCCCAGGGCGTTGATGCGCTCCATGATGGCCGCCTCGGCATTCAGGTCCTCTGCCACAGATTTGTTGTCCTTGGTGATGGATGAGCGCTCTTCACGAAGGCTGGAAAGCAACTGTTCGATGCGCATGACATCATCCTTGAGTCCTGCTTTGGCCTCATTGGCTTCCTGCTCATGCGCTTTATGGGATTCCCGCCAGGTTTTTTCCAGTCCTCGCTTGGCATCCTGATACGCCTGCAGCTGCGAGAGCTCTTTGCCCACTTTTCCCATTTCAGAGCCAAGCCGCTTTCGTAGCGCTGAAAACTCGTCCTGGAACTCCTTGATAAGGCCTGATTGCTCATGCAGGCCGCTGATGCTCGCCTCGATCTTGCGTTGGAACGCGTCGCGATGGCCTTCATAGTCCTTGAGCTTCTTGGCTACTTCCTTCTTGCTGAGCTGACGCTCGATAAGGAACATCTGGGAAAGGCCGTATTCTGTGCTGATCATATCGCCCTCTTCCAGGAACCGCGCCCATTCCTTGATGGTCTCAGCGCCAACCTTGAGTTCCTTGGCTGCTCTGGATACCGCGACGCGCTTGTCACGTCGTACCAGGTCCAGCAATTTATCAGGTCCGGTAAGTATCTCCATGACCTGTTTTAGGGCCTGCAGGTATTTATATCTTGGCGTTGCGGGGAGGCAATGGTGGCTTTTTCAGGACAGAGGCGGATTGTGTGGATGACAAGGCATGGTTGCCATGGGGTGGTGGGCATGGGAGGGCTGCCATGGAATCAATGACTGCGTTATCCGCGCGTTATCCCGTTATCCACAGGATGTATAGTTAAGCCCAGTCAGCTCAAAGTCATCTAGGTGCGCGATATCCAGCGCGAGCCAGGGAAGGGAGGTGTTGGCGAAATTGCAGGCCAATGATCCCATCGCGCCCATGCTTTCGTTGTCAAAGTAGAGGTAATCGACACGGCTGGCGTCATGGATAGTGACGCCCTGGTCGAGCAGTGCTCCAATATTGACAATGGTCTGTATGCCCTGCTCGCTCGAGGTCAAATTGCCCGAGAGCCTGTCAAGAAAGCTCGGGGCGTTCGCTGACTCCAGGTACTGGGAATTGTTGATGAGCCGCTGCAGCTCGGTCGTGTCCAGGCCATTGACCAGCGCGCTGCCATTGTGCGGCTGTATGAACGCGGGCACAAGCCCTTTTGTTCCCACCGTGTGCAAGGGGTCGCGAAGCCCGACGATGGGTATGCTGGCGACGATTACCTCCGTGTAGTCCCAGCGGGCGACGCCGCGCGCGTCAGTGAGATTGACCGTGAGCAGGTAGGAGACACGTACGTGCCAGGGTGATTCCTGTGAGAGTGAGATGTTGCTGACCGCAAGCGCTGTCAGTATGCCTATGTCAGAGGTGAGTTCCTGGACGCGGGAGAGATAGCCTGTCAGGGTGCTGTTGACGAGCAATGAGGAGGTGTGGCCGTGCAATGTGCCATTGAGCAGCGCTTCCTGCATGGCAACGGAGGGGCTGGAGAAATAAGCGCTCGCGTTTGCCATCTCATCGTCCATGGCGAGAAACGCGCGGTACGCGATGATGCCCGTTGCCCGGGGCGCGTCCTGGTGAAGGTCCGTGATGAATTGGTCCATGCTGCGCACGCGAGCCTCCGCGGGATTCTCGAGCAGCTCCCTGCCCGCGTGGTTGCGCATGAGCAATGCCATGGCAGTCACCAGGATGAGGGCGATGGTCGTGTAAGCAAGGCCCTTACGGCCAAGGCGTGTGGGGGATAGCAGGCCTTTCATCTGCCCACCTCGATGGTGAACAATGACGGGCCCCAGAGATAGGGGATATTGCTGATGCTATTGGTGCTGATGACGATGTCGTATGCGGCGAAATTGACCAGGACCTCACCATCATCGTCAAAGTCGAACTGGTCGAGCACGTCTGCCATGATGGCCTGATACGCGTCATTGTGGTCATACGTGATGCTTGCCGGTGTATACAGACAGGTATTCGTGCCATTGTATTCGGCTGGGACAAGGACCGTGCCTTGGCTTCCATCTTCATACGCGACCGTCCAGGTGCATCCCTCAGCCCGTGGCAAAACGTCAGATCGTGGTGTCGCCGTGGATATGAGCAAAGTGTATCTGAGTGTGCTGTTCTGGCCGCAGGATGTGCTGTTGGTGGGACTGTCACCAAAGCGCAGCGCGATGGTGTTGCTTCCTGTTCCCAGGAACGCAGCAGGGATGCTGATGAGGGAAGGATCGCCCATGACCTGATAGTTATTGCCGTAGGCGCTCAGGTTATAGGCTATCTGGTCATTGACGATGAGTAGGTCAGTCCAGTGAATGCCGCTGAAGCTGAGGACCGATGCGTCCTGTACCCGGACGCCAGGTGGTATCGCGATGCTGGCGTCGCAGCCGCTGAATTGCGTCTCCAAGGTGAGCGCCAGCTCATTGGCCTGCTGGGCGCTGATGCCCGGATCGATGACCGCTTCCAGGTAGCTGTCGCCAAACAGGTGCGTGGGCATGAGCGTGCCGTTGCTGACCACGGCGACCTGGGCGCTCTGGGTGATACCGGATAGTATCTGCGAGGCGATGGCCGCGTAGTGCACGGATAGCTCTGAGCCATTGTGGCTGATGAAGACCGTGCCATTGCCGGCCTGGGCTATCTGCGTCAGCGTGGCATTGGCGTAGGCGTTATCTTCCAAAGGTCCGAGTCCGACGGCATGGATGGTCGCGTTCAGGTCCTGGCGCAGGCGTCGCGTCGCATTGACCGCCGCGTCCTTGTAGCACGCTGATCCTCCGCCTGGGCAGCTTGCTGAGTAGCCGGTGGTGCTGTTGCCGTCAGCGCACTCATACCAGCACCACCACCAGTACACGGGATGGCACACCTGTGTGCGCCCGCAGCATAAGTTTGGCTCGCCGTCGCTCATGAGCAGCACGGATCGTTCTGTGGTGCTGTGGTCGGCGAGCACCTCATAGGCCTTGTTGATGGCGCAGCACGTGCAGGTATTGCCGTTCCCGCTCCCGTTGATGTAGCGCTGCTCTATCTGTCCCAGGAGATTGTTGGGGGTCAGCAAGCTCAGGTTGCTGCTGTAATAGTAATTGCTGCTCGTGGCGTAGTCGACGAGCCAGAGCCTGTTGCCCGAGTAGTTCATGATGAAGCGCGTGAAGTTCGCGTCCAGGCATGCGGCGACATCGAGACGGGCTGAGGTGTCATTGCCCAGGAATGCGTCTGTGCACGCGCTCAGGTTCTTGATGTTCTTGCCGCTGACCGTATTGTCGTAGCCGATGCGCCAGTCCATGCTGCCGCTCGTGTCCGTGATGAGCACCACGTCAGCGCTCGTTCCATTGATGATGCTGTAAGTGGTGTTGTAGGCAGCGAACCGGAAGGGTATGGTGGTATTGCTCAGCGCCGTGTAGTTGAGCGTGCTGAAATTCGTGTCATCCAGGATGATGGTCTGCTCGCTGAGGTTTTCCCTGCCCGTGTATACAGGTTCATTGCCCAGGGTGAGATATGATGTGTAGTTCGTGGAAAAATGCAGGTGTGCCGAGAGCGAGAGCAATGTGCCAGGCACGCCGATGCCGTCATAGATGTTGGCGATGCCTTGCACCGAGGGAAGCCAACGCCGTACGATGGTGGTGCTCGCGTTGGGAACGGTCTGCGAGCGGTAACAGGCGCGCAGTTGACCTCCTGCGATATAGGCAGTGTCCAGCGTGTCCATGAACCGTATGCTGAGGTTGACCTGGTCGCCGAGGATGAGCGGCGCGCAGGAGGTGATGTTATGCCATTCGCCCAGCGCGCTCGTGTTCACCTGCGTGATCCACTGGCAGGTCTGACCGTTGATGAGCAGCTGGTAGGGGTCATCAGCGTCGATCATCAGGCTCAGGTCTGCGAGGGTCTGTCCCGTGATGTCAGATGGCAAGTCCAGGAACGCCGAGATGTTGCCCTGCCCTGCGAATCCGCCGATGGTGAGATAGCTGCAGGTGCGCTGGCCTGTCGCTTTGCGAAGCTGTCCGACGCTGGTCGTGCCGCGGATGGACTCATTGGGGCCAAGCTGCTTGACGCCTGATATCATACGGTGCGACGCGATGCTGGTCAGCGTGTTCTGGCGCGTGCGGTTATAGAGCAGTCCGTCTCCCGCCTGCACTCCATTTCCTGTGTCTGACGTCAGGGATACCAGCACGCCATAGGATTCCACGCTCTGGTTGTTGATGAATTCACTGAGCAGCGTCTGGGCCTTTCCTGGCTGTCCGGTCGCCCAGTATTCGCCAGCTTGCTCCATGACGCTCCGGTTGGGATCGACGATGCTGCCTGACGCTATCTCTGACTGCACGAAGCTGCTCTGCAGGTCCTTGACCGGCACGGATTGCAGGGCGTTGAGAAGGTCTTCAGCGACAAAGCTGATGTGTTCTGTTCCTGTGCGATGCGTGGTCAATTGGCTGACGAGCAGGACGGTGCCGATAAGCAGGACTGCCGCCATCAGGGCGTCCATGGTGAAATACATCGCTTTGCGCGAGCCGGGTAGTATGCACGTGCGTCGGTGGGCGCTAGGCTGATACTGACTATTCCCGCTCCGTGAGCGGCTTGCTGACTGCGATGGCCGTTCGGGCTGCTTTTTCCGGATGTTCTGGATTGGATTCATTGCCAGACATAGAGGTGGAGTTCCACCAGGGCGTTGTGATAGACCATGAGCCTGGTGACGCTGGCCAGGTTGCGCGCTTCAGGCGGATAGATGGCGCAGGCGTCTCCATAGCCCGTCTGATAGCCATATCCTGTCTCGTGGCCAAGAGCGCAGACGCTCAGATTGATGATGCCTGAAGCGTTCTGTAGGTACAAGGCGATGTCATAAGGTGTGTGGAACAGGTCTTTGAGGGTATCGTATGGCAAGTCATGCAATTGCGCCCACTTGGTGGTGTTGAGCTGGCCGTTGCTGAGCAATCCCGGGATGATGACCGTGTCATTGGTCCAATTGCTTGGTATGCCTTCGCTCATGAGGTGGGAGGATATGACCATGGCGTCTCGCGACATGCGTGGAAACGTTGGCTCCTCCAGCGTGTTCGTCAACAGTCTTGCCACCAGCAGCAAGGTGAGCATGAAGAGGGCGACGCTGACGATGAAGTCTAGTGTCCAGGTCTGGGCGGTCTTGTGCATGGGTATGGTGCGCGTGATTCGGTCTCTGTAGGTGGTTTGATGAGGTATCCTCTCGTCGGTCAGCTCAAGCTCAGTAGTCCGCCGTGGAGGGTGATGATGGTGGTGCCCTTGTGCAAGCTTCCATTCAGCGGAGGCGTGCGATACACGAGCTGGACCTGCTGAGTCAAAAGCGTGAATTGTGAGGTCGTGGTGTTGATGGTGTAGTCGTAGCCTTCCACGGTGTCAGGGACCGTGATGCTACGGGTGTAGCCCTCATGGACTCCTGCGGCCAGGGTGAGCTCTCCCTGAAGCCTATCGCCAAGGTCGCGCAGGGCAAGAAACTGCCTGTCTGTTATGGTGTCCTGGATCAGGGAGCTGGTCACGCCCATGAGCATAATGACGACCAGCATGCTGAACCCGAAGAGCAAGATGAACTCCATGGACACTTGGCCTTTGTGGCTTGCTAGTCTTGCTGGTCTCATGGTATTGCTCGTGTGGTATTGTTCATGCTCTGGCGCTCCCTGATGCAAGGGGCATGGTACAGTTGCTCTGCTTGAGCTGTTTCATTCACCTGCGTCTCATTCAGTGATGGATACGGTGTTATTGCTCTGGGCCGACAGGGTTATGGTGTGTATTCCTGCGGTGCTGCTCAGGCTTCCCGTGAGGTTCGTGACTGCCTCGCGGATGACGATGAGGTCGTGGCCTGTAGCGGTGATGGTGAATACGATGCGGTGCTCGTCGAAGGTGATATCGCTGAGGTATTGCGGGAAATACAGTCGTATGGTCCGGGTGCTGGGATATCCATGGTAGTAGACCGTCTGGACGCTGTTGATCAGTTCCTCGCCGATGCGGTCGGTCTGGGTGATGGCGACATCCGTGTTGATGTTGCGTGACTCCCAGACCGTCACCATGGTCAATGGTAGGACCAGGATGAAGGCAAGGCCCGCGACAAAGAGATACTCCATGCTCACCTGGCCACGCTTACCTTGTCCCATGGCAGGGCTTGGCCTTGGAACGTATAAAAGCATGTGTCACCTTCTATGAATAGTGACGACTGATGTTGCAGGGTTGCTGCGTGCGAGCTGTCCAAACCTTTATATAAATCCGACAACTCGACAATCCCATGGCCTGGCTCTCAAGTGTCTATTTCGGCAATACCCTGCGTCAATACCTGCTGTTCTTCAGCATCATCCTAAGTGCGTTCCTTATTGGCAAGGTGATCCTATGGGTGAGCGCAAATATCATCCGCAAGGCGGCCGCAAAGACCAAGACAAAACTCGATGATCTGCTGCTCGATGTCACGGAGGGTCCGCTGGTCTTTCTCATTACGGTCATCGCGCTATGGTTCGCTGACCAGCAGCTGACGTTGTCTGTGGCGATGGCCACGCGCATGGGCAATGTGGTGAAGATGCTCCTCGCCGCGGATGTCGGTTGGTTTCTGGTGCGCCTGGTCGACGCGATGCTTGTCCACTATGTCCAGCCGCTGACGGCCAAGACCAAGACAGACCTGGATGATCATCTCCTGCCATTTATGCGCAAGCTGATCAAGATCCTGATAGTCGCGATGACGCTTGTCGTCATACTGGATAATGCGGGCTATGACGTGGGTACGTTGCTGGCGGGTCTGGGCATCGGTGGTCTGGCATTCGCCCTTGCGGCAAAAGACCTTCTGGCAAATATCTTCGGTGGTCTGACCGTCATCTTCGACAAACCATTCAGGCTGGGCGATCGCATCAAGATTGGTGATCATGAGGGATTTGTCCGCGAGATAGGCATGCGCACGACACGTATCGAGACATTGGCGTCCACGCAGGTCATCGTGCCAAACAGCAAGGTGACTGAGTCTTTTGTCGAGAATGTCAGCCGCGAGCAGTATAGGCGCATACTCTTCAAGCTTGGCATCACCTATGACACCCCGCCTGGGAAAGTGAAGCGAGCCAAGGAGATAGTCCTGGATGTGCTCAGCAAGCACAAGAATATCGCCAGCAAGGACGAAAAGCCGCCCAAGGTCGCGTTCACCGAGTTCGCGGATTTCTCCCTGAACATCCAGGTGCTCTACTGGATGAAGGACACGACGTTATACTTCGAGACCCAGGACGAAGTGAACAGCCAGATCCTGGAGCGCTTCAACAAAGCGGGTATCGAGTTCGCCTTCCCGACACGCACCATATACGCCAAGAAGGGCTGATGGGCTGTTCGGGTGCGGTGCAGGTGGGTCCTGCTTGAGAGAGCATTGCTGAATCTTTCTGCTCTATTCGTACCGTAGGACGCGGATCTCTGTTCCTGACGCTATCCTCAGCGCGTTTCCGCAGTGCGGGCAATTGCTTTCTGCGGTCGGTCGTCCTTTGTAGCCGCACACACAGCTGGCCAGCGCGTGCTGTTCTTCGATAATGGCAGTGATGCCTAGCTTGCGTAATGCCTCAAGCAGAAGGTCTTCTTGGATGCCCGAGCGCTCGCCGACAGCAAGATGCAGCGTCGTCGCGTTACGGGCGCGCGCCTCGGCCGCAAGGGCCTTTGCCCAGTGCCATTCATCAATATGGTCCATTGGTTGGGTGTCTCGTGGTGCGGTCTCTTGCGCAAAAGATCTGACGGATCCTTGGTGCACCAAGCTCGCATGGCGCGAGGCCTGCTGCTGGTATGGTCCTATTCAGGGGCCGGCTTCATGCGCTTCGCCAGATAGATGAAGGGTGTGTCCAGCGCCGCGATAGCGAATTTTAGGATGTAGGATGTGATGAATATCTGTCCAATGATGCCCCAGGGAAGAACACCCCAGAACGCGATGAGCGTGAAGACCGTGTTGTCGATGAGCTGGCTGACCACGGTGCTGCCATTGTTCCTGACCCAGAGCCATTTGTCGTCGGGCAGCCGCTTGCGTATGGCCTCAAAGGCCCAGATGTCATGGAGCTGGCTGAGCAGGTAGGCGATGAGTGAGGCGAATGCGATGCGTGGCAGGACGCTGAACACCTGCGACAGAGAGCCGCTCATGGTGTCGCTCGCGTGTGGCGTCATCAGCAACGTGAGCTGCAGCAGGATGGTCGCGCTGATGAGCGTGAAGAACCCTATCCAGACCGCTTTTCTTGCTTCCTTCTTGCCGTATTTCTCGCTGAGGATATCTGTCGCAAGAAACGTGCTGCTGTAGATGATATTGCCTTCCGCAGTGACCAGGCCGAACAAGGGCACTATCTTGAGCACCTGTATGTTGGCGATGATGACCGCTACAGCCGTCCAGGCGTATAGGCCTGTCCTGCCGAACCACTTGTAGGCGAGCAGGATGGCGGTGAAATTGAAGATAAGCATCAGCAGCCAGATGAATTCATTATGCATGGGGGTTTGGCACTGTCTGCGCCTATTTATGGGTTGCGTCGATGCCGCGTTTCAGGCCATGGGGGTAAGGCATCGTGGCGTGCATCTGCCTGGGCAGTGTGCGGGGTTGGCAGTCAGGCATATGGCCTCTAAGTAGTCTCAATTATGTCTCATTTTGCTTCCACAGGAAACGCAGGGGTGTCCTGCATCGGAAACTGAGAATATACTGATTATTCAGTATATACCTGATATAGGGGTTACAGTGGCATATTACAGTTCTGCGATGTTCCACAGGAAATGAGGGGGGGTGTCTCAATACAGTATGAGACTAGTCTCAGAGACAGAAAACTTTATATACCACAATGCTTCACACATCCAAAGGTTGGCGACCATGGGGGAAGAGAACCTAAAGGAACAATTGGCAGTGTTGCAGGCGAAGCTTGCGGTGCTCGAGAAGCAGCTCCTCCAGGGTCAGCAGGACGTCATACGGGAGACCGTGAAAGAGGTCCTCAGCCAGACACAGAAGCGGGACGGCCTTCAGCAGGAGGTCATGTTCAAGTTCCGTCGCAGCAGAAAAGACCTCATAAAGCAGAAGATGGTCGATTCGTGCCGCGAGAAGCAGATGACAGTCCCTGAACTGAAATTCATGATCGTGGATCAGATGGGCTATGCGAGCAAGGCGACATTCTATCGCTATCTCGCAGAGCTCGCGGGCGTGCTGGACACGTCAGGGCAGTTCGTCAGGGTCGCAGGACAGGTGCGCGCGCAGGGAGCATGATTCCTGCGCTATCATGATACCCACTATTCCACCCACGTTTTTGCGGAAGGGGCGGTGACTAAAGGGGTTTTCGCCCCTCCGCAAAAACACCCCTTATTCTTGGCTTTCAATGATGCTGACCCGGATATTCTATCGGCCGCATGCTGGTCCGTATCATTGCATTGAGGGGCAAGCTATGGGGCAGCTGCGCACAATGGCTTAGGTGCCGTAACGCGTCGTGTTGGCAAGGTATTTCGCGCTGCGCATCCCGCTTGGCAGTCTGCCTGGGCCTTCATGACTAACCCCCTCATTCGGGCAACCCGCTCTATGAAGGACTTTGGCGCGCGATGGATTATAGAAAGCTTCATACATTGACCCTCGCAATCGCGGGATTCAGGTAGCTGCAACGACAGCAAAAGCTTTATAAACCGACCCCTGTTCCCTCTGAACCATGCAAGCCCTGATTACCTCTTTTAAGCGTGGCAGACATACCATCACCGGCAACCAGGCGGTTGCGGTCATCGATGGCGTAGAGACGCGCGAGGCGGCCAAGGCACTGATAGGCAAGAGCATTGTCTGGAAGAGCTCTGCAGGCAAGGAGCTCAAGGGCGAGATACGAAGCCCGCATGGCAACAAGGGCGCGGTACGTGTGCTCTGGGAGCGTGGCATGCCGGGTCAGGCGCTCGGTACCCGTTGCGATGTTGAGTGATTCTGTGCAATCCTGAGGGATTCTCTGTTCCCTAGCGTATCGATCTTCAATCCTTACAGTATCTCTATCCTTCCTTCCACAGGGTTGTATGTATCTTGTCATCAGCCTGCGGTCTGGTCACGGACTGATAGCAACCCTTTTTAACCAATGTTGTTTCTGGGATGTCAATGCCTGACATAGACTTTGGTGATGCGAAAAGCACGGTCGCGGTGGTCACCTTATGGTCTGATAGGACCAAGCTCATGCCAAAGCTGCAGGGCAAGTACCATATCATCGGCAATCTCTACAGCAGCAATGGCATCAACTACATGCTGCAGACCCTGCTTGCGTTCCCAAGCATCCGATACCTGATTGTCTGGGGTTTCTCCCTCACCAAGTCCGACGCTGACCTGGTCACGCTCTGGGAGAAGGGGGTTGAGAAAGGAAAGATACCCGGTACAAAAATCAGCATCCT